>JANYGP010000037.1 GCA_025362315.1 Polaromonas sp.
CGCCGACCTTGATCACGGCAACACCGCCAGCCAACTTGGCCACACGCTCTTGCAGTTTTTCACGGTCGTAGTCGCTTGACGCTTCTTCGATTTGAACGCGCACGTGCTTGACGCGTGCTTCGATGTCGGCAGCCGCACCAGAGCCGTCAATGATGATGGTGTTTTCTTTGCTGACTTCGATACGCTTGGCCTGGCCCAGGTCCGCCAGCGTCACTTTTTCAAGCGACATGCCGACTTCTTCTGCAATGACCTTGCCGCCTGTCAGGCAGGCGATGTCTTCCAGCATGGCTTTGCGGCGATCGCCGAAGCCTGGAGCCTTGACAGCCACCACTTTCAAAATGCCGCGCAGGGTGTTGACCACCAGCGTTGCCAGGGCTTCGCCATCAACTTCTTCAGCAATGATGAGCAGTGGGCGGCCAGCTTTGGCGACTTGCTCTAGCGTAGGCAGCAGGTCGCGAATGTTACTGATTTTTTTGTCGTACAGCAGCACAAACGGGTTTTCCAAAATCGCGGACTGCTTTTCTGGGTTGTTGATGAAGTACGGTGACAGGTAGCCACGGTCAAACTGCATGCCTTCAACCACGTCGAGCTCGGACTCGAGTGATTTGCCGTCTTCAACAGTGATCACGCCTTCTTTGCCGACCTTGTCCATCGCGTCAGCAATGATCTTGCCGATGGTCTCGTCAGAGTTGGCAGAGATTGAGCCGACTTGAGCAATTTCTTTGGAAGTGGTGGTGGCTTTCGACGCTTTTTTCAGCTCTTCAACCAAAGCAGCAACTGCCTTGTCGATGCCGCGCTTCAAGTCCATTGGGTTCATGCCAGCAGCAACGTACTTCATGCCTTCGCGAACGATCGCTTGTGCAAGCACGGTAGCGGTTGTGGTGCCGTCACCAGCGATGTCAGACGTCTTGGAAGCAACTTCCTTGACCATCTGCGCGCCCATGTTTTGCAGCTTGTCTTTCAGTTCGATTTCTTTGGCGACAGACACACCGTCTTTGGTCACGGTTGGGGCGCCGAATGAACGCTCCAGCACCACGTTGCGGCCTTTGGGGCCGAGGGTTACCTTGACGGCGTTGGCGAGAATATTCACGCCTTCAACCATACGAGCGCGGGCTTCGCCGCCGAAAACTACATCTTTTGCTGCCATGTGTGGCTCCTGAAATGGGTTAAATAGGGGTTAAATAAGGGTCAAATGTGCTTGTAGCGCATGTAATATGTGCGCAAGCAGCTATTCAATTGATAGTAAATAGATTACTTCTCAACAACAGCGAACAAATCTTCTTCTTTCATGACCAGCAACTCGTCGCCGTCAACTTTGACCGTTTGCCCGCTGTACTTTCCGAACAAAACGCGGTCACCGACCTTGACGCCAACAGGCTGCAATTCACCTTTGTCGTTTTTCTTGCCGGGGCCGACCGCCAAAATTTCACCTTGATCGGGCTTTTCAGCGGCGCTGTCTGGAATGACAATACCTGAGGCAGTTTTGGTTTCGTTTTCGACGCGTTTGACAATCACGCGGTCATGCAAAGGGCGAAGTTTCATGGGTTCTCCAGTTAAAAATCAGTCATTTAAAAGTTCAACTGCGCCGTTCAATTCAGAATGACAGCAGCAAAATGGCGACGTGAGTCGCTTGTTAGCACTCAGATACGTCGAGTGCCAATGATAGTGCTGTTCTGCGAGCTTTTCAAGTCAACCTGGTTTTTTGTGCAACCAAAAGGCACTGAAACCAGGCTTCAAGAGCATTGTTAATGGCTCAAGCTTGGCTGAAAATGAATCAGCGCTTACATTCCACGCTTAGTGGGCACTAACTTTTAAAGGCGAAGAGCGGCTGTCAAGTGGCATGATGAATGAATCATCTTGCCAAAATGCAGACAAACCGCTGGACGGTATGCCTGAAAAGTCAGAGTTTGCACTTTCTGCAGGTCCGGTCTTGGACGGTCTGGCCGACTGCGTGTGTGCCTGGCGGGTTTGCCGGTTGCGTGAAATGGAATCTCGCAAGCTGGAGCTTGCTGTGTTCATGGCTTCAGCTTGCCGGATGTCACGCGGCATGGCTTGTGATTCTCCCAAAAACACAATCCTGATTTGCGCAACAGTGGGTTGCACACCGGCTTGCAGCACAACATAGGGGATTTTGCATTTTTCCAGCAACGATGCTTTCATCCGCTGGGATTTGCTGATGCCGGAACGGGATGGCAGGTCAATACAGCCAACCACTTGCCCATCGGCCCGCACGACGGTGAAACTGCAATACAAACTGCTGAGCAATTCGTACCAGTAAATGCCCTGCTGTTTGGTATTGGGGGTAGAAAAACGGGTCACCGGCATTTTGACCATGACTGAATAGTCGATGAAAGCCATTTCAAGCCAGCGCCAGATTTTGCGTTCTTCCGAATTGATGATGGCCCGAGGCGTCAGAGGCCAGTCGCTGGGAGCCCTCCGGCGATTCCGTGCTTGGCGTCGGGTCCAGAATGCCGAAGCAACTATGCCCAATCCAAACAGGATGACAATGGCAACAGGCAGCAGCCAAAGTGAAAATGTTGAAGATAAAAAGGACATCGAACTGAAGTGGGGTGGATGGTGTCGTCGAGTGTAGCAAAGTGTAAACAATTTGTAGTAGAAAACGCTATATTCGAAATGCAGCTTGCAATTGCATGAAACCCGCACCACCTGTTCATAAATGCTTGGTAAATTTCAGGAAAGATTAGGTAAAACATGTTGATCAATTTAGGAACTTACGCAGCTGTCTTTTTAACCATGCTGGTCCTGGATGCCTTGTGGCTGGGCGTCGTTGCAAAATCAATTTATGCCGACGGTATGGGGGCATTGATGAGCAGCAGTCCCAATTTATGGGCGGCTGCTGCTTTTTATTTGTTGTTTCCGGTCGGGCTGCTTGTGTTTGCGGTGCTGCCGCAAGCTGACAGTCTTGTGTGGAAAGCAGCACTCATGGGCGCGCTGTTTGGTTTTTTTGCCTATTCAACCTATGACCTGACGAACCTGGCAGTCATCAAAGACTGGCCGTTGGGCCTGACTTTTGTTGACATGGCCTGGGGTTCGATGGTGAGTGCAATTGCGGCAACCGCAGGCAAACTGGCGCTTGGTTATTTGCAGAGGTAGGCATCAAGGCGAATTGCCAAACTACAAACACAAGCCCTACAGAATTTGCAAAATACAAGCGCTTGTCTGACAGCGCGTATACATACGCCGTACGAAAAAAATGGTATCTTTTCGAGCTGCTCAACAAGAAGTTGTTGCGCGACAAACCACCACGGATTGATGACCTCCGGGCACCTTTCAAAATAGCTCAGGCCTGACTTTGGCTTTTTGACAAATTGACTGAATTGCTTTTTGCTGGTCCCTAGGCTGATTTTCGATGAATGCGGAGTAGCAGTCTTGACATCCACAAGCAGCGCGCCAGTAACCCTGATTGAGGAAAACACTTTGCTGCGCCTTCAGCTTGAAAAAGCGGAGCCGCACTGGCGTTATTGCGCCAGTCAGGTGCAGATTTGCGCGATGTCACCACGGCTGGCGCTGAAGGTAGGGCTGCAAAAAAAGCTGCAGAGACTTTTCCAGCGACATTGAGCAGTTTTATCGCTTCTGCGCCAGTGGGCATTCTTGTGTTCGATGCAAACATGCGTTATGTACATATCAACGAACAATTGGCGGCGTCCAACGGCCTTTCTGTCCAGGAGCACATAGGAAAAACTTACAAGGAAATCGTTCCCAATTTGTATGAACAAACAGCGCCTGTTTTTAACAAGGTTATCAACGAGGGCGTTGTCATCTCAGACTGTGTTGTTGAAGGCGAAACCCCCAAAGAGCCCGGTGTCAAGCGTATCTGGCAGGTGTGCTGGTTTCCGGTGAGGGGCCCTGGTGGCCAGACAAACGGGGTTGGCGCCATCGTGCAGGAAATTACCGAGCAACGACGCATCGAAATGCAGTTGCAGCTAACGCAGGCAACCGAGCAGATGGCCAATCAGCGGGTCGTTGCCCTGATGGAAAGCCTGACTGAGGGGCTGTGCGTATTTGACCGGGATTTTCGGGTTACTTACATCAACAATGCAGGCGAAAAAATTACCAATATCAGTCGCAAGGAGCTGCTGGGGCGAACCCAATGGGAGATTTACCCCGAGAGCATCGGCACACCGCTGGAGCAGCAGTTTCGGCGGGCCATGACCGAACGCGTCACGATTGAATTTGAAACCTACGCTGAGCCGGTAGACACCTGGAACGCCTTGAAGTTATACCCCGGTGCGGACGGCGGTTTGTGCGTTTTGTATAGCGACATCACGCAGGCCAAGCGGCAGGCCAGCGCGCGTCTGCAGGCAGACGAGCGGTTTCGGCGTATTTTCGACACCCAGACCGTTGGCATGATTGAGTGGGACTTTGACCGCGGACTGATCACCTCTGCGAACAATTATTTCCTGAACATGGTGGGGTATTCACAGCAGGATGTTGCTGCCGGGCTGCTCGATTTTCGTGCCATGACGCCACCTGAGTGGACCGAACGCAACGATGAAGGCATTGCCCAGATTCGCAAAGTGGGCAGCGCAGCAGCCTACGAAAAAGAATATTTTCGCAAGGATGGCACCTGTGTACCGATTTTGATTGCTGGCGTCTGCTTTGAAGGCAGTGACAGCAAGGGCATGTCAGTCATTGTTGAACTGAGCAACACCAAGCAGGTAGAAGCCGAAATGCGGTCCAGCGAGGCCAGGTTTCGGGCGGCCGTTGGTTTGGTCAGCAACATTGTCTGGACGGCCAACGCTGAAGGCCTGACAGTGGGCGAGCAGACATCATGGTCCAAATTTACCGGACAGGACCAGCAAAGTTACCAGGGGCATGGCTGGACTCAGACAATTCACCCCGATGATGTCGCTGGCACTATGAAAGCCTGGCAAAAGGCTTTGGCAGATCAAACGATTTTTGAAGATGAGCACAGGGTACGCAGGCACGACGGCAGTTGGCGGATTTGCTCGGTTCGCGCCGTCCCGGTGTTTGACAAAAATGGGAAAATCACCGAGTGGGAGGGCGTTCATGCGGACATCACAAAGCAGCGCCAATCGCAGATAAAAATCAGAGAGTCAGAGGTGCGGTATCGGCGGCTTTTTGAATCCGCCAAAGACGGTATCTTGATACTGGATGCGCACAGTGCAAAAATCACCGATGCCAATCCTTTTATTGCTCAAATGCTCGGGTATTCACACGATCAGTTTTTGGGGCTGGAGCTTTGGCAAATCGGGCTGTTCAAGGGCGTCGAGGCCAACAAGGCGGCTATGCGCGAGCTGCAAAAAAACAGGTATATCCGCTACGAGGATCTGCCGCTGGAAACCCAGGCGGGGCAGCGGCTGAATGTGGAGTTTGTCAGCAATGTCTATGGGCAGGCGGGCGACACGGTGATCCAGTGCAACATACGTGATATTTCCGATCGCAAGCGGCTTGAAGAGAGTCTGCGCCATCACGCTGCCCAGTTGCTGGCAGCTGATCAGCGCAAGGATAAGTTTTTGGCAACGCTGGCTCATGAGTTGCGCAACCCTTTGGCGCCGATTCGAAATGGTTTGCAAATCATGCGGCTGGCAGGCAATGATTCCGCTTCCATTGATCAATGCCTTGGCATGATGGAGCGCCAGCTGGGGAAGATCGTGCACCTGGTGGACGTGAGCCGCATCAGCCTGGGCAAACTTGAGTTGAGAAAGCAGCGGGTTGAATTGGCGGTCGTTCTTGACAACGCAGTGGAAACCAGCAGTTCGATGATCAAGGCAAGCGGCTGCCTGCAGCCACAGCAACGTCAACAGCAAAGCCAGTGATGGACCCAGAAGTTCAAGACAAAAACCTGTCGCCCGGCGACAACCAGCTTTCACCTTCACCAGCATTGAAGCGTATTTTGGTCGCCGACGACAACACGGACGCTGCCAGCAGTCTTGCCACGTTTTTAACGCTCATTGCTTATGAAGTTCGAACTGCAAATGATGGTCTGCAAGCAGTTGAAGTGGCGACCCAGTTTCAGCCTGACTTTGTTTTGCTGGACATTGGCATGCCCAAGCTCAATGGCTATGACGCCTGTCGGCGCATCCGGGAACAGTCGGGAAAAGCCAAACCATTTTTGATTGCCTTGACGGGCTGGGGTCAGAACGAGGACAGGCGCAGGTCGCTGGAATCGGGCTTTGACCACCACCTGGTCAAACCAATGGATCCAGTTGCGCTTGAGCAAATGCTGGCCGGGCTGCAAAATCGGCCGGATTGACAGATGACATGTTTGCCAGTTCGCGGTTTCTTGCAAGTTTGCAGGGTTTCCTGATGAAAGCTTTTGATTTTAAATAAGCCGATGATGCCCACCACCAATCCCCCACACTTTCGCACTGCAGTTCATGCGGCAACCCTGTCCGCTGCAAGCCTGAACGATCGGCTGGCAGAGGCAGCACACTACGCAGTGCTAAACCGCCTGATGCCTGTTTTGCGGCACGAAGTAGCGGGCGCAATGCAGCCCGCCCGCATGCTCTTGATGGTGCTGGAAAAGCGCCTGCAAACCACTGACCCAGACCTTCAGGCCATTGCGAAAAACGTCACGTCTGTCAACAAGGTGTTCAAGGAAGCCAGCACCAGCTGCCTGAGTGCGTTGGGATGGGTTGCGGCCAGCGAAGATATTCAAATGGGTTTGCGCAGTTTTGTAGACCAGTCTGCCGCGTTGCTGGCGATGGAGCTTTTCAGCAATTCACTCACGCTGACAAATGGTATTGAAGATGATTCAGCAACTGCCTCACTGGCATTTCTTCGCAGCGTTTTTATAGCGGCGTTGCTGGCGTTTTGTGACCAGCATGTTGACGGCGGAACCCTGGAAGTGACCTTGATTCCAGCTGCCAGGGCCAATGCGGTGCCGGAGCAAATGCAGTTGCATGTCCGCATGTTGCCAAATGACGGTGCCAGGCCTGCAGCCATGCTGGAAGCTGTTCCCAAATACCGCATGATCAGCTGGGCAGATGTTGGGGCACTGGCGCTGTCAGGTGGCGTGCCTCTGGCGCAAGGGGACGGGTGGATGACTTTGGGTTTGCCTGCTTTGGATTAGCCAGCAGCTCAGTGCATGCGCGAAAAGGCAAATCAATTCGCACTGCTAAGGCTTTACAGGCCGACTGCAGCCTTTAAGGCGACAGCTCTATCAGTACGTTAGCTTCGTCACCGGGACTATGGCCCTTAACTTCGCTTTGCGAAGTTAGCCTTCGCTGAAAAACAAACTTGCTCGCTTTGCTCAAGGCCTTACAGGCCGGCTGCAGCCTTGAGGGCTGCAGCCTTGTCCGTTTTTTCCCAAGTAAATTCTGGTTCATCGCGTCCGAAGTGGCCGTATGCTGCTGTCTTTTCGTAAATGGGGCGCAGCAGGTCCAGCATTTGAATGATGCCTTTAGGGCGCAGGTCAAAGTGCTCTTGCACCAGCGCCGACAACTTTTCGTCGTTCATCACGCCGGTGCCTTCGGTGTAAACCGTCACATTCATGGGCTTGGCGACACCGATGGCGTATGCCACCTGAATCTGGCACTGCTTGGCCAGGCCGGCTGCCACAATGTTTTTTGCAACGTAGCGTGCAGCGTAGGCAGCCGAGCGGTCCACCTTGCTGGGGTCTTTTCCGCTGAAGGCGCCGCCGCCGTGCGGGCAGGCACCGCCGTAGGTGTCCACAATGATTTTGCGTCCGGTCAGGCCGCAATCGCCTTGTGGGCCACCGATGACAAAGCGGCCGGTTGGGTTGATCAAATATTTGGTTTGTTCTGTCAGCATGTGCTTGGGCAGCACAGGCTTGATGATTTCTTCAATGATCGCCTCAATGAAAGACGCTTTCATTTTCTTTGGCGTTTCGCTCTGGTCCGGACTGTGCTGGGTGGACAGCACCACGGTGTCGATGCTGTGCGGCTTGCCATCCACGTAGCGCATCGTGACCTGGCTCTTTGCATCGGGCCGCAAAAAGGGCAGTCGGCCGTCCTTGCGCAGCTGTGCCTGGCGCTCGACCAGCCGGTGTGCATAGTAAATCGGGGCGGGCATCAGCTCGGGCGTTTCGTCGCAGGCATAACCAAACATCAGGCCCTGGTCGCCGGCGCCTGTGTTCAGGTGGTCGTCACTTGCGTGGTCAACACCCTGCGCAATGTCGTTGCTCTGTTTGTCATAGCAGACCATGACCGCGCAGCCTTTGTAGTCAATGCCGTAGTCGGTGTTGTCATAGCCAATGCGCTTGATGGTGTCGCGCGCCACCTGAATGTAATCAACATGCGCATTGGTGGTAATTTCACCGGCCAGCACCACCAGGCCAGTGTTGGTCAACGTTTCAGCTGCCACGCGGCTAAGTGGGTCCTGCTTGAAGATGGCGTCCAGGATGGCATCAGATATCTGGTCGGCGACCTTGTCGGGGTGGCCTTCAGAAACGGATTCAGACGTAAAGAGAAAATCGTTCGCCATGTCATTACACTCCATTGGTTGCTGGGCGCGTTGCCAGCGGAATGCTTTGGCGAACGCTTTAGCAGGTTGGTTTAACGTCGCTCTGCAAGTTGTTCAAATAACTCAACGACGCCCCGATTATAGGTCGCAGCCAAACATTTTATTTTTCCTGATTCATGCTCTGGGTGTTCCGATTTTTCTCTGTTTGGCCGCCAGGTGTGCTGCATGCGTTGGGCGGCCTATTGGGTTGGGGAGTCTGGGCTTTCAGCCCTGCGTATCGCCGGCGTTTTCGCAGCAATTCGGCTCAGGCAGGTGTGCCGTTTGATGTTGCCAGGCCCGCCATTGCAGAAGCTGGTCGCTTTGCCGCAGAGCTGCCGCGGCTGTGGCTGCGGCCTTATGCTGAATCTTGTTTGAACAATGTAGAAGTCCAAGGGCTGGAGCTTGCACATCAGGCGTTTGCACGCGGCAAAGGCGTGATATTTTTTGGCCCCCACTGCGGCAGTTTTGAGCTGGGTCCGCAAGCATTGGCTGAGGTGTTTGGCCCGCAATACGGCACCATCACTGCCATTTACCGGCCGGCACGGCAGGCGTGGCTGGCGGAGATAGAAAGAGCAACGCGCCAGCGTCCGCACCTGTCGGTGTTGCCGGCTTCCATAGGCGCCATCAAGGCCATGCACAAGGCCCTCAGAGCAGGGCGCGCCACAGCTGTGCTGACAGACCAGGTACCACCGGAAGGCCTGGGCATCTGGGCGCCGTTTTTTGGCAAAAGTGCGTACACCATGACACTGGCTGCCCGACTGGCCATGCAAAGCGGTGCGGCTTTGCTCCCTGTGAGCTGCGAGAGGCTGCCCTGGGGGCGTGGCTACATCGTTAAAATCCGTCCCGCGGTCAAGCTGCCCGCTAACCCTGACCTGCCCGGCATCGTGACCCGCATCAACCAATCCATTGAAACCATTGTGCTGAGCCAACCAGGACAATACTTGTGGGGTTACAGCCGTTACAAAACTCCGCGGCAAGAATCTGCACTTGAACATCCAGCCCACAAAGGCAAGTCTTGAGACCGCTGCGCCAGCTGGCCAGCCGATTTGTAACGCGTGGCGGCATTGTCTTTATGCGCATGCTGGCCCTGCTGCCATTGGGCTTGGTCAGGCTGATGGGATGTGCATTGGGATGGGTGTTGTACGCGCTGGTAGGCGCGCGCCGACGGGTTGTAAAAGCCAATCTGATGCTATGCTTTCCGGAGCTGCCCACGCCAGAAATACGGCGGCTGACACTGCAAACCTTTGTTTATTTTGCCCAGGCGTGGCTCGACAGAAGCTGGATATGGCACGCACCGGTCAGCTGGGTTCAGCGGCGTATCAGCCTGAACGGCGCGGTCAATGAACTGCAAGGCACAGCGCCAACTGTGATTTTTCTGCCTCATTTTGTCGGGCTTGATGCAGCCTGGGCCGGCGTTGCACTGCGCGTGCCGCGCCCCTCTACCACCATCTACACCGACCAGTCGAACAGACTGGTTGACCGATGGATATTGCGTGGGCGCAGGCGCTTTGGCAACCTGCGTCTGTTTGGTCGGGTTGATGGCGTCAAACCGATCATTTCTGCCATCAAAACAGGTCAGCCTCTGTACCTGTTGCCCGACATGGATTTTGGCCCCAACGACTCGGTGTTTGTGCCTTTTTACGGTGTGCCGACCGCAACTGTGCCGTCGCTGGCGCGCTTTGCACGGCTGGGTGGCGCCAAAGTGGTTCCTGTCGTTGCAGAAATGACGCCTACGGGCTACAACGTGCGGGTGCATCCTGCCTGGCAAAACTACCCTACAGACGATGCATTGGCCGATACCGCTTTTATGAACCAGCAACTGCAGGGCTACATCAACACGCAACCCGCGCAATATTACTGGGTGCACAAGCGGTTCAAGACCCGGCCTGTGGGGATGCCCGATGTCTATTAAAAAACTGAAAACTGAAAACCGAAAACCGAAAACCGAAAACCGAAAACTGCTGCCAGGTGACAGATTTCGTGTGTTCCCCCGGGTCGCTTGCACACCCAGGCCAGGATTTCATTCACCGCAGCATCTGCTATATAAAAAGTAGCTGCCAGCGCCCGTTTTATATGCGCTAGAAGCCTGTTTTATTTAAATTTTAGTTGCCAGAATCTAAAAACTTTTGCAAACGATGTGCCACAAGCGCAGGCTGCTCGTGAATAACCCAGTGGGTTGCGCCCTCAATGTGTTCGAGCTGCATTTGAGGAACAAACCCGGCGAGCCCGTCAAGCAGCCCAGGCGGCAGGGCAATGTCGCCCATGCCCCACAACACCAGCGTTGGCAGATGTACATCCAGCAGTTCACGCGGAATCACCAATTGGGCAATGTCCGGGCCTGGCCGCAAAGGCGATGCACGGTAATAGTTCAGCGGCCCGGTCAATCCGCGCTGCCACACATCGCGGTACTGGGCGCGAACTGCATCGGTCAGCCAGGCAGGCGCTGTTCGCGGTCCGGCTTTGCCATCGACCAGCGCAAGCGGCATGAAAAATTCAAACAGGCGCCGGAAATCGTTTTCTGCCAGCAGTTGTTCCGCGTCTGGCCGGATCAAGAAGTTCATGTAAGCGCTGGCCTTTTGCTGGGCAGGCGAATGCTGAAGCTCCCGCAAAAACGTGCCTGGATGAGGCGAATTGACGATGGCGAGTTTTTCAATCAGTTGCGGCGCACTGGCAGCCAGATTCCAGGCCAGCGCACCCCCCCAGTCATGCGCCACCAGACATTCAATCTGGCCTCCCTCCATCGCGATCAGGGCCGCAATGTCCTGCACCAGATGTCTGGGCCGGTAGGCGCTGACATCAAGAGGTGCGCTTGACTGCTCAAAACCCCGCAGGTTGGGTGCAATGCAGCGGTAAGCACCATTTTCGGGTTGGGCAAAGTGATTGAGCAATGCATCCCATACAAATGCCGCTTCCGGAAAGCCGTGCAAAAACACCAGCACGGGACGCCCTTTTTCACCTGCACTTCGGCACGACAGCGTGATGCCGTGGGGTAAAAGCTGCTGGTACAAATCAATCATATTGCTATATATTAAGTAGCTGCTAGCGCACATTTTAATTGGGCAATACGCCTTTTTGCCCTAAATTTACAGATCTTTCACCTCTGGATGCGCCCAGTCCCACAAATGTTGCGCCACCTCTTCAACACCCTGCTTTTTCAGCGCTGAAAACAGCTTGACGTCGCCACCTGCAGCATTGAGCCGGGCAATCTGCAAGGCTTTGGCGCCCTCGGTTTTGTTCAGCTTGTCAGACTTGGTCAGCAAGATCAAAAACTTCATGCCTTCTTGAACCCGGGGGCGAATGACATCGAGCAAAATTTCATCCAGTTCTGTCATGCCCCGGCGCGGGTCGCACATCAGCACCACGGCTTTCAGGTTGTCCCGGGTTTGCAGGTAGTTGCCCATGACTTGCTGCCAGCGCAGCTTGGCTTCTTTCGGGACTGCCGCATAGCCGTAGCCAGGCAAGTCAGTCAGCACAGCATCTGTCACGCCCTGCTTGCCCAGCGTGAACAGGTTGATGGACTGTGTGCGGCCCGGGGTTTTCGACGCATAGGCCAGCCGGTGCTGCTGCGTCAGCGTGTTGATGCAGGTGGATTTACCGGCATTGGACCGGCCCACAAATGCAATTTCAGGCACTTCCAGGCGCGGCAGGTGCTTCAGCTCGGGTGCAGTCGTCAAAAATTTGGCAGTATGCAGCCAGCCCAATGCAATTTTGGGGTCAGGCCTGGTGTCGGGCGCGGCCGGTTGGGTGAGTGTGGTCATGGTGTGTTGGTGGGCTGCGCAATACCCCAGAAGCAAGGTGCGCCTTGTTCCCATTGTAAAATCAGGCAGTCCCGACTTTGTGATAACCATTAAAGCATCCCCCGACATGAAGCTGTTTGCCACCTCTTTTTTAAATGCCGCGTTCGGCATTGTTCTGTCTTTTTCTGCTGCAAGTGCTTTTGCTGTTGATGCAGCCAAGCCTGAAGCTGCCAACGCGGCGCCTGCAAAAGCAGTGCCCGTTGCTTACAAGCCCGATGTGGCGAAAGGCCAGGCCAGTTTTGCCGTGTGTGCGGGTTGTCACGGTGTGGATGGCAATTCGGGGACGCCCGGCAATCCGAAATTAGCCCAGCAACATCCTGAATATCTGGTCAAGCAACTGACAGAGTACAAATCCGGCAAACGTGCTAACGCCATCATGATGGGAATTGCCTCCACCTTGAGTGAAGAGGACATGAAAAACATCGCTTTTTGGGTGACCACCAACAAGGCCAAGCCCGGCGCAGCCACAGACAAAGAGTTGGCAACACTTGGCGAGAAAATTTACCGCGGCGGCATTCAGGAACGCCAGATTGCAGCCTGCGCAGGCTGCCACAGCCCCAACGGTGCCGGTATCCCGGCTCAGTACCCACGTCTTTCCGGTCAACATTCTGAATACACAGCCGCACAGTTGACCTATTTCCGCGATGGCATTCGCAAAAACAACCTGCAGATGACGCAAAATGCAGCCAAATTGAACGATCGTGAAATCAAGGCCCTTGCTGACTACGTTGCAGGGCTTCGTTAACCACTTTTGTTGGGCAGGGATGGAACCCTTGTTCCGGATCAATGTCTACTTCAAGCGAGCCTTTGCAAAACGGCTCGCTTTTTTTCTGGCCAAAACATCCATGTAAGACTTCTGCGCGTACTCTGACTAACGACACACCAAAGGACACCTGATGCTGATCAAAACCAATGCCAACGGCTTTCAACACAATTTGCCCAGCGAAATCACGGCGCAAAATGCCTACCAAAGCCGCCGCGAGCTGATGCGGCTGATGGCAACTGGCGCTGCAGGCGTTGCGTTGGCCAGCTGGGCTGGCCGCCAAGCGCTGGCAGAAGGCGTGGCCAAGCCTGGCAAACTGGCTGCCCTGGCAGGCGGCAAGTCAGCCATCCCGGGTGCCATGACGATGGAAAAACTGACCGATTACAAGGATGCGACGACTTATAACAATTTTTATGAGTTTGGCACTGACAAGGCTGATCCTGCCAAAAATGCGCACACGCTGGTCACCAAACCCTGGAGCGTGGCCGTTGAAGGGTTGGTCAAACAGCCTAAAAGCTACACGCTGGAAGACCTCGTCAAGCTCAGCCCACAGGAAGAGCGCATTTACCGCCTGCGCTGTGTTGAGGGCTGGTCCATGGTGATTCCATGGGTTGGTTATTCGCTGTCAGAGCTGATCAGGAAAGTCGAGCCACTGGGCAGTGCCAAGTATGTTGAATTCCACACCCAGGCTGACCCGAAAACCATGCCAGGTGTCGGTTCGCGTGTGCTTGAGTGGCCATATGTTGAGGCTCTGCGCATGGACGAAGCCATGCATTCGCTGTCACTGCTGTCGTTTGGCATGTATGGCGAGGTGTTGCCCAACCAGTCAGGTGCGCCAGTGCGAATGGTGGTGCCCTGGAAGTACGGTTTTAAAAGCGGCAAGAGCATTGTCAAAATCCGCTTTACCGACAAAGAACCCAAAACCGCGTGGAACAAGGCAGCGGCCAGCGAATATGGCTTTTATTCCAACGTCAACCCGGAAGTGGATCACCCTCGCTGGAGCCAGGCTTCAGAACGCCGGATCGGCGAGGACGGCCTGTTCGCCAAAAAGCGCAAAACACTGATGTTCAATGGCTATGAAGCGCAGGTTGGGCAGTTGTATGCCGGCATGGACTTGAAGAAAAACTTTTAAATTTATTGTTTGAGTTGTCTTTAAATCCATATTTGCAAGCCATGAGAAAACTCTTGCTGCACGCGGCAGCCAAACCGCTTTTGTTTGCGCTTTGCATGCTGCCCATCACATGGCTGATTTACCGCGTCGCCATCAATGGTGCAGGGGCCAATCCGCAAGAGTATTTGATTCGGGCCACGGGTGACTGGACGCTGCGGCTGGTGTGCATTGCACTGGCTGTCACGCCGCTGCGCACCCTTACCAAAACGCCGCAGATGGCCAGGTTCAGGCGAATGCTCGGTTTGTTTGTTTATTTCTATGTCGTCATTCACCTGCTGAGTTACAGCTGGTTTGACATGGGTTTTGATGCGCCAGACATTGCCAAAGACATCGCCAAACGCCCGTTTATTCTGGTCGGGTTTTTGGCGTTTGTGCTGCTCACGCCACTGGCCGCGACATCGTTCAACAGCGCCATCAAAGCCCTGGGAGCCAAACGGTGGCAGCTGCTGCACAAGCTGGTGTACATGGTTTCAGGCTTGGGGCTGCTACATTTTTTCTGGATGCGGGCGGGCAAAAACAATTTTGCAGAGGTGTTTGTTTACGCCGCAGTTATTGCGCTGCTGCTAGGCTGGCGCCTGACACAATATCTGGGTAAAAAAAGAGCTGCGACCCAACAAAGTCGGGCGCAAGCAGCTATTTAAGTAGTAGCAAAGAGCGGTGTTAAATGCACCGCTCTCCACGCATCTGGTCTTCAATGGTTTCGCGCAGGCGAATCAGGTGTGTCTCAGCACCATCGACAAGTACTTCAGCTGCGCGTCCCCGGGTGTTGTAGTTGCTGGCCATGCTCATGCAATACGCGCCCGCTGACAACACTGCCACATGGTCCCCAGTCACTGTATTGAGGCTCCGGTCGCGGCCAATCCAGTCGCCGCTTTCGCACACGGGGCCTACAACGTCATAAACGGCAGCAGGATTTGCGGTCAACGCCAGCGGCACAATCGCGTGAAAGGCCTGGTACATCGCCGGGCGGGGCAAGTCGTTCATGGCGGCATCAATGATGCAAAAGTTTTTTTGCTCGCCTGGTTTGACATACAGCACTTCAGACACACACACGCCGGCGTTGCCTACCAACGATCGACCTGGCTCAACCATCAATTTTTTGCCTGTAAACCCGCAAGCATCGATTTTGGCCAGCAATTGTTGCCAAAGTGCATCTGCATCGGGTGGTGTGTCGTCGTTGTAGTTGATGCCCAAGCCCCCGCCAAAATCGATGTGAGCGATTGGTATGCCTGCAGCTTCAATGCGGCTTACAAGATCCAGCACACGGTCCATGGCGTCGAGGTAAGGCTCAGGGGTGGTGATTTGAGAGCCAATGTGACAGTCAATGCCGATCACATGCAAGCCTTTGAGCAATGCAGCGTGCTGGTAAATCCTGAGCGCATTCTCATGTGCCACACCAAACTTGCTGCCTTTCAAACCCACTGAAATGTATGGATGTGTTTTGGGGTCAACGTTTGGGTTGACGCGAATGCTGACAGGCGCAATCAGACCCATTCCCAGCGCTACGCTTGACAGCACATCCAGCTCGGCTTCACTCTCAACATTAAAGCAACCGATGCCGGCTTTTAAACCCAGAGTCATTTCGGTGCGAGTTTTGCCGACGCCCGAAAAAATAATCTTCGATGGCGTGCCGCCTGCAGCCACTACACGCATGAGTTCGCCACCAGAAACGATGTCAAAACCGCAACCTGCATCTGCAAATACCTGCAGCACGCCAAGCGATGAATTGGCTTTCATTGCATAACAAATTTGCGCGTCGCGCCCGGCAAAACCGCGCTGGTAAGCTGCCAGTGCGTTGAGCATGGCAGCTTTTGAATAAACAAACAAAGGCGTTCCGTGTTCTTGGGCCAGGCTTGCCAAAGATACGCCTTCAACATGCAGCGCGCTGCCCTCGTAAGCAATAAATGGATGACCGGGCAATTTAGCGGTGGTACTCATCTGGAACTTGATGCAGGTAATGTTGGCGGCAGCACAGCGCTGGGAGATGTGACAGATTCAATACCCGCCGGTGATCCTGAAAACACCTTGTAAGGCACGCTCTGCTCTGAATAAAACAAGGGGCCTTTCTGGCCACAGGCACTCAGCAGGCTGAGAAGGGACATGACCGGTATGATTCGAAGTGGAAAAAACATGATTTGATTGTAATGACCGACCTTGAATATTTAAACCATGCAGAAGTTGCCCTGGCCGCCATCGAGCAGGCTTGTGATCGCATCAACGACGCCAGTGACGCGGACATTGACAACCAGCGCACCGGAGGCATGATCACCCTGACATTTGCCAACCGCAGTCAGATCATCATCAACCTGCAAAAGCCCTTGCATGAAATTTGGATGGCAGCCCGCTCGGGGGGTCATCACTACAAATTGAACAACGGCCTGTGGCTTGACACCAAGGATTCAAGTGAATTTTTTGCTGCGTTGACGTTCAGTGCAAGCGAGCAATCCGGCCTGCAGTTAGCCTTTTAATTTTTAAACAGATCAAGAATCCGTTTTTTCTCATCAGCAGGTGGCAGAACTGATGTCAGTGCGGGTGTTGCAGGCGTTGGTGATCCGCTGTCAGTTGCAGCCGGCGGTGCAATGCTCATGCCCAAACTGCTGATTCCGGCGCCTCTGGCGTACTCTTCGTAATACCATTCACCCCCCACGTTGACCACGCCTGAAGGCACAGGCATTTCAGAGACCGGCACGCCTTTCAGCGCATGCGCCATGAAGTCAATCCAGACTGGCAGGCTCAGGCCGCCACCCGTTTCGCGGTCACCGAGTTTTTTTGGTGTGTCATAACCCATCCAGACTGCAGCGGTCAGGGTAGGTTGATAACCGACAAACCAGGTATCAATCGAGTCGTTGGTGGTACCAGTTTTGCCGTACAGATCGGGCCGTTTGAGCATTGCCTGCGCCTTGGCTGCGGTACCTGAACGCGCCACTTCCTGAAGCAGGTTAGACATGATAAAAGCGTTGCGTGCATCAACGGCACGTGTTGATTCATTCAGCACAGGCGCTTTGGTCTCCACCAGCATCTTGCCTTTTTGATCGGTGATTTTGGTTATCAAGTAAGGATTGATGCGATAGCCACCGTTGGCAAACACGGAATAGGCAGTTGCCATCTGGATGGGCGTGACCGAGCCCGCGCCGAGTGCCATGGTCAGGTAGGCCGGGTGCTTTTCAGCTTCAAATCCGAAATTTTCAACCCAGTCCTGACCATAAGATGCACCAATGGACTGCAAGATTCGAATTGAAATCATGTTTTTTGATTTCTTCAACGCGGTGCGCATGCTCATCGGACCTTCAAAAGTGCCGTCGTAATTTTTAGGCTCCCATGGCTGACCCCCAGTCACACTCGCATCGAAAAACAAGGGTGCATCGTTAATCACGGTAGCCGGTGTGAACCCCTTTTCAAGCGCAGCAGAATAAATGAAGGGCTTGAAGCTGGAGCCCGGCTGACGCCACGCCTGGGTCACATGGTTGAACTTGTTTTTTTCGAAATCGAACCCGCCTACCAGGGCACGAATCGCACCGCTTCGCGGGTCAAG
This sequence comes from Polaromonas sp., assembly GCA_025362315.1. GTDB lineage: Bacteria > Pseudomonadota > Gammaproteobacteria > Burkholderiales > Burkholderiaceae_C > Polaromonas. Next base: position 17,712 of record JANYGP010000037.1, read on the forward strand.
CGCCACAAATGCGCCTTCTACTTCAGGCAGTTGGGTAATTTCCCAGCTGCCTTTGGTGGTTCTGGCAATCCGTATCACTGCACCCCGGCGGATTTTGATGTTGGGCGCAGCCTTGTCGGCCAGACCCGACTGCGCAGGCTTCAAGCCTTCGCCGGTGATTTCGATACTTTCGCTGTTTTGCCGCATCGCCAAAATCCGTTTCGGGCTGGCCTCCAGCACCACAGCGGACATCACATCGCCGTTGTCCGGGGTGTCTGTCAAAGCCTCGTCGATGGCTTCTTCGGTCTCTTTGGCATCCTTGGCATCCCTGGACAGCTCAACAAATTTTTCAGGGCCGCGGTAAATTTGCCGGCGTTCGTAGTCCATGATGCCTTTGCGCAAAGCCTTGTAGGCGGCAGTTTGATCGGCGGCATTCAATGTGGTGTAAACGTTGAGTCCTCGGGTGTAAGTCTGATCACCATATTGGCTGAAAACCATCTGCCGCACGGTTTCAGCAATGTACTCAGCATGCACCCGACCAGCATCCGGTCCGGTTTTAACGACCAGCTCTTCGGCCTTGGCAGCAATTGCCTGCGCGCTGGTGATAAAGCCGTTTTCTTCCATTCGCTCAATGATGTAAAGCTGCCGCGAACGTGCGCGCTTCGGATTGACGATCGGGTTGTAGGCAGAAGGCGCTTTGGGCAGCCCTGCCAGCATGGCAGCCTCGGCAATGCTGATGTCCTTCAGGGGTTTGCCAAAATATGCGTCCGACGCGGCAGCAAACCCATAAGCCCGATTCCCCAGAAAAATCTGGTTCATGTAGATTTCCAGAATTTGGTCTTTGGTCAGCAAATGTTCCAATTTGAAGGTCAACAGGATTTCATAAATCTTGCGGGTGTAGGTTTTTTCTGCTGACAAGTACACATTGCGTGCGACTTGCATCGTGATGGTTGACGCGCCCTGAGCCTTGCTACGCCCCACATTGGCCAGTCCTGCGCGTATCACGCCAAGATAATCCACACCACCGTGTGAAAAAAACCGGGCATCCTCAATGGCCAGCACGGCGTCTTTCATTACCTTGGGAATGTCCTTGATGGGCGTCAGATTTCGCCGTTCTTCACCAAACTCCCCAATCACAACGCCATCTGCCGAATAAACACGCATGGGCAGCTTTGGCCGATAGTCCGACAAGTCAGAAATATCCGGCAAATTGGGATAAGCAACTGCCAATGCCATTCCAATGACCATCAGCAAACCAACCAGGCCAGCCAACGCTATTCCAGACGTCCAGACCAATAATTTGACCAACTTCTGTAGCCATGCAGGACGTGATTTGTCTGGCAAGTCGGCAGTGGACCTGGTTGCAGAGCCAGTATCTTCAGCAGGCGGAGTTTTCATTGTCATGGGCACCATCGTAATCTGACGTCATTATTTTAAAATCAGACCCTGCATAAAGTTGCCGGTTTTTGTCCTGCACAAATTCTTACCTTTTAGCCAGATTCAACGGCGCCCTGTCTTACAAGCGTATTTCACAAAGAAGCGTCGGCTTTTGGCAACGGTTCGGGCTGGTAAAAGCAAGAAAATCCTTATCACACAAGGAGCTTACTGATAATATTCATGTAACTTCTTAAGTATTAAAAAAATACTTCGTAACCATTCTGGGGACCGTTTTGATTGACTTGGGGTCATTTTTCAGCCGACAAGATCCGCCCTTGCTGGGTCTTGACATCAGCTCTTCCAGCGTCAAACTGGTTGAACTCAGCCGCAACAAAGCAGGTAACCTCGTGCTTGACCGATGCGCTATTGAGCCACTGGAAAAGGGCTGGATCACCGACGGCAATGTAGAAAAGTTTGACGAAGTAGCCGAGGCGGTCCGGCGTGTGGTGAAGAAAAGTGGCACAAAAACCAGGTCTGTTGCCATGGCGCTTCCCGCATCGGCGGTCATTACCAAAAAAATCATCTTGCCAGGTGGCTTGAGCGATCTTGAACTTGAAGCCCAGGTTGAGTCAGAAGCCAACCAGTACATTCCATTTTCACTTGACGAAGTCAGCCTGGATTTCTGTGTTTTGGGGCCCAGCACGACTTCGACGGGTGATGTCGAGGTTCTGATTGCAGCATCGCGCAAGGAAAAAGTCCAAGATCGCCAGGGCCTGGCTGAAGCTGCTGGCTTGAAACCAATTGTGGTGGATGTCGAGTCCTACGCATCACGTCTTGCAACAGCCCGACTCATAGAAAACCTGCCAAATAAAGGCACCGACACACTGGTCGCTTTGTTTGAAGTGGGTGCTATGACAACCAGCATGCAAGTCATTAAAAATGACGAGGTACTGTATGAGAGGGACCAGGCTTTTGGGGGTGCGCAACTCACGCAACTGATTGTTCGGCAATACGGCTTTTCGCCTGAAGAGGCCGAATCCAAAAAGCGCAGTGGCGACCTGCCGGAAGACTACGAGTCTGGCGTGTTAAAACCTTTTGTTGACAGCATGGCGCAAGAAATTGGCCGCGCGTTGCAATTCTTTTTTACCAGCACACCCCACAACAAGGTTGACTATGTCATGTTGGCGGGAGGTTCTTCGGCATTGCGCGGATTGACGGAGTCTGTCACCCAGCAAACCACTTTTGCGGCCATGCAGGTTGATCCCTTCCAGGGAATGACCATTGGAAATAACGTCAAAGAAAAGAAAATGCGCCGTGAGCTTGCGTCTTACCTGACGTCGTGCGGTCTTGCTCTGCGGAGGTTCTTGCGGTGATTTTGATTAACCTGCTACCTCATCGGGAAGCTGCACGCAAACAGCGCAGAGAATTTTTCTTTGTCACCTTGGGCATTGCTGTGCTTTTGGGCGGATTGATCAGTGGCGGCATTTACTCCTGGTATCAAACCCAGATTACCGGGCAAAAAGATAAAAATGCGCTGCTCAAAACTGAAATCGTCAAGCTTGAGGGTCAAATCAAGGACATCGCAGGCTTGCAACAGGAAATTGCGGCCCTGCGTGCCCGACAAAATGCAGTAGAAGAGCTGCAGGGCAATCGCAATCTGCCGGTTTACCTCTTGACCGAGCTGGTTAAACAGTTGCCGGATGGGGTGTATGTCACCAGCATGAAGCAGGAAAACCAGCTGGTATCGATCACGGGAATTGCCCAATCCAATGAGCGGGTGTCTGAGCTGCTTCGCAATCTGGCCAATAACAGTCCATGGCTGACACGACCAGAGTTGCTGGAGATAACTGCGTCAAGCTTGGCGCTGACGGCCAGAGACCAGCGCCGTGTTTCCAATTTTTCGATGCGGGTGTCGCTCAAGCGGCCAACTGACCCGGCCAAGCCGGCAGCATCTGGTGCAGGTGCGTTGCCTGCAGTGAACCCGTCTGCAGCTGCGACCAACCCGGCTCTGCCAGCGTCTCGCGCGCCCAAAGCCTAAATCAAGCACAACCATGGCAAAAATTCCAAAACTTGATGTCGACTTTGCCGGGATGCAAAGCAATCTGAAAGCGCAGTTTGTCGGACTCAACCCGAACGATCCGCCATCATGGCCATCGCTGCCTCGGTATCTTTTGTGTTTGGCAGTAACAGCACTGGTGGTTGTCGCTCTGTGGTTTGTATGGCTGAATGCGTCGGATGACGAACTGACCGCTGAGCGCGCCACTGAAGTCAAGCTGAGGGAAGATTTCTCAAAAAAACTGGTCCAAGCTGCAAGCCTCCCGGCATTAAAAGCGCAGCGTGAACAAGTTCTGCAGTACGTGACTCAACTTGAAAAGCAGTTGCCCGGCAAAGCTGAAATGGACGCCTTGCTGACAGACATCAACACAGCTGGCCAAGGCCGCGGTCTTCAGTTTGAACTGTTCAAACCTGGGCAAGTGGTCGTCAAAGACTATTACGCCGAGCTGCCAATCTCTGTGCGTGTGGTGGGTAAATACCATGATATTGGTGCATTTGCAGCTGACATAGCCAATCTGTCCCGAATTGTCACCCTTAACAATCTGAGTTTGGCGCCCGCCAAGGACGGAGCCTTGACGATGGACACCACTGCCAAAACGTTTCGCTACCTGGACACCGAAGAGGTTGCCTTGCAACGCAAAGCGGCTGCTCCAGTAAAAGGCAAGTAAAAAATGATCACTTGCAACATATCTGTTCCGGGCATCAGAGCAGGGACACTAACATTTGTAGTTGCGGCGACTTTGCTGTCCGGGTGTGGAGTTTCTGATCGGGATCAGCTCAACAACTGGATGGCAGAGCAACGCAGTCAGGTCAAGCCGCGGGTTGAGCGGATACCTGAGCCTTCAAAATTCACGCCGCAAGCTTACGGCCAGGAATCTTCGGTAGAGCCATTCAGTCTCCAGAAACTCACGCTAGCCTTGAAGCGCGATTCAAGCCAGGCAACGTCAAATGTTGCATTGATCACGCCTGAACTTGCCAGGCGCAAAGAGCCTCTGGAAGCCTCTCCGCTTGACGCTGTTGCCATGGTAGGAAGTCTTGTCAAGGTTGGACAACCCGTTGCTTTGGTGCGGGTTGATAACCTGCTTTACCAAGTCCGTGTCGGCAATTACCTTGGCCAGAACTATGGACGGATCACCAAGGTATCGGAAACCGGACTCAGCTTGCGAGAAATTGTGCAGGATGCAGCCGGCGAATGGATCGAGCGAACAGCTACTTTACAGCTTCAAGAGGTATCAAAATGAACAAGCAGACATGGCTGGCGAGAGCATTTGCCGCTGCAGCACTTGGCCGCCTGATGGCAGCTACGATGACAAACATGTGTTTGTCTTTGCTTCTTGGCGGGCTCCCAATGCATTCGAACGCACAAGGAACAAACACCATTCAGGCCGTAACGGCGTCAGTGCAGGGTGGCTCTGAAATTATTCGAATTGACCTGGCTGAAGCATTGACAGCCATCCCTGCTGGTTTCAGCATTCAGACGCCTGCTCGTATTGCGCTTGACTTTCCCGGTGTTGGTAACTCAATGGGCCGCAATGCTGTTGACATGAACCTGGGGAATTTGCGTTCAGCTAACGTAGTGCAGGCTGGTGAAAGGACGCGCGTGGTGTTGAACCTCAAGGCGTCTACTGCCTACAGGGCCGAGATACAAGGCAAGTCATTGCTGATCACGCTGGATGCAGTTGCAGTTGCTGCGCCATCAGCAGCAACTGCACCCGCATTTGCCGAAAACCGTAATCGCAACGTGTTGCCTTTGAAAGATCTTGACTTCAGGCGCGGAACTGAAAATTCTGGACGAATCGTGGTGGATTTGCCAAACAACCAGGTTGGTGTCGATATTCGTCAACAGGGGCAGACACTGGTTGTGGAGTTTCTGAAAACGGCGTTGCCAGAAGGCTTGCGTCGCCGTCTGGATGTTTCGGATTTCGGAACACCCGTACAAAGCGTAACCACATTTCAGACAGGTGACAAAGTACGCATGGTGATTGAGCCAAAAGGGCTGTGGGAACACAGCGCTTATCAAAGTGATAACCAGTTTGTAGTGGAAGTGCGTCAGCAAAAAGTTGACCCTGGCAAACTAACCCAGGGCGCAGGTTACGCTGGTGAAAAGCTGTCTCTGAACTTTCAAAACATTGAAATCCGTTCGCTGCTCCAAGTGATTGCAGACTTCACCAACTTTAATATCGTTGCCTCCGACTCAGTCACTGGCGCTGTAACGCTGCGGTTAAAAGACGTGCCATGGGATCAGGCACTGGACATTATTTTGCAGGCACGAGGCTTGGGCATGCGCAAGACTGGCAACGTGTTGCTGATTGCGCCTAAAGATGAATTTGCAGCGAAAGACAAGCAGGAGCTGGAGTCTAAAAATGCGCTTCAAAATCTTGAGCCTGTGCGTACTCAGGACTTCAGGTTGAACTATGCCAAAGCAACCGAAATTGCCATTGCTTTAATTGGCACGGGCGGCGGTGGCGGTGGTACAAGCGCCGCTGCAGGCAACAGGATTTTGTCATCACGCGGTAGCGTGGTTGCAGAGGCACGTACAAACCAGTTGTTTGTGACTGATATTTCTTCAAAGTTGGAACAAGTGCAATTGCTGATCGCGCGGCTTGACATCCCGGTTCGACAGGTCCTAATTGAAGCCCGAATTGTTGAGGCAGGAGATACATTCGGCAGATCCCTCGGCGTACGTTTGGGCGGAACGGACCAGCGTGCCAGCCGGGGCGGTGATGGTGGTTATCAGTTGGCAGGAAACAACCGTGTTGCGTTCGGAACCAGTTATGGCAATGCGATTTCTTCAAGCGGTGGTAGCAGCACCGCCGGTGATGCCGCTGGCACGTTTGTCAATTTGCCGGCAGTCGGTCAAAACGGTTTTAGTGCCGCAAGCTTTGCATTGTCAATTTTCAGCTCAGCGGCCAACCGTTTTCTAAATTTGGAGCTTTCTGCATTAGAGGCTGATGGCAAAGGGAAGGTTGTGTCTAGCCCCCGCATCGTCACTGCCGACCAGGTAAAAGCATTGATCGAACAAGGAACTGAATTGCCATACCAGCAGGCAACATCAAGCGGTGCAACCGCCATTGCCTTCCGTAAAGCTAACTTGAAGCTTGAAGTAACTCCCCAAATCACGCCAGAAGGCAACGTTATTCTGGAGCTGGACGTTAACAAAGACTCGGTCGGCCAAGCCACGGCCAATGGTTTTGCTATTGATACCAAGCACATCAAGACACAGGTGCTCGTTGAAAACGGCGGTACGGTCGTTATTGGCGGAATTTTTGAATTGAACGAGCGCACCGACGAAACCAAAGTGCCATTTCTCGGCGACTTGCCTGGCATTGGTAACTTGTTTAAAACAAAATCGACCATTGCTACCAAAAAAGAGTTGCTGGTCTTTATTACGCCTCGAGTAATCTCCGACCGCAGCGCAGCCCGATAATTAATTAGTCTTAGGATAAAAAATGCAATTCACAATCAGCCCGGTCTTGAAAAATTTCAAGGTTCTTGTTGGTAATTTGTGCTTGGTTGTTTTGGTCGGTTGCGGTGGCGGTGGTGGCAGTGCTGGAACTCCCGCTGGCGGCTCTGGTACATCCACAGGCGGAGCAGGTACAGGAATAAGCACCGCTGTGGTTGGTACACCAACTGTCGTTATTGATATACGTGACCCTAGCGGTGCCACAACATCATCAATTGGCAGCAGTGGTATCGGTACAGCTTCAGCGAAGTTGCTGGATGCAAGCGGAAAGCCGGTTGCAGGCCGACTGGTGACTTTTACTGTTGATGCTACTTTGGTCCGGCTTAGCCCCGCTTCCGGGGCTGTTTTGTCCGATTCAAATGGCGTTGCATCCGTTCAAATTTCGCCATTGTCATTTCTGGTTTCAGGTGCAGGGTCTATCAAAGCGACTGCTCTGATTGACACCGTCACAGTCTCAGGTGGCAGGGATTTTCAAGTGTCTGCTACCAACCTGGTTTTGCGCTCGCTCAATGTTGGTGCGTCTAGCCTTGCAGCATTTGGAAATCGCGCGATTTCGGTTCAGGTGGCTGCTAACGGTTCGCCTGTTACAAGTCCGGTTCAGGTCGTGTTTACAGCAAGTTGTGGCAGTGTGACGCCTGCCAGTGTCAGCACAGATGGCGCTGGAAATGCGTTTACCAGTTACAAGGCAGATGTCATTGCCTGCGCAGGTACCAATGTGAGCATATCGGCTTCTTCGGTCGGCGCAACGCCGTCGTCAGGACAAATTTCTATATTGCCGACGGTTGCTAGTAATATACAGTTTGTCAGTACAGCGCCGGCAGTTATATATTTGCGTGACTCAGGTGCTGCTACCCAGGCTGTTGTGACCTTTAAGGTCGTTGACTCGAACGGAATACCTCAACCAAACCAGGTATTGACCATGTCGTTGGTTAATTCCGGACCTGGTGTTTCATTGGACACGCTAGGCGCTAACAATCAGGTCACCAAGACAAGCGATTCTGCGGGTAATGTTTCTGTAGCGGTCTTTTCAGGCACGGTTCCAACGCCGGTGCAGATCAGGGCAATGTTGGTCGCAAATACCTTGATATCGACAACCTCTGGAATTTTGACAGTTGCATCAGGTCGGCCGGTACAAAAGGCGGCGAGTATTGCGTCCGCGAAATTTAGTTTGGAAGGTTTGAACTTTGACGGTGACACAACCCCCATCACGCTTTCACTTGCCGACAGACAGGGCAATCCTGTGCCCGATGGTACGGTCGTCAATTTTGTTACTCAATCGGGTGTGATGATCCCGCCAACCTGCACCATCACTGGTGGCACCTCGCAGTGCGTGTCGAGCATACGAACTCAGGGCACGCGCCCTGCTAACGGTAGAGTTTCTGTTTTGGCGTATGTGCAAGGTGAAGAAGATTTTGACGATACCAATAGAAACAACGTCTATGACCCCGGTGAGCCATTTACCGATTTAGGCAATGCCTACCGGAGCGACATCAACAACTTTTCTATTCCAAGCGCTAACGCTGTCGTCGGTAACTTTTCGTTTCGTCAAGGTTTGGACTTTAGTGTGCCGCGAGCCGGCGCAGTGGTGTGTGCTGGTGGCGAAAATGGTGTGGCAAATACCTGCGATGGTGTGTGGGGAGCCAACGAGGTTCGCAAACAGCACCTGGTCATATTCGCAAGCTCTCAAGCTTTTTTCAGTACCCCCATACTGGGAACTACAGTGTCAGCGACTGTCACCATCGCAGGCGTCCAGACGGAGGTTTTCTACAGGAACTCTGTCGATATTATTGTTCGGGATGCGAACGGTAACAGCATGCCGACAGGCTCTTCTGTCACTGCAGAGCCCGCCGGGGGAGCGACCGGTTGCGTCGTTAAAAGAACGCTTCCAACGGCTATTTTGAATACTTACGATCCAACACGGATAAGTATTAGCCTTGAAAAATGTTTGGTCTCTGATGCTATTGTTGTTACAGTGACGACACCGGTCACAAAGACCGGTACGGTGGTTGGCGTTCCTTTGAACTAACGAGATCAATCTGAGTTGCGACTCGCGTTAGTAGGCCTTCCTGGCTCAGGAAAATCAACGATCGGCAGGCAGCTGGCCAGAAAGTTGAACCTCGAGGTTTTTGACTCTGATCTTGTTATAGAGCAGCGCCTAGGCTGCTCTATCCGGGAGTTCTTCGAACGTGAAGGTGAGTCCGCCTTTCGTGCGATCGAGCAAGAAATCATCGATGATTTGACCCAGCGCAGCAACTGCGTCGTGTCCACTGGCGGTGGTGTGGTTTTGCATCCAGCCAATCGCGACAGTCTCAAAGGGCGCTGCAAAACGGTTTACTTGCACTGCGCGCCGGAAGAGATTTTCCAGCGTCTGCGGCACGACCAAAATAGGCCGCTTTTGCAAGTTGCCAACCCGCTTGAAAAGCTACAAGAGTTATACGCGGTTCGTGACCCGCTCTATCGGGAAGCTGCACATGTTGTGGTCCAGACCGGCCGGCCTTCTATTGCAATGTTAGTCAATCTGATCGTGACGCGGCTCGAGCTATCGGATGACGCCCGGTAGATTCGAGAGTAGTTTTTCGGCTGCCTCTACACTTGCCAGCATGACATCGAATTCTTCTACAGCACCCGTAAAAGTCAGCATCTCCCTAGTTGACCGCAGTTACGCCATCTTCATCGGCTCTGGTTTGTTTGCTGACCCGCTGACGTACCAACATTTACCTTCGGCCAGCGCTGCGCTAATTGTTTCAAACACGACTGTCGCGCCAATATATGCAGCCCGTTTAAAGGCGGCATTACAAGGTTACTTTGCCAAAATCATCTTGTGCGTACTGCCCGATGGTGAGGTCTACAAAGACTGGCAAAACCTGCAGGTGATTTTCGATGCGTTGTTAGAAAACAGCTGTGACCGGCAAACCGTATTGTTTGCCCTGGGTGGTGGCGTGGTCGGCGACATGACCGGGTTTGCGGCAGCTAGCTACATGCGCGGCGTGCCGTTTGTTCAGGTTCCCACCACCTTGCTAGCGCAGGTTGACTCGTCCGTAGGCGGTAAAACAGCCATCAACCACCAGCTGGGTAAAAACATGATTGGTGCCTTCTACCAGCCGCAGCTGGTGGTGTGCGATTTGGACGTTCTCACGACCTTGCCACCACGCGAACTGAGCGCTGGCTTGGCTGAAGTTATCAAGTACGGGCCGATAGCTGACATGGTTTTTTTCGGTTGGATCGAAGATCATTTGGGCGACTTGCTGGCTGGCGATAAGTCTGCGCTAGCACATGCAGTTGAGCGCAGCTGCCAGATCAAGGCTGATGTGGTCGGCCGAGACGAGCGCGAGCAAGGCCTGCGCGCAATTTTGAACTTTGGCCACACTTTTGGCCACGCGATAGAGTCGGGCTTGGGCTATGGGCAGTGGCTGCATGGCGAAGGCGTGGGTTGCGGCATGGTAATAGCGGCGCATTTGTCGCAGCGGCTGGGCTTGATCGACACTGCATTTGTTGACCGTTTGACAACGCTGATTCAACGCGCCGGGCTGCCTGTTAAAGGTCCGATTCTGGATCAGCAAGACAACGCGGGGCGCTATCTCCAATTGATGCGAGTCGACAAAAAAGCGCAAGCTGGTGAGATTCGTTTTGTATTGATCAAGCAGCCGGGCAGTGCTGCGGTGATGGCTGCGCCTGATGCTTTGGTGCGAGACGTGATTGACACTTGTTGCCAGTAGCAATAGAAGAATGCTTTGAATTTTATAGCTCCTCGCCCCCGCTTTAATTGGGCTACAGCCTGTTTTATCGATAGGTCAAGCCGCTAATGACCTTGGCTGTGTACGCCTGTAACCCAGCCACTTCGCGCGGCAGGCGCTTTGCGCAAGACCCGGCGCTTACCCGGTCTGAGTACCAAAGAGACCGTGACCGTATCGTTCACTCGACGGCTTTTCGCAGGCTGGTTTATAAAACCCAGGTCTTCTTGAACCATGAAGGCGATTTGTTTCGCTCGCGACTGACGCACTCCCTTGAGGTTGCTCAGTTAAGCCGCTCAATTGCACGCAGTTTGAATTTGAATGAAGACCTGGTCGAAGCCATTGCCTTGGCGCACGATCTGGGTCACACGCCATTTGGTCATGCCGGGCAAGATGCGCTGAACGAGTGTTTAAGAATGCACAACCCGCAAAGCGCAGGTTTTGAACACAACTTGCAAAGCCTGCGCGTGGTGGATTCGCTGGAAGAGCGCTACCCCAGTTACAACGGGCTCAACCTGAGCTTCGAAACCCGAGAAGGCATTTTGAAGCACTGCTCAGCGCGCAACGCGCGGCACATTGAGGCGCGCGAGCCAGGCGGTGTCGCTCAGCGCCACGTTGCGCAACAGCCCGACGCCGTTCAATGGCTTCAACCCAGCCTGGAAGGTCAACTGGCTAACCTGGCCGATGAGATCGCCTACAACGCGCATGACATTGACGACGGTGTTCGCTCAGGCCTGCTCACTGTCGAGCAATTGCAAGAGGTGCCGTTGTTTCGTTTTTACACCGATCAGGCTCGAGCACAGCATCCAGGCTTGGCGGGCCGCAGACTGCTGTTTGAAGTCATACGCTTGATACTCAGCGCCCAGGTTGACGACGTGACCGATGCGACCCGATCGGCGCTTTTGCGCGCGCAACCGCAAAACGTTGACGCTGTCAGGCAGCAAGCCGCTCTGGTGTGTTTTACCCAGGGCATGGCAGTGCAGTCTGCAGCCATGAAGTATTTTCTGTTTCATAACCTTTATCGGCACCCCCAGGTTGTTGAGAAGATGCAGCACGCCCAGCAGATGGTGCGTGAGCTGTTTGCTGCTTTCATGGCCGATCCACAGAGCATTCCGAAAGGGCAGGCCGTTCATCTGGAGCAACATGATTTGCAGAATGACAAGCCTGTGAAACCCGAGCGCCTCATTGCTGACTTCATTGCGGGCATGACGGACCGGTTTGCTATGAAAGAGCACAAACGACTGGGTTTGTCATAGCAACTGTCTAAATGTAAAAACTTCAGAGATAAATGCAGTTGACGCAGGCGTGCATTTATTTGTGGAACTTATTTAGCAAAATTCCTTGTTGTAAGAACCATGCAAATCTCTTAAACTCGCGAAACCATGCGCAACAAATCGTCAATTTTTGCATCATTGGTCGAAAGTCTTGATGCGTAAAGGCTGTCCACAACGCTGGCAAATGTGCCAGTTGTAAAAAAGGTCTGTTATGTATTTCCAGCGCAGAGCATTGCTTGTATCCACCATTGCAGCAACTGTCGGTATGCCAACCGCTTTATTTGCTCAAAGTGCCAAAAGTCTGCGGAAACTGACGCTCGGGCAGTCTGTGCCACTGACAGGCGCTGCTGATCAGATCGGCCTGGCTTATTTCAATGGTGCAAAAATGTATTTTGATGCCATCAACTCCAAAAATGGCGCCGCCGGTTTCAAACTTGAACTGAAAACGCTTGACGATGGTTACACCGCGTCCAAAGCCGCAGCAAACGCCAGGCAGCTAATTGATGAAGGCGCTGACGCCCTGTTTGGTTTTGCCGGAACAGCCAGCTGTGACGCGGCGTATGCACTGGCCAAATCCGCGGGCATACCATTTTTCGCGCCATTTGCCGCATCGGACAATTTATACGCTGCAGCCGGCAGCAACGCGTTTTTTGTACGCCCGGCAATGGCTGACGAAGCCTTCAAAATCGTGCGCCACTGCGCTACCTTGAATCAAAACCGGATTGCTGTTTTTGCAGAAGAAGATGCCATGGGCAAGGCTGGTGTAGCAGCAATCAACCAGGCAATTGTTGACCTAAAACAATCCCCGCTGGTGGCCACTGCATATTCTGCAGTCAACAGTGACAAGGTCGAAGTGGCGGTGTCTCTTTTGGTGAAAGCCAATCCGCAGTCGATTATTCTGGTCAGCCTTTTTAATTCAGCCGCTGCTTTCATTCGCAAAGCGCGAAAAGCGGGCTACGGTGGTCAATTTTTGACTTTTTCCGTCGTCGGGATTGACCCGCTGTTTTCGGCACTTGGCAAAGAAATTGGCGGCATCGTTATTTCACAGGTTGTGCCTTCTCCACGCAGCATCGGCACGCCCCTGGTCAAGGAATACCTGGACGTGCTCAACCAGACTGACCAAACGCCCAGCTACGAAAGCGTAGAAGGCTACGTTGCCGCCCGCGCGTTCGCCGACGGCGTGCGGCGCGCTGCGTCTGGTAGCGGCAAGCCAGACAAAGCAGGATTGCAAAAAGCGTTTGAGTCCATGACCGACTACGACATGAGTGGATTTAGAGTCAACCTGCGCGCCAAAAAGTACGAGTCAGTCCGCGCCGTAGACCTGGTGACCATCACGCCGGATGGGAAAGTGGTGCGTTGAGGGATTTTGATTACTGCTATTTAATTAGTTGCTGGTCGCGCCCGTATCTATTGGTCTAGAGGCCTAAAACATAGGTGGAGATAAACGGGAACAGAGCTTAATTAGAATCTGACCCCAATTTTGCCACTAAATTTTTGACCCTTAAATTTTGATAGGTTGTGCACAGAATCTTCGGCTCCACCCATCGCCCCAGCGCGTATTTGGAGAGCACACTGCCGATCAGCTTTTGTCAGGATAGGCCATGAAACCGCATGCGTATCTCAAACAACGCGCGCTCTCCACAGGAGCTCAGGCTTCACCAGCTAAACAATTAGGGCTTTGAATAAAATCTAGTTACCAGCAACAAATTCGACCAGCTCAGTTTGGGTTTTGGTGTCAAGTTGCCCCTGACTATGGAACAGGTTCAATTGAGATTTGACTGTCCTGCTAATGGCAGGCGCATACCAAATCGTTTCATTGAGCCGGCCGCTAAAGCTGCCTTCAAAAATTCGAGTCCAAAAACCCGAGCACACCACCCGCAACGCGTCAAAGTTGCCTGCGAGTACTGACACTTTTTCTTCACCTTTTACTTCACATGTGACGTTATCGTAACCCTGACCGTTTGCCCATGGCCGCTCTTTCACGGTTTGCTTGGATCCTATTTGCATTGGGAATTTAAGCGAACCCTCGCAGCTAACCTTGTCGCTGTCCCGCATGGACCGGCAAACATTCCATGATTTACTGGTGCGAAAGGTAGTGGCAGTGTCGCGATCAGATCTTTTACTTCGAATAACCAGATACTCTGATTCAACAGCCACAAGCTCATTGGAAGTCACTGATATTTCTTTGTTATTCCACAGATCCACCGTTCGAAAAGTTGCAATTTGCCCAACTTTGGGCGAAGGTGCTTCAACTGGAAACTGCACTTGGGCATATGCACTAGTGGCAAAACAAAGGCTACCTGCGATTAAACCAAGGTTGATAAAGACATTTAAGAGTTTATTCATATGTTTTTTCATTTGATGTTTCCTATAAAAAAGCTAGCTCAATTTGTCACTGGCCGCGCAGCAAGCTGGGCATTGCATTAAAAATTGCGTCCAGAATTAGGTCGTTGGCTGCCGTAGTGGTAACGCTTTTGATTATCGCAACCGAGGCGGCTGCAAATTTTTACGAACGCCCTATCCTCCAAAAGCAAAACTGCGAAAGTGCAGATGTGTAGCAAGCCAGCTCAGAAGCTGGGTAACACCAATTCAGTAATTTTTATTTAAAACAATCTGTGCAGTTCTCAGTTCTCAGCTCTCAACTGCCTCTGCGTTGACACTGGTGCAGCTGGTGCAGTCTAAAAACAATTTAAATCCAGCAACGCCGCGCACTATCTTTGAAATGACTTCAGGCTGCTAAGAGCCCAAAGTATTTTCAAATGTGTGTCAATTAAAACTAATAAATGATCGAATACGCGACTGATTGCGGTTTGTATAGTTTACTTGTACTTCCGAGTAACTTTTCTGTCCAAGGTTGGCGGGATTCGCCGCAACATTGATTGTTCCAGTCAGGGCGTTGCTGCCCGGAAAGATATCAACAAATTTTGCAACTCGAGGAAAAACCACCCCTGTTGTAGATACTGAACCTTCCGTGTACGCCTCAACAAAGCTTAATTTGTAAGGACTGGTTGCGATAAATAATGGCGAGGTCCAAGACAACGACCCTGTATATGGAAGCCCAGCCAGTTCAAGCGCCACAATTGCCGCGGGCGAGCTTGCTGACGATATTTTTGGAAATTTATCGTTGTTTGGGTTGCTGGTGACGTTCATTTCAACAAAACTGATTGGCAGGCTCTCCAATTGAGCGGTGTAAGTGGCAATCGGTGTTTTGCCAACTTGCCCGTCAATGGTTTTCCAACCATCGTCATTGTAAATTTTGAAAGTGTACGTGCCTGCCACGATCGCGGGCGATAGAAAGCCATCAAATTGTGCCGCTTGGTCTGTGGTGTTGCCAGAAGTACTCGGTGGCAAATTCATCGTCACACCAAAACGTGAACTTCTTGCGCCGCCGTTAGCGCAGTCTGCTAAAGCTGCAGTGCCTGGAAGCGTGCCATTAGCAAGGCGGCAGAAGGAGAAGATGCTATCTTCAGTTAGGCTCGTGTAATTGCCGTTTTCCTGCCAACAATGGGTCACTTTTTAACAAGCGCGGCGATAACATCTTGAGGCTAAATGGTGTCAGGACATTCGATACCGTTCTAAAGCCAGGGCCAGTTACAACTGCATAAGTTGCGTTGCCCAGTGGGTCTTGGATGCGAAATTGAGCAAACCGCTCGTACACCACTGGCACGACTTTGGGCTCACCTGCAGGGACGATTGCGTAAGTCGCCGTAAAGTTGGGAAACGTTCTTGTTAGATAGACAGTAGTTGCTCCCGGCAGCAATGCTCTATACGTTTCAAGCAACTCCAATTGATTGGTGCGGGTTGCTTCAGCACGAACTTCTATGGCTACCAATTGACGATCGCCAAAGTTGCGCACATCGGGGCTGTTTTGTGCAGTTGGGCAGCTGCCAAAAGAGCTGCCAGTAATCAATGTCAAGTTCGCAGCGTTGTCCACTGAGCCGTCTTTGTAATTGATGGCGTATTGCACATCAATTTCCCGGCGGGCCGTACCGTCAGGGTTAGTAGTGTTGCGGTCAGCTGTAACGACCGGATTGACTCGGGTTGAGCCAATTCGATAGGCGCTTGTTGCAGGATCTACTGCCCAATCAGCGTCGTAGCTGCTGATGGCGTTAGCTTTTGTTCGCCCGCCATTCAAATAGCAGCCGTCGTACCTGCTCGTAACGGCAGCACCAGTTGTAATCAGTGAAGTCGCAATAGAGCTGTCAACTGATGCCAGATACGCCGTTGCGATTTGAAGGGCGGTAAGCGGTGCGGCTGTAGGTGTAGGGTTTGTCGGGGTTGCTGATGGCCCACCAGTGAAGGTACCTGTGGTTGTAGTCGAAACTGTAGTGGTGCCTGTTGTTACCGTACCTGTTGTTGTGTTTCCAGAAGTAGTTGTTCCGGTCGTGGGTGTACCGCCGGTTGTCGTGGTCCCAGTTGGAGTTGTACTGGTATTTGTACTTGTGTCAGTAATGCCCGTGTTCGTTAGGTCTGCAGGTGGAGGGTTACCCCCGCCGCCGCCGCAAGCAGCCAAGCCTGCGAAAACCAAGCAGGCTGCTGCCAGTTTGAATAATTTCTGAAGTGTCGAATTCATTTGTCAGTTTCCTCGATCTAAGTGTCAATGCCGCTAATCGCTTATTTGCAGGCAAAATATTATTTGATATATAACATTTTGAAATGTGTCACTTGTGTCTTAGTCGTAAGCAAGGGTTGCCACTTAATGCTTCTTCGTCAAGAGTCGATGAAACTCTTGGTAATGAAAGAGGTTCCAGTTTCACTTGATGTTGATAACAACACCCTATCGAGCATGGGGAAACGTGTAACGCTAAAGCACCACCAAACAGCAGCGTTTTTGGCTGCGCTTGTGCATCGTGCTGAACACGCCAGCAGCTCAAATGAAAAGCAGCTGTGCATGGCTGCCATGTCTGCCATATGGAACGATCAATCAGGTACCTGCGAGCCTGACCGCACTGCGATGCGGCGGTTGTTGCAATCAGTCGATGCTGGCTTGGCAGCAGTACGATCAGCAAGCCGCGTCATGAGCCTGCCGCGCAAAGCTACTGTGGGTCCATAGTGGCTGGAGATTGCTGCTGGTGAGCAGTGGAGCGTAAAAGTACCCCAGCCAAATCGCACCGCAGATTTACAGGGGCTGGTGGCGCTGGAGCGTGAATCTGGCGGTGTTGGCGAACCGGTTCGGGGCGAAGCTGCTCGAAGCCCCAGCTTGACCCTGCAGCGGGAGCCGGCGGCAACCTTAAATGCAGTGGCGGCACTGGTTGTGGCTGACGCGCTGGCGCGGCAAGCCCAGTACGAGGACGCAGTTAAACATTTGAGTGAAATGGCTGCTCAACTAAGTTTGTCGCCTGACGGCGCTGCTGTGTTTGACCTGCGCATAATTCGCTGGCTGCGCCGGTTAGGCCAGCGTGACGCGGCATGGGTGTTGGTCGAAGGCGCACAGGAACATGTGCGGCGAGCGCACCGGGAGGCAAAAGGCGCACTGACAGCAGAGCTGACATTGCTGACAGCGCGCTTGTCGTATGACGCAGACCCAACCAAGAACGCCAATAAAATTAACTTTGAACGCTTAGGCCAGCAAATTGACCAGGCAGGGTCGCCCAAGCTTTTGTGGGAGCTCGCCAACCTACAGGCGCTGACCTATCGGCGCAAATTGCAAGCGCTAATGGCGCGTACTGTGCCACCGCAGTTGGCCACGTTGCAGCGCGTGAATGCGCAAGTCAACAACAGCTTTTGCGCTGCCCTGTTTTGGCTTGCCGTGGCAGATGACCCGTACCACTTGCAGGGCGTGCTGGTTAACTATGCCTACCACTTACAGTGGCCGCTACAGCTGCAGCACACAGCGTTGGTGCAGTCAGCAGCGGTGGTGTTTGACGTGGTCAAGGCCTGGCGCCTGAGCCAAGCGCTGATCGAAAAATTTGACTTGCCTGAAGACAGCGCCTGGGACTTCATCATGCTGGCTGACTTGTGGCTTGGGCACAGTGGTGCCAGAGATTTGATGCGCAACGATTGGCGCTTGTGGCCTAGCCAGCGTTCCCCTGCCGAGGCGGCTTTTTATGAACGCGGGGTGGCGCTGGCCAGGCAAACGGGCGATGCGCGCCAACAGGTGCTGGCGCTTGACCGATGCGCTGCTTTTTGCAAAGAAAGTAGTGACTGGCAACGCGGTGTTGCAGCACTCAAAGAGCGGGACGATTTGATTGCCACCTGCGAGCAACTGGCCGCGCAAATTGATAAAGAAGTCCTATGGGCAGGTGGCGGGCGGGACTGGAAGAAACCTTTGGCAACGCGCTAGATTGCTGTAACGCATCAGGCAATACTATATAAATCATAGCTGCTTGCGCCCGTATCATAAGGGCTACAGCCTGATTTGATAAAATAAAAAGCAGAAAATAGCTGCTTCAAAGCGCAACGTCGGCCCAAACGGTTAGCTTGCGGCGCTGGCCTTGCCAGACGTTGTCAGCACCTGTCAGTGCCCGCACGTAACTCTTGTCGAGCAAGTTGTCTAGGCGAATGCCCCATTGGATTGACTTGCCAGAGTTTGCGGGGCTTGCAGACGCGGGTGCTTGCCACCGTGCGCCATACACCACGTAGCCAGGGGCGCTGAAGCTTTCCGTCGCGTCACCAGCCAGCTTGCCAGCGCCTTGCGCTTGCAGTGCCAATACCCCAAGAGCGGTTTTGGCCGACACGCCGGCTGAACCAAACTTTGCAGGCACGCCAGTCAGTTGATTGCCCTGGGCGGCTGTTGCGTTCAAGATTCTTGCGTTTTGCTGGGTGACGGCTGATTTGAAAGTGAATGGGCCGGACTCAAGGTCTAAAGCAGCAGTAATACCGGCGGAGCGGACAGCGCCAATCAATACAAAAGCGTCTGGGTCAGCCGGGTCGCGCCGGGGCAAGTTGGTTTGGGCAATATCAAAAAGTTGTAGGCTTGCTTTTCCGCTTGTGAATGTGTTTAGCCCAGCGCCCGGCATGTTGCCCGCCCATGCACGCTCCCAGCCAATTTCACGTTGTCGGCCCAGGCTATACGGCAAATAAGCGCCGCCACTCAGCCTACCTCTGTTGGGCTGAAAAGATTCGGCATGCGACAGCCAAACGCGTTGGTCATGTGGCAACGCGTAACCCAGGCCGACTGATGTTGTGTTCTGCGTCGCGTCTGACACTCTTAGCTGTGGCAGATTCGGGCTGGTAGCGCTGTCAATGGCGACCGTTGAACGCCGCATGCCAATACGCAATTCAAAATTTTGCAGCTGCCACACGCTGGATGCGCCCAGACCTTTTTCTCGATATGTTTCATAAGAAAACCGGGGCGACAGGGTCAGCGCAGCAAGGTTGACAGGAAATTGCGGGTTGACCAAGTCCAGGTTAAACCCGCCAATGTTTTGCGGGCCGCTGAATGCCCGGTTTTGAGAATTTTCAGCATACGCTACGGTCCATTGGTGCGTGACTGCACCCTTGTTCTCGTTAGGCAATAAGTTGCCAAAGCTCTGGATGCCATCAAGCTTGATACCCGTGTCTGTCTGGGCATTTTCTTCTTTGATCAATCGGTAATAGCCACGCAATTGAGTGGCGTTCAAAGGGTCAAAAAACCCCAGCAAAGTCTCGTCCCGGCTGGAGCGAACGCGCTGCCAGTGTGCGTTCAGCGTGGTGGTGCTTGACAGCTCTTGCCTGACATACAGCGCTTGCCGGCGGTAATGGCGCTGGGCAGTTGCGCGTTGATCAACATACGGGTGGTCTAGCCAAAACCGCTTTCCCGCATAGGCGGTGCCAAATGTAAAGGGCAACGAGTTGCTATGGTGTTCAATGTCCAGCCGCACGTCGCCTGTAGCCCACGGGAGCTTGGTTGCCAGCAGTGCAGCGTTACGGTTATCGGGCATACCTTCTAATGTGCGTTCACCGCCCTGTGCGGCCAGCACGGCACGTACTTGCAGCACGCCAATGTGCTTTTCACCGTCCAGTATCAGGCGTAAACCAGTAGATGAATTGACAGCCACCCCTGACGATTGCAAGCGCAACGACTCTGTGCCCACTGGCGATTTGCTGATGTACTGAACCGTGCCCCCTGGGGCGCCCGCACCCAGCAGCGTTGCGTCATTGCCCTGCAACACCTGCACACGCGCCACGGTGGCGGGGTCTCGGGCAAAACGCCAAGCAATATCTGGGTGTCCATTTAAGTATGCGCGTGAACCTTGCAACTGTGAGTTGCTCTGGTTGCTCAAGGCAAACCCCCGAAACCCGACGCCAGAAGACAAGCCCAGTGAGTTGCTGGCGTCCCAGTAGGCCAGGCCGGATTCAACCAGCATGTCCTCGAGCCGCGCGCCGGTTGAGTTGCTTTCGAGTTTGACTTCAAAAACTTTGCCGATTGCGGCGGGGGATGCTTGAAGAGATTGCTCCGTATTGCTTTTGAGTGCAGGCGCAGTGATCTGAACATCGGGCAGCATAGGCGTCTGTGCATGACTGAGCGACATACTGCTGCCAGCAGCGCAGATAATGACAAATATATGAGGTCTAAAGTAACCAATCCGATTCATGAAGAGTGCCTTTGTATTGCGAAACAAAGTGTACACACGTCAGCCAATTCTGCAAACGACGCAAAAGAATTTATAAAGCCCTGGTTAACGCATTTTTAATCATTAAGTAGGCCCGTAGCCTAAGTAATATTGGCGTCATCAGCTCCTGAAATAGTAGCATTTAGATTTAAGCCAGCAGCCCGCTTTTGCAGTAGCGTTAATTGAAGCGTTGATTTGTTAATTGGCATGTTAATTGGTGTTAATTGGGGTCAGATTCCAATTAGGGTGTTAATTGGGGTCAGATTCCAATTAAAATTGCAGAAATGGCACGATTAGCACGCTTAACCCTCCCCGGCTACCCGCATCACATCATTCAGCGGGGTAACAACCGGCAGGCAATTTTTACAACTGCGGCGGACTATCGATATTTACTGGCGCTTCTGGACGATTACGCCAAAAAGTTCGAGGTGGACATTCATGCCTATGTGCTGATGACCAACCACTTTCACCTGCTGGCCACCCCCAAAACCGACCATGGCTTGCCGCAAATGATGCAGGCGGTTGGCAGGCGGTATGTACGTTATTTCAATGACTTGCAGGCACGCACGGGCACGCTTTGGGAGGGGCGTTACCGCTCGACGCTGATCCAGACTGACCGCTACTTGCTGGCCTGCATGGCCTATATCGACTTGAACCCGGTGCGCGCTGGCATGGTGGCCGAGGCGGCTGGCTACCCGTGGTC
>JANYGP010000055.1 GCA_025362315.1 Polaromonas sp.
GCCGGATGTTTTGAGAATGTCTTCGATGTCGCGAAGAATCAATCCATCTTCCTTGAACGGGTAGACGGCCTTGATGTTCGATTTGTGGCTGATGTAGCCACTGCGGTCTTCGTCGGCTCGTAGGCCGACGTAGTTGATGACTTCGTCGTCACCGCAGTGTTGCTCGAAGGGCTTGAGCTTCAAGGCGCGGGTACACCAGCGGCGGTGGTTGGAGGGGATCATTCCACCGTACATCTCATACCAGTGGTCGAATCCTACGTCCGCATTCAGTCGAATCACATCTTTGCCCAAGTAGCTGGAAATACGTTCCAAGTACTCGTAGGTCTCAGGCAGCTCTTTTCGAGTGTCGCTGAAGATGTACTCCATGTTCGGAATCCGGTCGCGCATGTAGAGCGCGAGCGCAGCGCTGTCCTTGCCGCCAGAGAGGCTCAGAATATGCCTAACTCGCTTTTCGGTTGCCATTGGTATTCTCCTCTTCTGAAGCATTGGTGACGGGGGCTTGCAGTTCCAGCAGTGCTTGTGCAAGTGCTGAAGCGGCGAGCTGCACATTTCCTTTGGTCTCTTTCGCGATCAGTTCCATGACGCTGCGCGCCACCGCGCTGGATTCGTCAGATGTTGCAACGAACAGAGACGATTCTTGACCGCCTGGCATGGTCAGTGTCAGACCGACAAACCGTTCAGAAGCTCGGGGCGCCAATCCTCGCTCGGTGACCATACGCATCCACCGTTTGTAGCGACCGCAGGACTCGGTAATCTCCTGTGCGAACTTTCCGATGGTCTCATCGGCCCATGCGTCGAACGGCCTTTGGACCAGGAGGCTACCGATGGAGTCCAGCCACTTTTCATCGGTGAGCGACAGGTCCGTGCATCGCAGGATGAAGCTTTTAAGCTTGATGTCCGCCAGGTCCGAAGCGGTACCTGCACATTCCGCTTGGAGCTGGTTTCGCACACGGCTGAGCGGGCCTGCGATGGCGAATGCCTGGCTTACCTCGGCGGACATGGCTTCCTGCAATCTGCGGTGCGCCATGCCCAGATCTGAAAGCGTGGTCGTCAACCATTCGCCGAATGGCACCTTGACGTTGGCCTGTGCATAAGTCTCCGGAAGACTGGAAGTGAGCAGCTTGATCGGATCTTGCGCCTTCTTCAAAACCGACCGCACGAGGCTGGCATCCTTGCCCACGCGACTGGTTTGCAAGCTGAATTCCGGAAGTCGCGCGTACCAGCGGTACAAGCTCCGGGCCAGCTCTAGGTATGTCAGCTCGCCACCGACCGCACAGCCGATCGCAGCAAAGGCTGCCTGGTATTCAAGCAGTAGTTTCCTGCCGTCCGCGCCGCTGGACAGTTCACGCAATTCAAACGTCTGCGGGTTCTTGTACATCCGCTGCAGGTGTTCGTTCGTCAGTTCCAGAATCAGCGTTCCGCGTTCGAAGATCGCGCACTGACTGCGGTGAATCATCAAATACAAGACGATCCAGATACCAGCGGGTCCTGCTCTTACGCCCAATGGCGGCGCTGAAAGTGACGCCAGGACACCTGCAAAAGTGGGCACGCTTGAAGACCTCAGCTCCTGCGAGATCGCAGCCCAGACCTTGGAGATATCGATTGCCGCATCCGCAGTGGGCTCAGCCAGGCTCCAGTGGCCGTTCGCCTCGCGCCAGATTCCTGTCTGGCGGAGCAGGGTGTTGTGAATGAGTCGCTCCGGCGGGTACTCGCTAGGCCCGCACAGTTGGCCGGCCTTGTCCCCATTCAGTATGAATTCGAACATTCGTTGGCGGGCCAACACAATTGCGGAAGGCGGCTTTTCCTTATTGATGAGCTCGTTGACGACTCTCGGCGTTTGGCTGTATACCGAATCGAACAGCCAAGAGGCGAGCTGGCTGGCATTCATGCTTCGACTCTTGGGAATCAGTTGGCCGTTGTACCAGTACTCAGGCCCAGGGTTTCCTGGGGCAGGCATCAGCTGACGCAGTACCAACAGACTTACCTTTTCCGAAACGTCATGCAAGCGGCCGGCCACGTACTGGCTGGTCCATGGATCAAGGCGCTTGCTGGTGACTTCCCGCTGCACCGCCAGCCAGATGGAGTATTCGGCAAGCGCGGCACGACTCTCCGGGGTGAGTGACAAGCTTCCGCAGATGTTGAGGCTGTCGTTTTCCTCTTTCAGGCGTTGACGCGTCAGAGTTTCGTCGCTTGAGCCTTCCATGACCAGCACCAACTTGATCCAGCCATCTGGCCGAGCCTCATCGGACTTGAATACGGGTGGTTTGGGCCATTGGGCAGGCGAACCGACAAGTACACCGACGGTCCGAATCGTGCCGGATTGGTCGTAATGCTTGTTCGCAACGATGAGTCGCTGTGACAGCGCGTGCGAAACGCCGGAGATGACAAGTTCGTCTTCGCCGCTTCTTGCAGCTTTCTCGTAGACGGCCTCGATATTGACCGCATCCGACACCGCGAAGGCATATTCCGCCTTGTTGCGCCGACGTACTAGCAAACCCTGCTCAACGAGGCCGTCGCAGTGCTTGGATACCGACGCCCTGGTCACATCGCCGAGTGCAAATGCAACGGTCTCTGAGGTGATTGGGACACCCAAACCCGCGGAAACAAGCTCAAGCACGGCGATGCTCTTGAGAACTCTGACGGCTTCAGGATCGAAAGTTTGCCGCTCCATCGAAGCCAAAGCAAAGGCCCATCGACGCTCGGCACTCAGGTCCCTGAAGCGGAGTCCATAGCCACTGGCGAGGTAGTCGAATACCTCGGGCAGTCGATACCAGACAGTAGAGTCGACATCGTGGCGATCCGCAAAGTCACGCAGGCCGAGCGGCTCGTTTCCGCGCAGAAACGCGTGGAATGACCGTTCGCTTTGGCCGTAGCGCTTCGCGACCACTGCGAGTGCTGCAATGCTGAAGGGATGCAGCGGGTAAAGGACTTCTGCACGCTCAAACAGCGCATGGTCGGCTGCGGTCAAGGACCGCAGGATGCCCAGCTTTTTGGCCGATGCGTACAGCGCCTGCGCTTCACGAACCACCTCGCGGTTCGAATGAATTGCAGCTTTGACGCCGATGGCATGAGCAGCGAAATGTGCGTAACGTTCGACAGGCTCGTCGAACGGAATCTCATCAAACCGCGACGCCACTTTCTGCCACTCGTCGCCAAGCGCCCGGCCCACACCTGCGGCATAGCTTGCGAAATGCTGGTGCAACATGGCTACGACGGCCAACTTGGCATCTTCGGGCTGGCATGCTTGTTCAGCAATCTGTTGCAGCGCGATCAGGTCGCCCGTCTCTGGATGCAATGCCGCATGCTCGACAAACTTGCCAACTTCGTCGATAAGCAGCAGGACCCCATCAAACCCCTCCGCAACCATGGCCTGCGCAAAATCAGCTGCAAGACTGCCGGCAACCGAATTCACCGGCATACCCTTGTAGGTCAGCGCTTCGGCATCCAGTTGCTTTTTCAGCGCCGACACCGCTTTGCCTTTGCCGAGACGACTTAGTGCCTCACCGATGGCTTGAGCCAGCGCGGCGCCGA
This sequence comes from Polaromonas sp., assembly GCA_025362315.1. Taxonomy (GTDB): domain Bacteria; phylum Pseudomonadota; class Gammaproteobacteria; order Burkholderiales; family Burkholderiaceae_C; genus Polaromonas. The sequence goes on from JANYGP010000055.1 coordinate 3,532, forward strand.
TGGACACGCGTGCCCCGACGATCGCCAACGGGAAACGGTTGGCCGTTTTGAACAGCGGCACGAGCTGAGGCGCACTTTTGGTGATCGCCAGCGATGCTGCGGGATGCGATTTGCGACCGCTCAGGAGTTGAGCCACCATGACGCCCAGCGCAGACTTTCCGCTGCCATAGGGTCCCACGATCTTCCAGGCCCTCTGCGCATGTTTGTCGACCAGACCTTGCCCGATCTGCTTCAACGCACTCGCAGCCGCCGGCGTCAACAAATACTTCTTAACGGCGGATTCGTCGTGCAGGTCCCTGTCGAGAGCGATGGATCGCGTGTGACCGCCACCCAACTCGATGCTTTGCAAAATACGATTAGGCATGTGCATAGGCCTCCTCTGCCTGTCGCAGCTGATACTGCGAATCTAGTTGTTTCAAGTTCAGTACGAGGCTTTGGGTGTCTGCCGTGTCGACGAATCGGAGCGCACCTTTCAGCGGTCCCGCGCAAAGGGCTTCAACGAATACTCGGAGATGCTGTTCATCGAGGCGGAACACGACCCCGGGGCTGTAGGCGCCTTTGAGCAGGCGGACGAAATCGACCGACAGTTCGACCTGGCCGTCGGTGGCCAGGAAATCGATCAACGCTATCGCGAACACGCGGAGGGAGAGTCCCATCGGCGCACGCGGCTCACTGTTGAAGATGGTTCTCCCATCCTCACCCTTGACCGCTCTCAGCAGTCCCAGGTCTTGCATCGGCGACCAGGACGTATCGTCGCTCCCCCGCTCTTCTTGGTAATAGGACTGGATGAAGATCGAAGAATGCTGTTCCAGGGTGCTTGCAGCCAGTGGGCGGGCTGTGCCCTCGCCGCGACGACCCAGAGCGGCAGCCAATTGTTTGCGCTCGAACCGGATGAGTTTTCCTTCTCCGAAAACCTCGTTCCATGCGGCAAGGCCCCCTTCGGTGCATAGCTGCCAGTGAATCAGCCACAAGGATTCCAGCGATTCCAGATACGGATCCCAAGCCTCTTTTCCTTCAAACAGCTTGACCCCAACCGGCCCTGGCTCGTGACCGCCACTGTCGGCCGCCTTCAGAACACCCGTTGCTTCCGCCCAGAACTGAAGTGACTTCACCATGTTCCGACCGTTGCCCAGCACATTCATTGCACTTTCTTCATTGCGCAACAAAGTACCGTCCGCTTTTACCGCGCCATAGACCTTGGGTAGCCAGCCGTAGCGGCACACAAAGGATTCATGTCCTGAAAATCGATCCACGTTGCTCTTCATAGCGTCCCCCGCATTTCTTTAGTTCTGCCAACACTATTCGTTTGGCGCTTCATACTTGCTTCCCTGATGGCGCAGCCAAGGAGGAAGCGATATTTATAGATACTCATGGTATTAAAGCATCCAGGGTATTTGATCCGGTATACACGCAGACTCGTCTTGCAAAGGAGCGTTGCTCCCCTTGCCAGAGCCAAGAAGGAAAATGGCTTTCCTAAGAACCATCGCAGGATTTTTGAGGGCCATGGTCAAGCTGCCTTCTTCCTGAGCATCATCTGGATCATTGCGAACAGACGATGGAAGAGGTAGTCAATGTGATCTGCGTCGATCACGGGTTTCTGATTTACTTCGTAGTGCCGAATGAGATGGTCGTTGCCTATTGAGGTCAATTCATGCGCTTCGGCGTTCAGTCGTGCGTACAGTGTGGGCTCCGCTGTTGCTGCGCTCAAAATAAGGTGGACCGAGTTTTTCTTGTTTGACGGATCCCCCAGAGATTTGAGGCGTTCCCAGCAATCCCACAGTCGTTCCAGCGCTTCCCGTCTGATCAGTGGATTGGGGTCTGAAAACTTGGTCCGCGCCTCTTCGAGCAGGACATCCAAGGTGCGTTCACCCGTATTGAACGTCGTGCGTTGGAGGGCAAGATCGATGACAGGCGGCAGCAGACGAAGGATGCGCCCGGTCGGTTGCATCTCGAACGCAAGGCCGTTGCGCGCGAAGTAACGGTTTATCGTTTCACGAAACTCTTCCTGACCGGCTTCTTGGTCAAACGTCAGGTGATCGTGTTTCAGAAATTTGTGATATTCACGCTGGATAGGCTTTGCCACCATGGCGTGCGCGAATTCCACGAAGTCCAAGATAAGGAGGGTGTCTGGCGCGAAGGGCTCCAACTGAGAGATGAAGCTCTCTTCCACTCTTTTTGTGGTTTGCAGCGGCCATTCAAGTCCGCGAATTTCTCCGACCACTGCAGCGCCAAAGGCGTTTTCGTCGCATCCACAGATGGCCTGTCCGTCGGCGCAGCGCTCGGGGAAGCGCTGACCGAATGCGCCGCTGTTGATCAAGCCTTGTACCGTGGCGACGATGGCGGCCCATACCACCGGAGTGATTACTTCTTCGGTGCGGGCGACAGGCCCGTTTTCGCGGTCGCTGAAATAGTCGATCATGCGGACGCCCCTCTGCGTGAGGCTGGCTCGGAGGCTGAAGTGTTGATCGCTTCCTGCAGGGCCTTAACGCTGGCCAGCACTGTGTCCAGAGGAGGGATGTCGCCGAAGATCATTCCCGACATAGCTGCGTAATCACGTCCGAGCGCGTCGTGCATCGCGGCGTCAGGGGTCAGCATGAATGTGCCTACGGTCGCAGAGTCCAGACCCAGGTCGGGGCTGCCGAAGAACAGCCTGGCGTGCGTGGCGCAGTCGGTGGCAAGACCGTGATCGGCTTGCCAGGCTTGCGCACCCTCCGCCTGCGCGAGTCGATGGATGTCGTAGTAGTGGCGCGAGACCCGTTGGCCCTCGTGCCGCAGTTCTTTGCGACGGTCGTACCACTGGCGCAGACCGTGGAGGATGATGACCTTGTCCCAGAACGTTCGCTCCGGCTGCACCGTCGTGACATTGCGGACTGCGAGGTCCAGATCGGGTAAATCGGCCGCTACATAAGGCGTCACTGTCGCGGCGATGTGCGGGTCCAGTGCGGATTTGGCGCCGGCCTCGATTTTGACGGCGGCGCGAATGTAATCGCCATCGGCCGCCGTGACAGCGGGATACCAGAACAGCAGGGTTTGACCGTCCTTGTCGTCGGGGTCTGTCTCCAGCCGGAAACGCCCTCCGGGAATCGCAGTGGCCGCGACTTCGTTGAACTGTGCGGTCAACGGTCCCGCGATGTAGCTTTGGCAGGCATCGCGGATAGAGTCGAGGCGGGCGCGGCGCTTCTTACCGCTAAGCCCATCCAGATCTGCCGCTTCGACACCTTGACCCAGGTCATCGCGGAAGACCGTGATGTCGATGTCCTCGGAGAACCGGGAGATGAGTCCGAAAGCCTTCGACAGGGAGGTACCGCCCTTGAACAGCAATCGCGGGCCGCCAGCCGGCAGACCGTTGAACAGCGCGTCCAGGGTCCAGCAGACCCAGAAGTCCTTCTCGACGTTCTGGACAGCGGTGCCGAGGCGCACCGCCGCGCCGAGGAAAAGATCCCGTCGCTCGGCATCTGCGGCCGCGATCACGGTTTGGAAGTCGGCGTTCAAGCAGCCTCCCCGATCACGTTCTTCGAGCGGGGACGTTTCGCACTTCCGCGGGCCTGAGGTCGTTTGAGCGCTGTGGCGGTCGCGGTTTTGGGATCACATCCCGGGAGTTCTCGGACGAGGCTTTGCATCCAGGTCGGCAACGTACTGAATCCCTCCAGAAGGTCTTTGCGCACCGCATCGCCATGGACCGGATCTGCCAGCAGCTTGCTCAGCTTGCTCAGAATTCGCTGCCGATCTGTGGCCAAGGTGTCCTTCAACCAGTGCAGGGCCTGTACGGCACGCATCGCCGGCCGGCCGGCCCAGTACAGACGGCTGGGGGCCGTCTGCTTGAACTCGATGACAAGGTTGTCCAGCTTGACGGCCCGGCGCCGTGCGTCCGTGTGGATCGTGACGCGGGCGGGCACCGCGTCAGTCAGGCCGAGGTCGTTCGCCGCAGTCATGCCGTCGACAAGCAGCCGAAGTTGATCCCGGCGCGCGATGGCGTCCACGACGGCGCGATAGTCCGGACTGGTGGGCCGTTTGGTGAGGCTGTTGATGGTCGGCCTGTCGTACAGCCCCCTGTCGATGCGCCGCAGTTCACCGTCGCGGACTAGGCGTTGTAACGTCTTGTCGACGGCGTCGCGGCTGCCGAAGGCAGCAAAGTCCGTTGGCACCCAGACATGGTTCGCCCCGTCGGCTTTGACGAGGGTAGTGACAGCGGATTTGAGATCGGACATGGTTGTCCGATGTTTGTAGATGTTTTCCGGACTTTCGGCAAGCTATTTGTCCGAAAAATGTGGTCAATTTCGGACAATAACGGATGCATTCTATTTGCTTGTCCGAAAGTTGTAATTCTATTTCGGACAAAAACTCTATTTGACAATACGACCTTGGGGCGCTGAGTGGCCGCACATCGTGGCGGGGTCCCTCGTGAAAATGTGCTTCGATCATCTATCACAACGGTATCGAGCCTTGCTTGCTTCTTGGTTTCAAAGAGGGAGTGGCGTCCCGGCGTACCGCCGTCGGGCTTGCGGGCGTTGCCCCGGGCCTCGTGCCGAGTCGCGGCCATGCGGCTTTGATACCTGACGCCTCCGGCCGTCTCTGCGTTCCTGGCCTGCGCGCTCCGCTTGCCGAGGGAGCAGGGGAGTGGGTGGCGGGCTGGCTTGCTGTTCCCTTCACCGTATCACGGCGTTCTCGTCGTCAAGGTCTGCGCGCATCTTGTGCGCTTGCGTTCTGGCGGGCGTCTTCGAACCCTGACCACTGCGCTGCGCCGTGCTGGTACAGGTCTCGGGCAATCCCGCCCGATTCATGGAGCCGACGATGGCGCACGATCTCTTCTCTTTCGATTCTTCTGTTCTTCTGGTTCGCGATGTCGCGGGCGACTACCGGCCAGCCGAGGCCGGCGAAGTGCTGCAGGCCGCGCAGCGGCTGCTGGGGCAACAACTCCAAGGACGCGAGGTATTGTCGTCGCCGCAAGTGGTGCGCGACTTTCTGCGGGTCAAGCTGGGGGCGCTGGAGCATGAAGTCTTCGCGGTGCTGATGCTAGATGCGCAAAACCGGTTGCTCGAATACGTCGAGCTGTTCCGCGGCACGGTGAGCCAAGCGTCGGTTTATCCGCGGGAGGTGGTCAAGGAGTCGCTGGCGCGAAATGCGGCAGCGTTAGTGCTGGTGCACAACTATCCTTCCGGCGTTGCAGAATCCTCACGGGCCGATGAGCACCTGACGCAGACGCTGAAGGCGGCGCTTGCGCTGGTGGACGTGCGGGTGCTGGATCACCTGATTGTGGCGGGCAGCGACGTGCTGAGCTTTGCGGAGCGCGAGTTGCTGCGACACAAGGGCCTGCGGGCCCTTTAATTCATTTCATTTCGTGCGCGCTGCGCGCGTGGTCGGGGAGTTCTCCAGGGGACTGGCGAAAGCCAATCCCCGCCGCGCAGGCATGGCGCACCTCGATACCGCCGAACAGGCAGCGCCTAATCGGCCGGCGCATTGTGCCGATGCGCGAGCAGGCAGGTTTTGCTTCGCCTCTAGTCTTCAGCGCTGGTCATTATTTCCGTGCAGACACGCAGACATAAAAAAGACTGTCTCAGTTGGGCGCAATTCTCACCGCGCTTCCAAAGCTGAACGGCAATGACAACATATTTCTAGAAGGCGTCCGTTCCGTAATTCAGCCTTGGCGAGTAACCTCTCATGCCCCCGATTCTTTAGAAATAGACTTTCTGCGGTCAACTTCTGTGTCCGACAGATCTTGACCCAAATACATTTCCAACGCAAAACGCAAAATGTCTGACCTGGACGGAATCGTTCCGATTTGAGCTGAAAGATCAATACGCTTCGCATCAATCAACTTGCCGAGTTGATCGGAGATCCGGAGGTTAAGTTGACTGCGTTCCATACTGATCCAAGAAAGAGTCAAATTGTAGCTCGCTAAAGATTATTTCGGTAGACATGTTGACAATCGCCTTGATTTGCTTAATATATACATGTCTACCAATATTAACGATAGCGAAAGGTGCAAAGATGAACTCTGAGCTTTTGACTACAGACGAGCTGTCAGCCCGTATCAAATACGACGTGCGAACCATTCGGGAGCGGCTTAAGGACAGTGTTTTACTTGAAGGCGTCCATTACTTCCGTCCATTTGGTGGGCGAAAGATTCTCTATATTTGGGATCAGATTCAAACCGACATGATGGTGGAGTCGTTGGAGAAGCCTGTAGGGATGGTTGGCATCCCAATGGCTAATGGAGGCGTGCTTCATGCCTAGTATTCGCATGCACAAGCCCAATGGCGCTTTGTTTTTCGACTTCCGGTATTGCGGTGAAAGGTGTCGCGAGTACACACTGCTTCCCGACACATCAGCAAATAGGAAGAAATTGGAGAGGGTCCTAGCCAAAATCGAGTCGGAAATCACCGCCGGCACTTTCGTCTACGCAAACTACTTTCCCAACAGCAAAGCACTCCAGCGATTGGCAAAGCCTGGGGCGACTGTGTTGATTGAGGCGCAACCTGTTCAGAGTGCAGTTCCGGCAGCAGCGCATCCGATCGCAGAAGCTGTATCCGTTGCTCCGTTGTTCAAAGACTTCTCCAACCAGTGGGTAGACGAACACAGCATCGAATGGCGGCGCAGCCACATCCGCTCTTTGCTGTCCACCCTCAATGGCCGCCTGATCCCCCACTTCGGAGGCAAGCCAGTCGGCCAGATATCCAAAGCCGATATCCTCGCCTTCCGCGCCACGCTGGCCAAAGTCAAAGGCCGTGGAGAAAAAGAGGGCCTCTCCCCGAAGCGGATCAACGAGATCATCGGTCTGCTCAACCAGATCATGGAAGAGGCAGCTGATCGCTTTGAGTTCACCTCACCGTCGACCAACATCAAGCGCCTGCGTCTGCGCAAGACCGATGTCAGCCCTTTCAGCCTGACCGACGTCCAGCGCATCCTGGCGACAGTGCGTGCTGACTACAAGCAGTACTTCGTCACCCGTTTCTTCACGGGCATGCGAACCGGCGAGGTCCACGGCCTCAAATGGAAATATGTCGACTTTGACCTTCGTGTCATCCGTGTCCGGGAGACCTTTGTGCTCGGGGAGGACGAGTACACCAAGACCGACGGCAGCCAGCGCGACATCCAGATCAGCCAGCCCGTGTTCGATGCCCTGCAGGCGCAGTACCAGGCCACCGGCAAGGTTTCCGAGTACGTGTTCTGCAACATGCTCGGCGCCCCATTGGACAACAAGAACTTCTCTGACCGGATTTGGTACCCGCTGCTGCGGCACCTTGGACTGGAAAAGCGCCGGCCGTACCAGATGCGGCATACAGCCGCCACGCTTTGGCTGGCCTCCGGCGAAGCGCCCGAATGGATCGCCCGTCAGCTGGGTCACACCAGCACGGAAATGCTGTTTCGGGTCTACAGCCGCTACGTTCCCAACCTCACTCGTCAGGACGGTTCTGCCATGGAGCGTTTGCTCGCAAGCCAGATGGCCACTGGTGCGCTGTTGCCCGCCCAGGGTCCGGGGCAGGGCGCAGCGGGTGGTGCACGAACCGTCTATGTGCCGGCAGGTGAAGTCCCGCCCCAGCCCATTCCCAAACCGCGCGGCATTTATGGCGCCCGCCGCGACCCGGCGCAGTCCGCCGCTGTTGTTCGCGCAGTCCGTCCTACCCGCTTCGCCGCCGATGACACCATGGGACCGTCTGGCGTCTATGGCGGAACCGAACCCCAACCGCCACCCTGGCAATTGGGTTTCAGGAACCCGATCCCTTCGCGGATCGGACTGACACCCTAAGCACCCATTCCGTCTGAACCAAACGCCGCCGCAAAACGATTTGCAGCGGTGCTGGGCAGAGCCTTGCCCGAAATCCAAGCAAACCTAGATTTTCAAGAGGATTCACCATGAACACGAACACGAACACCCAAAGCCCAGCCAGTGGCACCCCCACGCCCAAGCCGGATGCCGCCGCCGACCAGTCCAAGCTGGCTCAGGTCCACGACCTGGTCGGCGCCGCGCTCCTCGGCATTCCGCCCGAGCTCAAGCAGATCCTGGGCGACAAGAAATACAAGAAGTACATGCAGGACATCGAAGCCCTCTTCGCTGTGTTGATCATCCGCGTGGCCGGCCACGTGGTGTACCTGCGCTCTCCGCTGATGACCGTGCCTTTTGGGGATGAGCGTTTGCAAGCTGCGTCTTTCATCAAAGACCACGAGGCCCAGTCGGAAGAAGCTGCTCCGCCTGCGGCCAAAGCACCGACCCGTTCAGGCCGCAAACCGCGCGGGAAAGCATGAAGCGATTCCCAACTTCCCCAACGTTGCGCGCCACGCCAAGAACCTTTTCCCAACCTTTGTCCGGAAAGTCCACCATGCCTCCCAACATCCCGTACCCGTCACCAGATCAACAGCTGCAATTCAGTGCGCCGGGTCAGCCCACCCTGGATGAGCTGCTCAACCTGCCAAGGCCTTTCCATGGAGATCCCCGCGTCGAAGGCTTCCTGAGAGCCGTGTTCTGCAATCCCTATGTGCACCGGGCCTACTTCCAGCCGCGCTGGATCCCCGGACTGACATGCGCAACTGATCTCAGCGATGTCGCCGTTATTGCAGATGCAGAGCGGCTGTCCCTGAATGCGCAGGCCATCGTCCCGACAGTGATCCCCATGGATTTCACGTTGCAGGCGGCTACCCATGCGGCCGCGATGGGGCTGGTCAAGGTGCATGAACGCGCCCTGGTCCATCTGGCGGCCATCGTCTACCCCTGCGGTCTGTTCCTGTCCAGCAAGCTGGATGGCCAGCAGGGATCGCAAGGCCAACAGCCGAACCCGCATTCCGATGAAGTGGCGGTGACCCGTTTCATGTTGCTTGAGCCGCCCCTCAAAACCCTGAAGGGCTTGCACGTGGAGATGGGCAACACCCTGGCGGCCGTGCTGGGGCAGAGCTACAGCCGTGAAGACGTGGACCTGGAGCAGGTGTCCCGACTGGCCACGGCGGTCCAGCTGGCCAACACCCGCATCACCGCGCTCTGGACGCCGACCCAGCCGCTGCCACGCGTCCGCTCCTGAATCTTCACGCTCAAAGGACATGCACATGCCTCTTCCCAATTCGCCGAACCCGCGTAAACGCACCCCACCCACCGATCCCGCAACAACGAGTGATCCGCTGGACAGCACCTTGCGATGGATCTTCCTTTTGTTGACGCTCTTCGCCGTGATCTGGTTTCTGGTTTGGTTCACCGAGAGTCGGGCGGCTGCTGTGGTTTCCAGCCGCGCCATCGGCCAGTTCATCCGCATGAGCGGCCCGGGCGGTTTGCAGGACCGGGTGGTGATTGAAACCGATGCCGGTTCCTACCCCTTGCTGCAGGCGCCGGCCGTGACCAAGGGGACGCCTTTGGTGCTGGAGCTGCGTGGCAATGGCAACCGCTTTGTGTGCGACGTGCCGCACAACCTGTGCGTTCGCACCACCGCCGATGAATTCACACCTTCCGCGTCCTCGTCCGCATCCGTACCGCGCTCAACTTCCTCGCAGAACGGAGACCAGCCATGACACCTTACAAGTTGCCCAACGAGGTTCTGCAGCTGACCTTTGTTTTGGAGAAGCCGCC
>JANYGP010000006.1 GCA_025362315.1 Polaromonas sp.
CCGGGCGTGGTGCGTCTGGTGATTGATTTGAAGCAGCCCATCTTGCCGCAAGTCTTTACGTTGCCGCCGGTTGCTGCCTACCAGTACCGGCTGGTGTTTGACCTCTACCCCACGCAAGTCGCCGACCCGCTGGAAGCCCTGATTGCCGAGCGGCTGGCTGACAAGTCACAAAGCCCGCTTCGCCTGGACAAGACCCTGACACCTGCGCCGGCATCACCGGCTGCACCTGACCCACTGGGTGAACTCATCGCCAAACAATCTGGCAGGCCAGCCAGTAGCAGCACCGCAACGCTACCCGTTCCAAATAAATCAATAGCCACCAAACCGCCACCAGAAGCCCCCTTGCCACCGCCAGGCAAAACCGACAGGCTCGTCATCGTGGCGCTAGACCCTGGCCACGGCGGTGAAGACCCCGGTGCCATTGGCCCAGGCGGCACGCGCGAAAAAGACGTGGTGCTGCAAATTGCCCTGCGCCTGCGTGACCGCATCAACCAGCAGCCCAACATGCGCGCCTATCTGACGCGCGATGCGGACTTTTTTGTGCCACTGCATATTCGCGTACAAAAAGCACGCAAGGTACAGGCTGACCTGTTCATCAGCATCCATGCCGATGCGTTTTTTACCGAGCGGCCGCAAGGGGCCAGCGTGTTTGCATTGAGCGACAAAGGTGCCTCCAGCAGCGCCGCACGGTGGATCGCCGACAAGGAAAATTCTGCGGATCTGGTGGGCGGCGTCAATGTCAAGGCCAAGGATGCACAGGTCCAAAAAGCCCTGCTGGACATGAGCACCACTGCGCAGATCAATGACAGCCTGAAGTTGGGCAGCGCCATGCTCGGCGAGATTGGCGCTGTAGGCAAACTGCACAAACCGCGTGTTGAGCAGGCCGGATTTGCCGTGCTCAAAGCACCTGACATTCCCAGCGTGCTGGTTGAAACCGCGTTTATCAGCAACCCGGATGAAGAAGCCAAATTGCGCAGTGAGGCCTATCAAGTGCAATTGGCTGATGCTTTGATGCGCGGCATATTACGGTACTTTGCGCGCAACCCACCATTGGCAAGAGGTCGAACGTTATGAGCCTCGCCGAACTTTATGAGCTCCGCAATTAACCAGGAAATTTACAACTGATCGCAACTATCGTTGAAAAGTTGGCCTTCTCCTACACTCGACCAATCTCGAAACGATTAAATTAGAGTCATGGAACGTCGCAAAATTCATGCGATGTTTGTCATTTACCAAAAGGTGTTCACCATGATGATCAAAACATTGTTTTCAGTTGCCGTTGCAGGTTTGGTAACTTTGTCCGGCTGCGGCACCAACCCGACAAACGCGCAAGTTGGTACCGGCGTAGGTGCGGTTGCCGGCGGCGTGCTTGGCAATGCTGTCTTTGGCAGCACGCTTGGCACGGTTGGTGGTGCAGCAGCTGGCGCATTGATCGGCAATGAAGTCGGCAAGAAAAAATAATTGAGGAAGCCCGGTGAAGAAAGCCGGGTTGACAGAAACAGCCAGAGTCGGAGCGGCTAAATGCCGCTCCCTAAAACAGCAATCACCCGGCTTATGCCTGCTTGAAATAGGCAGTGCAAACGCCGTCCATGACTGACAAAATGTTCTCGCTGACAACCCACACGTCACTGTAATTGCTGGCGGTGGGTGTTTTTGTACTGCTGATTGCGTTTTCAATCAGCGTCCACTGGTTACTGGCAATTTCAATTTGTGCTTTAACCGATGCAGTGGACTGTGGATCGGAAAGTAAAAAAGCTTTGCCTTCCAAGTACCCACGCCGGGCTTCTTTGATTTCAATATCTGCGGCATCAGCCGATACGCCCCATCCCTTGCGAAAATAATTCTTCGTCATTCTTTGAGACTGGGCGCGCACGTTGCCAGCAACGTCTTGCAATTTTGATATCGGCGTTTTGGCGGCGGCCTGTAACAAACCCGATCCCGTGCCAGACAGCTCAAATACGGTTTTGTTGAGTGCCAGCACGGCCGGAGACGCTGCTTTGGAAGGTGCTTTTCCCATCAATTCGATCTTCATCTCAACCCAAGCCAGGCCCAAATCAACATAAACTTTTTTAATCGCGGGTGTCGGCGCAAAAGCTTTCAGTTCAATGCTCAGGCGATCAAACCGCTGCGCCGACGCGTCCAGTACTTTTTGCGCTTCAGTGCTGCGCACACCCAATCCAATTGCAAAGTAGGCTTTCGTTGCACGCTGCGACAACATGAAAAGCGCTTCAGCTTTTTCAATGGCGTCTGGCAGTGTCGAGATTTGCGCATAACTGATAGTGGGCGCAAAAACTGTCAGCAGTGATGCACTTGTTGCAAGCAGCGTAGGTGTTTGTAATACAAGGCGTCTGTTGATTGGGTTCATAAGGTTCGTTGTCGCGGTTGGTTGATGATGTTGATGAAACTGGAGCGGGTGGTACCCAGCCAGGATCTGGATCCTGGTCAGGCAAAAGACTGCGTCTGTAACGTGTGAGGCACGGCAGCCTGTACACAAATTTTTACAATGAGTTTAACTGCTCCAACTGGGCAGTGCAGAAATGCGCAACGCCCTTTTGTATGCTTTTTGACACTTTTGCAGTGCCCCAAGTGCCATGGTGTGCCAACACACTTTATGCCCTCAAAGTCCGAGCGACAAACTCTCTTTTTTTACGCTGACGTGATAGCAACTGCGCTTGCTATGACGCTTGCGCTTACTTTGCGATTGCGATTGCAATTACGCTTGCGCTTGCGCTTGCGCTTGCGATTAAACTTGCGGCCCTGGCGATTTTGATCAGCTCGTGCCAGTTTTTGGGGCTAGGACTTCGCTGGTGGCTTGTGCAGATCCGGCATTGGTTCGCTACGCCCTGCTTTCCACGCGCCGTAAATCACAAAGAGTCCGGGGACCAAGATCATGGCCCAAATAATCTTTTCCAGATTGGCTTTGACGATGGGAATATTGCCGAACAGGTAGCCCCCCGTGACGATGCCGCCGACCCAAAGCGCACCGCCCACCGCGTTGTAAAAGCCGAACTTTTTGCGGTCCATCGCAGACACCCCGGCCACAAACGGCGCGAAGGTGCGCAAAAACGGCGCAAATCGCGCCAAGATGACAGTCACGCCGCCGTAGCGCTCGTAAAAAGCATGCGACTTGTCAAATGCTTTTTTATTAAAAAACCGTGAGTTTTCCCAACTGAACACCTTGGGGCCAAGGTGGCGCCCAATGCTGTAGTTGCACTGGTCACCCAGCACGGCCGCCACAAACAGCAAACCCACCGCAGCCGGGTAATTCATCAGGCCCACACCGCACATCGCGCCGACAACAAACAGCAAGGAGTCGCCTGGTAAAAACGGCATGACGACCACGCCTGTTTCAACAAAGATGATCAAAAACAGCAGCGCATAAACCCATGCGCCGTAAGTGGCAACAAAGGTTTCCAGGTACCTGTCGATGTGAACAATGAAGTCAATTAAAAAAGCAAACAGTTCCATCCGCCAGATTTTGACAGGTGTTGTGTACCCGGCAAATGAGTCCACGCATAAAATCAAAGGCAATGAACTTGACCACACAGCGCCGCCCCATTTGCGAACTGTCCGATGACCTCATCAGCCAGATTGCTGCAGGCGAGGTGGTGGAAAGGCCCGCATCGGTGGTTCGTGAACTGGTGGACAACGCGGTGGATGCAGGTGCCCGCCAGATCACGGTACGCCTGCAGGCTGGTGGTGTGAGGCTGATTGCGGTAGAAGATGATGGCTTTGGCATACCGCGCGGAGAACTTCCAGTTGCTTTGAGGCGGCATGCCACCAGCAAGATTGCATCGCTGGCAGACCTGGAATCTGTTGGCACCATGGGTTTCAGGGGTGAAGCGCTGGCTGCCATTTGCTCTATATCCGACATGCGTGTTGCCAGCCGGGTGCTGGACTCAGGCCACGCCTGGCAGCTCGATGGCCGCACCGGGGAATTGAGCGCTGCGGCGCGTACGACGGGCACCACGGTTGAAGTCCGGGAGCTGTTTTACGCCACCCCGGCACGGCGCAAATTTTTAAAAACAGATGCAACGGAGCTGGCCCACTGCATTGAAGCCGTGCGCCGGCAGGCCATGGTGCGCCCCGATGTTGGCTTTGCTGTCTGGCATGACGGGAAACTGGTCGAACAATGGCATGCCTGCACCGGCCTGGCTTTGCAGGACCAGCGCTTGAGGCATGTGCTGGGAAGTCAGTTTTTTGAGCAATCTGTCGCTGTTGACCACACCAGCGCAGCAATCCGGGACGATGGCACACCGCTGATTCGCGTGTGGGGCCGGGCTGGCCTGCCCGATGCAGCGCGCGCCCGGGCCGACCAGCAGTTTGCTTACGTCAATGGCCGCTTTGTGCGTGACAAGGTGATTGGACACGCCGCGCGCAGTGCCTACCAGGACGTGCTGCATGGGCACCGCCAGCCGGTGTATGCGCTGTATGTTGACATCGCGCCAGCGCGGGTGGATGTCAATGTGCACCCGACAAAAATCGAGGTGCGTTTCAGGGACAGCCGCGAAGTGCACAGTGCGGTGCGGCATGCGGTTGAATCAGCGCTGGCCTTGCCGCGTTCTGCTTTGCAATCGTCTGCTGGGCTGCCTCCCGCGGCCGCAATTATTGAGCATTTGGGTGCTTTTGGTGCATTAAATAGGCCTGTAGCCCAATTAACATATGCGCAAGCAGCTCCTGTATTTGTAGCAAATACGAATCGTGGGGTCAGTGATGTTGAAGCCATGTGGCCACGGCCACAGCCACAGCTACAGCCGCCGAGCAGTCAACCGGAAGTTGCGGATGCCCTTCAAACCTGGCGGTTGGGCCGGGCCATTGCCCAGCTGCAAGGCATATACATCCTGGCTGAAAACGCTCAGGGCCTGGTGGTGGTGGACATGCATGCGGCGCATGAACGTGTGGTGTATGAGCGGCTCAAAGCGCAAATGGACACGGCACGCATTCAAAGCCAGCCGCTTTTGATACCTGCCACCTTTGCCGCCAGTCCCCTGGAAGTCGCCACGGCTGAAAGTGCGTGTGAAACCCTGGCTTTGCTGGGGCTGGACATCACGCCTTTTTCAAGCAAAACCCTGGCGGTACGCGCCGTGCCAACGTCGCTGGCGCACGGCGATGCTGTCCAACTGGCACGCAGTGTGCTGGCTGAACTGGCGCTGCATGAGGCCAGCACCGTGGTGCAGCGCGCACAAAACGAAATACTGTCAACCATGGCATGCCACGGGGCAGTGCGTGCCAACCGCAGCCTGACCGTTGACGAGATGAATGCCCTGCTGCGGCAGATGGAAGCCACCGAACGTTCTGACCAGTGCAACCATGGCCGACCCACCTGGCGTCAGGTCAGCATCAAAGAGCTGGATGCGCTGTTCATGCGCGGGCGGTAAAGCAGCTTGCGATCCATGTCAATCCTGACTCCTGCTGCACTAAAAATTCCTGAGTACAGTCGCGCCGGAGTGCCGATGACGCCAGCAAGGGTGGTGGTTATTTTGGCCATGCTGCTCGGGATTCAGCCGGTCACCACGGATTTGTATTTGCCTGCATTGCCAGCATTGACCGCCAGTTTTTCAGCGCCCATGCCGTTGGCGCAGCAAACACTCAGCGCCTTGCTGCTGGCTTTTGGCGTGTCGCAGCTGGTTTGGGGGCCTCTGTCTGACCGATTTGGCAGAAGGCCGATATTGCTGATCGGGCTGGCGGCGTATCTGGTGGCAGCTGTTGGCAGCACCCTGGCGCCCAGCATGGCGCAGCTGATTGTGTGGCGGACGCTGCAAGGCGCTGCGATGGGCGCGGTGGTGATGTGCGCACGCGCACTGGTGCGCGATTTGTACCTGCCGAAAGACGGTGCCCACATCATGTCCAAAGGCTTGAGCGGACTGGGCGCGCTGGCTTGCATCAGCGCTCCGGTGGGCGGGCTGCTGGCGCAATACGCTGGCTGGCGGGCCACCTTGACAGCCGTGGCGGTGTTTGGCGCTTTGACGCTGGCACTTGTCGTCTGGCGATTCAAGGAAACACTGGCAATCAAAAACCCGCAGGCGCTGCAAACTGCCACCCTGATCAGTACCTGGCGTGCCATCTTGGGGAACCCGACTTTTCTGGCGTTTTCTGCGCTGTCTGCTGCGTCTTACGGCGGGCTGTTCACGTTCTTGGCCAGCTCGTCGTTTGTTTTCATCACCGTCCTGAAGTTGAGCAAAACCCAGTTTGGCATGGTGATGTTTTTCACGTCCATCTGTTACGTCACAGGTACTTTCATCTGCCGCCGGTTGCTGCTTCGGTTCAGTGTGCAGCGCACCACGGCCATTGCCGCTTTCGTCAGCTTGACTGCAGGCACGCTGATGGGCGGGCTGGTCTGGGCGGGTGTGGTCAATGTCTGGGCTATTGTGCTGCCGCTGGGGCTTTTCATGGTGGGCCACGGCATCCACCAGCCTTGTGGGCAAAGCGGCGCGGTGGGGCCTTTCCCGCAGTCGGCCGGCGCGGCTTCTGCCATGAACGGGTTTTTCATGATGGTGGTGGCCTTTGGCATTGGCAGCTGGCTGGGCGTGCGCATGGACGGCACGGTGCTGCCGCTGACCAACGGCGTGTGGTTCTGGAGCGCCATGATTGCCCTGTCTGCGTGGGTGCTGGTGCGCAAATATGGCCATCCCGGCGTGATCACCAAGAAGGCATCGTGACACTGCGCTGCATCGCCTTGGCGGGCCCGACAGCCTCTGGCAAAACATCGGCTGCCATGGCCATTGCAGCCCACCATGACATTGAAATCATCAGTGTTGATTCAGCCCTGGTTTATCGGGGCATGGACGTTGGCACTGCCAAACCCACTGCCGCCGAGCTGGCCCGCGTTCCGCACCACCTGATTGACATTCGGGATCCACTTCACGCCTACAGCGCAGCTGAATTTGTGCAGGACGCCAGCATGCTGATTGCGCAAATCAATGCGAGAGGAAAAACGGCCTTGCTGGTGGGCGGCACCATGCTGTATTTCAAGGCGCTATTTGACGGGCTGGACGACATGCCCAAGGCCGATGCAACTGTCAGGGCTGGCATAGCGCAGGATGCGCTTGAAAAAGGCTGGCCTGCCCTGCATGCCGAGCTGGCCAAAATTGACCCGGTCACAGCTACGCGCTTGGAGCCCAATGACTCACAGCGCATTTCCCGGGCATTGGAAATATTCAGGATCACAGGTTTGCCGCTGTCACATTTTCATACACAAAGTGCTTCTAAAAACATAGCTGCTAGCGCCCATAATATAACGGCTACAGCCCTTATTAGCCTAGAACCTCAAGACAGAGCCTGGCTGCACGAACGCATTGCCCGGCGTTTTGATGCAATGCTGGCTGGCGGTTTTTTAAATGAAGTCATCGCCCTGCGGGCCCGTGGCGATCTACACCCTGACCTGCCAGCCATGCGCTGCGTGGGCTACCGGCAGGCCTGGGCCTATCTGGACATGACAGACGCTCAAGCGTCGTCAGGGCTTGACAGCGCAGCTGCAAAAACCGAGCTGCGCGACAAAGGCATTTTTGCCACCCGCCAACTCGCCAAACGGCAAATGACCTGGCTGCGCAGCATGACACGCCGGCATGTGGTAGCTTGTGACGCTCCGGATGCACTCATCCAAGTCCTTTCTCTCGTCAAAACCCAACTTGCATGACTCTGCAGATCACCGACCTCGCCAAACATTACGGCAACAGCCCTGTGTTCAAAAACGTCAGCCTGAGCGTTGCGCCCGGCGAGTTTGTGGCCATCGTTGGCGAGTCAGGTGTGGGCAAATCCACGCTGCTCAACTGCATGGCAGGGCTGGACAGCTGGGATGAAGGCTCGGTCAGCCTGAACGGCATGGACCTGGGCCAGCTGACAGACGATGAGCGCGCCTTGCTGCGCCGCAAGCATGTCGGCTTTGTGTTTCAGGCTTTTCATGTGTTGCCGCACCTGGATGTGGCGCAAAACGTGGCGCTGCCCTTGCTGCTGCTGGGCCAGATTGATGATGCGCGTGTTGAGGCCATGCTGCAGGCGGTGGGCCTCGATGGCCTGGGCGCGCGACTGCCGCAGCAGCTCAGTGGCGGTCAGTTGCAGCGGGTGGCCATTGCCCGGGCGCTGGTGCACCGCCCGGGCCTGCTGCTGGCAGACGAGCCGACCGGCAACCTGGACCCGACCACAGCAGCCCGGGTCATGGACGCGCTGATCCTGCAAACCCGCCAGCACAATGCATCGCTGGTGCTGGTCACGCATTCGCAAGCTGCCGCCGCGCGGGCAGACCGGGTGTTGTTCTTGCGCAGCGATGGCATCGCAGCGCAGCCGGTTTAAAACAATGTTGTTGCAGTTGCTTGTCCAGTTTTCCTGGCGTGAACTCACGCACCACCCGTGGCGCAATGCAGCTGCGGTAGCAGCGGTCATGCTGGGTGTGGCGCTGGCTTTTGCCACGCATTTGATCAACGCATCGGCGCTGTCTGAATTTTCAACCGCGGTGCGTGCTGTCAATGGCCAGCCTGATCTGGAGCTGCGCGCGGTGCAGGGCAGCTTTGATGAAAACATTTTTGAGCTTGTGGCCAGTCACCCGCAAGTGGCTGCTGCCAGTCCGGTCATTGAGCTGGCAAGTTATGCAATAGCCGACAACAAGCGAAGCGCCTTGCGGGTGGTGGGCCTGGACGCCCTGGTCATTGCCCAACTGGCACCGGCCTTGATGCCCGTGCCCAGCAAGGATGCAGACCGTTTTGCATTGTTCACACCAGGCGCTGTTTTTTTAAATGGCGCTGCCCGCCAGGCCCTGCCCGACAACTTCAAGCTGCAAAGTGGTTTGCAGCTGCTGGATGTGACTGTGGCAGGCAGTGTGGCGGCAGGGGGCGCTGCCCTGGCAGTGATGGACATTGGCGCTGCACAAGAGCTGTTTGGCAAACGCGGGCAGCTGTCGCGCATTGACCTGCGCCTGAAGCCGGGTACGGACCGTGCAGCTTTCATCAAGTCACTGCGCTTGCCTGCCAGCATCACGGCGGAAGAGCCCGGTGATGCGGCGCAGCGGGTCAGCAATTTGTCGCGGGCCTACCGCGTCAACCTGACCGTGCTGGCGCTGGTGGCCTTGTTCACCGGTGCATTTTTGGTGTTTTCAGTGCTATCGCTGAGCGTTGCAAAGCGCGCGCAGCAGTTTGCGCTGCTGGCGGTGCTGGGCCTGACAGGCCGCCAGCGCTTGAGCCTGGTGCTGATTGAATCGGGCTTGCTGGGCTGGCTGGGCAGTGCGCTGGGGCTGTTGCTGGGCACCGGCCTGGCTGCGCTGGCGCTGCGGGTGCTGGGTGGCGATTTGGGGGGTGGCTATTTTGCGGGGGTGGCACCGCCGCTTCAGTTCAGCTGGCCGGCTGCTTTGATTTACGGCGCGCTGGGTACAGCCGCTGCAGTGGTTGGCGGCTGGTGGCCGGCCCGATCTGCCCAAAAGCTGCCACCTGCGCAAACGCTCAAGGGGCTGGGCGCTGCCACGGGTCACGGCAACGGGCAGTGGTTTGGTATCTTTTTGATAGCTGCTGGCGCCCTATTAGCCAGCGCTCCACCCATATTTGGCATCCCCCTGGCAGCTTATCTGTCGGTTGCACTGCTGTTGATTGGCGGCATCAGTGCCCTGCCCTGGCTGGTGTCGCTGGTGTACGACGCTGTGGCACCCAGAGTTGCCCACCGTCTGCTGCCGCTGCTGGCAGTGGAGCGGGCCAGACGTGTGCGCGCCAGCGCTGCGGTGGCTGTCAGCGGCGTGGTGGCATCGTTGAGCCTGGCTGTGGCATTGACTGTCATGGTGGCCAGCTTCCGGGATTCAGTCACCCGGTGGCTGGACCAGGTGTTGCCTGCAGATCTTTACATTCGCACAGCGCTGCCGGCAGGTGGCAGCGCAGCGGCTGACACGGTTTATTTTTCACCTGAGTTTGTCGCTGCTGTCCAGCGCGTCAAAGGCGTCCAGCGTGTAGCCACACTGCGCACCACAGCCATCGCACTTGACGCCAGCAGGCCCGCTGTGGCGCTGATTGCGCGTGAAGTGGCCGACCCGGCAGCTGTACTGCCACTGGTTGGCAATCCGCTGCCGGTGCCGCCCGGCCTGATTGGCATTTACGTCAGTGAAGCCATGGTGGACCTGTACGGCGCACGTCCGGGTGAGGTTTTCAAGCCGTTTTCAGCATATTTTAGTGCTTCAGCCCAATCAAAACGGGCGCTGGCAGCTCCTGATTCAGGAGCATTTGAGGTCACGCCGCAGTTTTATGTGGCGGGCGTCTGGCGCGACTATGCACGGCAATTTGGCGCGGTGGTTATTGGCAAGGCCGACTTTGAACGCCTGAGCGGCGACACCCGCGTCAACGACCTGGCGCTGTGGCTCAAGCCCAATGCTGCTGGCGGCGATGTGGAGCAGGCAGTTCGCGCTGTGGCTGATACAACTGCAGGCGCTGGCAGCCTGATGGAATTTGCCTCGACCCGCAGCATTCGCGCCATTTCGCTGAAGATTTTTGACCGCAGTTTTGCTGTGACTTATTGGCTGCAAGGCGTTGCGATTGCCATCGGGCTGTTTGGCGTGGCGGCCAGCTTCAGCGCGCAGGTACTGGCGCGCCGCAAGGAGTTTGGCTTGCTGGCGCATTTGGGCCTGACGCGGCGGCAAATATTGACGGTGGTTGCGAGTGAGGGAGCTGCCTGGACCCTGATCGGCAGCGTGGCGGGCTTGGGCCTGGGCCTGGCGGTGTCGCTGGTGCTGGTGCATGTGGTCAACCCGCAAAGCTTTCACTGGACGATGGATCTGGTGCTGCCGTGGCTGCGGCTTTTGAGCTTGTGCGGCGCAGTGGTGCTGGCGGGCACGGTCACAGCCTGGCTGGCGGGACGTGCTGCTGCGGGCAAGGATGCTGTGCTGGCTGTCAAAGAGGACTGGTAGCCTGCCCAGCGCAAAATGATCTGCCCGACTCACCCCACAAGGAAAACCACATGAAAGATTTCAACACGGTCCGGGTCGTCAAAAACGAAAGCAACCAGTGCATTGTCCATTGCGCTGTGCTGCGACCTGCTGGTGATGGCAGACGACGCCAAAATTGGTTACATGCCCACCAGAGTCTGGGGTTGCCCCACGACGGCGATGTGGACCTACCGGATTGGTGCCACGCGGGCCAAGCAACTGATGTTCACTGGCGACACGATTGACGGCACCCAAGCCGCCGAATGGGGCCTGGCCAACATGGCCGTGCCAGCAGCTGAGCTTGACAGCGCCACCGATGCGCTGGCCAACCGCATTGCGGGTGTTCCGAAGTCCCACCTGATGATGCACAAGCTGGTGGTCAACCAGGTCTGGCTGTCAATGGGGCTGGAGCAAACGCAAATGCTGGCCACCGTGTTTGACGGCATCACGCGCCACAACCCCGAGGGCATGTGGTTCAGACGACAAGCGCAGGCTGAAGGCTTTAAAAACGCGATTGACTGGCGCGACAGCGGCCGGTCTATCCCTGAAGGTGATGAAGCGCGAGCGCTGGTGGCCCAGCTTGAAAAGCAGTTGGCCGAAGCGTGGGTATTGGGATGCGTAAAGCTGTAAAACCTTTAGCGAACTACTTTGCAGGAACAAGCTGAATCCGCTCCAGCGTCTCACGCTCAACCGCTGCCCGGCTGTACACCAGCGGCACGTATTTGCCATCCAGCCACAGCGGCGCCAGGTCGCGGTAGTACGGGCTGTCCGGATTGCCCGACTGGCCGGGCGTGTTGATCACGCGCGATGCGTCCCAGTTGCCCACGTCCAGCACCATGCGAAACGATGCGCCCGCCGTCAGTTTGTAGTCCGTTGGCCGATAGGTTGCGGCCATCGGCGTAAAGGCCGAGCCTGACATTGCCCAGTCACCCACATCCAGCTTTTGCCGCGTGGCATCGTCCACCACAGCGCGCAGCGGGTGACGAAACTCGGCCCGGTGCAGGCTGCCCCAGGTCCACTTTGTCATGTCAGGGCCGAGCCTGGCTGTCAGCTCCTGCATGGCAACTGGCAGGCTTTGCAGCAGCACGGCATCGCGTTGGACGGTGGTCATGGAGGGGTTCATCCAGCTGCCGGGGTTTTCAAGCAACTGCAAAATGCGGGTGGCATCGCCGGAGCCAGCCAGCGGCGTTGCAACATCTCCCAGTGCAGCTTTGAACACTGCAGCACGCAGTGACTTGGCGCTCCACACCTCGTACAGCGCAGCAGCGGCGCTGGCCTTGTCCATGCGGGCGTCCCAGCCTTGCAGCAGTTTGAGCGCCGCAGCAGTTGGTGCATCACTGCTTTGCAGGCCTGCCAAAAGCTCGAGCAA
Source organism: Polaromonas sp. (assembly GCA_025362315.1). GTDB lineage: Bacteria > Pseudomonadota > Gammaproteobacteria > Burkholderiales > Burkholderiaceae_C > Polaromonas. The sequence continues at coordinate 12,261 of JANYGP010000006.1, forward strand.
GCGCTGCGCTGGTGTGGAGGTGATGTCGGTTTGCATGCGCTCGGAATCTTCCAGCGTAAAGCGTGAGCCGCTGGCCACTTTGCTTTCAAAAATCTGCTTCAAGCGGCGTGCACGTGCATCGTCAGACCATTCATATCCCACACCTTTGCTGGCTGACGGATGGCCTGGCGGTATGTTGTTTTCATTGGCTGTGACGACATAGCCCCGTGCAGGGTTGAACTCCCATGGCAACTCGTCACCATGGCGAAAGCCCGACCATTCATAGCGCCCATCGCCGGGCACCGGCATCAGCCCGTCCCAATTGGGGCGAATCGGCGTGAGCCCGCCGGGTATCCAGCCCACATTGCCGCTGGTGTCGGCATAGACCTGGTTTTCTCCCGGCGCGCCCCAGCGGTTCATGGCGGCGCGAAACTGGTCCCAGTTTTGCGCCCGCATGTAATCCATCGAACCGTAATACGGCGCCATACCGGGCTCCAGCCAGGCGGCGCGCAATGCATAGGCACGCTGCTTGTCGGGCTGCAGCAGCAGCACCGGGCCGTGGCGGGTAAAGCGGTTGACGACCTCGCGCGGCGCAGCTTCTCCGCGCACCGCGATTTTTTCGCTCACTTGCAACATGGCTTCCCAGCGGCCCTGGTAACGGTATTCGTTGGCGTTTTGCGGATTGGTTTCATACACGTACAGGTCTTCCTGGTCCATGTAAAAACGCGTCAGGCCGAAAGCAATGCGGTCGTTGTGGCCAATCGACAGGCCAGGCAAAAACGGCTCGCCTGCACCAATCACGTCCATGCCCGGCGCTGTCAGGTGCGTGATGTAGCGCAGGCTGGGCGCGCCGTGCGAGCGGTGCGGGTCGTTGGCCAAAATCGGCCTGCCCGTGGCAGTCAGGCTGGGCGCAATCACCCAATTGTTGCTGCCGTAGCTGGCCAGTGGGTCGACCATGTTTTCAATCGCTGCAGCTGCCTGTGACATGTCTGCAGATGCGCCTGAATTTTTCACCGTACTGCTTGCCAGCACGACGTTGTCCTTGGTAAACACTGGTGCATCGGTCGCGCGTGCATACGCTGCGCGCAGCTCGGCTGCCGGCAAAGCGCACACGTCGAGCCCCGATGGCATCACTGGTGTGATGGGCGGATTCAGTTCGCGTCGGAGCGTATCGGCCTTGACGCCATCTGGCCCGGCACAGTAGGCTCTGGCGCGGTCAATTTCTGATGTGGCATTCAAAGTCAGGCCGTGATGCCGTATGCGCACCGTGTCTTCGGGCGACCACAGCGAAGGCTGGTAACCCAGCACGCGAAACTCCATCGGCAGCAACGCAGGTTGTGCCTTGACTTGCGCAACATAGGCGTTAACACCAGCGGTAAATGCTTCAGCCACGCGCTTGGCGTCAGAGCCATAGGCCAGCCACTCGCGGTACATGCTTTGCGGGTCACTGCCCTCCCCCTGGGCGCGGTACAACACAGCGCGTGCAGCCTGGTCACTGGCCACCCACGTCGGGCCAAAGTCTTTGGCCATTTCACCCAGCCCGCGCTTGCGCCACAAATCCATTTGCCACAGCCGGTCACGCGCTGCAATGAACCCCTGGGCCACAAACGCGTCGTATATTGTTCCGGCATACAGGTGCGGCACACCCCAACGGTCTACCAGTATCTCGGCGGGGCGCTCCAGGCCGGGCACGTTGAAGGTGGAGGCTGGCCGCATGGGCTGCGCCGGGTTGCCGGGACTCGTGGCACAACTTGCAAGGCTTGTGCAAGCCACCAAAACAGCAGCCTTTAACAATATGCCGGGACGGCGATGTTGCTGGGCGTGGTCAATTTGCCGCATGTTATTTGGTTCAGAGTAAAAACGCACAGCATCTACCCAATCTCTGGCAAACGCAAGCCCTGGTCTTGTAGGACAGAGTATGTAGACGGTTACGCATGCTGCGAGAATCAACCCATGGACTCATCAAAGCAAATGCAGGCACCCTGGCTGGGTACTGCCATGGCCCGCATTGAAGCGGACTACCAGCGCAGTGCCGACACGCATCTGATTGCCTTGCCGCTGCCTGCGTTTGCAGCGCGTGGCATTGATTTTTACCTCAAGGACGAATCAACGCACCCCACTGGCAGTCTGAAACACCGCCTGGCGCGTTCGCTGTTCTTGTATGCGCTGTGCAATGGGCTGATTCATGAGGGCTCCACCATTGTGGAGGCTTCAAGTGGATCAACTGCGGTGAGCGAGGCTTACTTTGCACGCCTGCTGGGCCTGCCCTTTGTTGCAGTGATGCCGCGCAGCACATCGCCCGAAAAAATTGCACAAATCGAGCTGTACGGTGGGCGCTGTGAGTTGGTGGACAGTGCTTTGCATGTGTACGAGGCAGCCCGGCAGATCGCCAGCGAAAATGGCGGTCACTACATGGACCAGTTCACATACGCCGAGCGCGCCACTGACTGGCGCGGCAACAACAACATTGCCGAGAGCATGTTCAGCCAGATGTTGCACGAACGCTTTGCCATCCCGCGCTGGATTGTGGTGGGCGCTGGCACGGGCGGAACCAGCGCAACCATTGGGCGCTACATGCGGTTTCAAAAACACCATGGCGCCCAGTGCCAGCTGGCGGTGGCCGACCCGGTGGGTTCAGTCTTCAGCGCTTATCACCGCACTGGCAACACCAGCCTGACGGGCCCAGGCTCCAGCATTGAAGGCATTGGCAGGCCGCGCGTGGAAGCCAGCTTCATACGCAGCGTGATTGACCGGATGGTGGATGTTGACAACACCGATTCATTGACAGCCATGCAGACGCTGTCAAACCTGCTGGGCCGCAAAGTGGGACCATCGACTGGTACCAATTTTTACGCCATGCTGGTGCTGGCCCAGGAGATGGTCAAGTGTGGTGAGCAAGGCTCGATCCTGTCGCTGCTGTGCGATTCAGGCGAGCGTTATTTGCCCACTTACTACAACACAGGCTGGGTACAGGACAAGATGGGGTGCTGCGTGACTTCACAGCAAAAAATTGACGGCCTGATGCTGCCATGACTCCACGTTTTAGCCAATTGAGGCGGGACCTGTTGATGGGCGGGTTTTGCCTGGCTGTGCAAGGTGGCGTTGCAAACGCATTGCCGCCGAAAACATTGGCCTTTCCAAGGGACAGAGGCTCTCACCCCGACTTTAAAACCGAGTGGTGGTACATCACCGGCCACGTCTTGTCCGCTGGCCGTGAATTTGGTTTTCAGGTGACATTTTTCCGCTCCCGCATTGACAACACGCAAGGCATGGCGTCCAATTTTGCAGCCAGGCAATTGCTGTTTGCGCATGCTGCGATCACCGATGTAAGCGCCAAGAAAAACTGGCATGACCAGCGCATTGCACGGACGGGTTTTGGCGTGGCGACCAGCAGTGAGCTTGACATGAATATCAAGCTGCGCGACTGGTCGCTGAAGGCTGATGGCAAACGCTATGCAGCTGAATTGGCCGCAACTGACTTTGGAATCACATTGCAATTGATTGAAACGCAAAGTGTTTTACTGCAAGGCAAAAATGGTCTGTCGAGAAAAGGCCCTGAAGACAAACAAGCCAGCTACTACTACAGCCAGCCACAACTGCAGGCGGCGGGCAGGTTGCGCGTGCAGGGCCAAAGCTTTGACGTGCAGGGCCCAGCCTGGCTTGACCACGAATGGAGCCAGGAAATTCTGGCACCCGGCGTGGTGGGGTGGGACTGGATTGGCATGAATCTGGACGACGGCAGCGCACTGACTGCCTTCAGGCTGCGTGATGCCAACGGCAACGCGGTGTGGGACGGTGGCTCTTTCAGGTCGGCAAAGCAGTCAACGTATGTTTTCAGCCGGGGCGAAGTTATTTTCAGGACCACCCGGTTCTGGAAGAGTCCGCTGACGCAAGCCAGCTATCCGGTTGAATGGATCGTCCGTACGCCTGCTGACTTTTACACCGTCAAAGCGGTGATTGATAACCAGGAGCTTGACAGCCGCCAGTCAACAGGTGCGATTTACTGGGAAGGTTTGAGTGAATTGATTGACAGCAACGGAAAGCCTGTTGGCAAAGGCTACCTGGAGATGACTGGCTATGCTCAGCCGCTGCGCATGTAGGACGTTTGCGTAAATGTTTTTTGTAACGTTTGCAGGCAAGCTTAAAAGAGACACACGCCTAAAATCAGTCATGCATAAAAAACTTCTTCATTCATTCGTTCTTGTTCCCTTCTTGTTGTTGCCAGCTGTTGCTGTGCATGCGCAGCAGTCAACCCCAGGTAAAAAGGCATTGGTGTCCCGCATTTTGAAATTGCAGCAACCTGGCATTGAGGGAATGAGCCGCACGATGGTTGAAGGGCCCGCCTCTCAGTTGCTGGCGCGCGCCGGTAGCGAGCTGGGAGAACGCGTGGCTGCCGACAAGCGTGATGCGGTTGGCAAAGAAATTCAAGCTGATGTTAAAAAATTCCTCGATGAAACAGTACCACTGGTTTCAAACCGCGCCATTGCATTGGCCCCATCAACCATTGGCTCTTATCTTGAAGAAAAATTCAATGAAGATGAACTTAAGCAAATAGCTGTCTTTCTGGAATCGCCGGCGGTGAATAAATATCAGCGCCTCAGCGGTGAGATGCAAAATATTCTGGTTGAAAAAGTATTGACTGACATGCGCAGCGTAGTTGACCCCAAAGTAGCAGCTTTGGCGCAGACGCTGACCAAGCGGGTGGGCGGTAGCGGTACCAATGCACCAGTTTCCAAGTAATCTGCCAATTTCGCTTGCCTCGACGGTGCGTCGGCAGCGGTTTTGAATCATTGGATTCTTGGATCACTGGGTCGTTGGGTTTACGCGCAAGTTCGTGATAGCGTTGTCACGTTCAGCGAACTTTTCTTGAAGCACTCACTTTGGTCTGCTTGACAGATCCGTTATCGCGGGGTGGAAGCCCCGTGTGTTGCGTCAGCAATTTACCTGAAAAAGGTTCTGTTGATGCCACATTTTGTGGACGTGTTGCTGTCGAGTTCTTACGCCGCGCGCTTTGGTATGCACCATCAACCAGTGGCTGAAATGTGGGTATCAGATGGTGCTTGCCGTTGCCAATCAAATCCGCGCGGCCCATGGTTTTAAGCGCTTCGCGCAGCAGCGGCCAGTTGTTGGGGTCGTGGTAGCGCAAAAAAGCCTTGTGCAGGCGGCGGCGCTTTTCACCGCGCACGATGTCTACCGTTTCACTGTCCCGCGTCACTTTGCGCAGCGGGTTTTTGTTGGTGTGGTACATCGCTGTGGCAGTGGCCATGGGCGACGGGTAAAAGGTTTGCACCTGATCTGCCCGAAAGCCGCTTTTTTTAAGCCACTGGGCCAGGTGCATCATGTCTTCGTCGCTGGTACCCGGGTGGGCGGCAATAAAGTACGGAATCAAAAACTGCTTTTTACCGGCTTCCAGGCTGTACTTTTCAAACAGCTGCTTGAACTTGTCGTAGCTGCCAATGCCGGGCTTCATCATCTTGGTCAGCGGGCCCTGCTCGGTGTGCTCAGGCGCAATTTTCAAATAGCCGCCTACGTGGTGGCTGACCAGTTCTTTCACATACTCCGGGCTTTCAACCGCCAGGTCGTAACGCACACCGGAGCTGATCAGAATCTTCTTCACGCCCTTGAGCGCCCGCGCGCGGCGGTACATTTTGATTAGCGGGTTGTGGTCGGTGTTCAGGTTCTGGCAGATGCCGGGGTACACGCAGCTGGGCTTGCGGCAAGCCGCTTCAATCTCGGGCGATTTGCAGCCAATGCGGTACATGTTGGCCGTCGGTCCGCCCAGGTCTGAGATGGTGCCAGTAAAGCTTTTGACCGAGTCGCGAATCGCTTCAATCTCGCGGATCACCGAGTCCTCAGACCGGCTTTGAATGATGCGGCCTTCATGCTCCGTGATGGAGCAGAACGTACAGCCGCCAAAACAGCCGCGCATGATGTTGACACTGAAACGAATCATCTCCCACGCGGGGATTTTGGTGGCATGGTCGTGTGAGCCGTTTTCGTCTGCATAGCTCGGGTGCGGGCTGCGTGCGTACGGTAAATCAAATACGTAATCCATCTCAGCCGTGGTGAGCGGGATAGGCGGTGGGGTGATCCACACGTCACGGGCCGTGGCACCTTCGCCGTGGGCCTGCACCAGTGCGCGTGCATTTCCAGGATTGGTTTCCAGATGCAGCACGCGGTTGGCATGCGCATAAAGCACCGCATCGCTTTTGACCTGCTCGTAAGACGGCAGACGAATGACAGAACGGTCACGCGGGGGAACTTTGATTTTTCCGTGCGCGGTGTGCACAGTGCTGGACAGACTGGGATTGACAACAAAATTCAGCGGCTTGATAGCGGGATTGGCAACAGACAGCTTGCCCCCAGCCTCAGCCACAACTGCCACCGCCTTTGCCTCATCGTCCCTTGCACAACTGGCACCCAACTCCTTGGCGGCATCAGCCACCATCAGATACGGATTGACATGCGCCTCGACCCTGCCCGGCGCATCCACACTGGTAGAGTCAATTTCAAACCAACCTTGCGCGGTCTCATCGCCCGAACGGCGGATAAATGCCGTGCCGCGAATGTCGGTCATAGTTGCAATGGTTTCTTTAGCTGCCAGGCGGTGTGCAATTTCAACAATTGCGCGCTCGGCATTGCCGTACAAAAGCAGATCGCATTTGGCATCTACCACCACAGAGCGACGCACTTTGTCAGACCAATAATCGTAATGCGCTATACGCCGCAAACTGCCTTCAATGCCGCCAAGAATAATCGGGACATCTTTAAATGCCTCCCTGGCCCGCTGGCAATACACCAGCGCTGCACGATCTGGCCGCTTTCCGCCAATGTCGCCGGGCGTGTAGGCATCGTCTGAGCGAATTTTGTGGTCAGCGGTGTAGCGGTTAATCATGCTGTCCATGTTGCCCGCCGTCACACCCCAAAAGAGGTTCGGCTTGCCCAATACCTTGAAGGGCTCAGCGCTTTGCCAGTCTGGCTGCGCGATGATGCCCACCCGGAAACCCTGGCCTTCCAGCATGCGCCCGATGACTGCCATGCCGAAGCTGGGGTGGTCTACATAAGCGTCGCCTGTCACGATGATGATGTCACAGCTGTCCCATCCAAGCACATCCATCTCGGCCCTGGAAGTTGGCAAAAACCTGGCCGTGCCAAAACGCGCTGCCCAATATTTGCGATAACTGGTCAGGGGTTTGGCGGCACGGGCGAAAAAGGAGACGTCCACAGGGGCGTTCATGGAAAGGATCAGTAAAAACGTGAATGCTGTGAATCGGAAAAAGAAACCCAATTTTAAGGTTTTAAAAAGCTTTTGGATGCCACAGGCTCACGTAACCACCAAATGAACTGGAATGGCCCCGACATCCAAACAAGCTCACAACAGCGAAAAGCCTGATTTCTATAAGAAATCAGGCTTGGAACCATTTAAATCGGGCGCTGGCAGCTACTCAAACAATAGCAGCAAGTCCTTTATTTTTGCAAAGTCATCTGGCCACGCAACTCGCCACCAGGAAAAGCTGCGGAGTGGATATTGGCATACCACTTGCCTGCCATCAGGTCAGCCGCCTGGGCAGCCGTCAATGTTGCACTTCCCTCCAGGCCGCTGGTAACCGGATTGTTCCAGCCCAGCGCGACGCCCGCGTTTGCGCCAACGGCCGCAGGACCATGAAAGTGACCCATCGTGGGCGCGCCCGTCATGCCGGTGAAAGTGACTTTCCAGCGCAGTTGCAGGGTGTCTTTGTTGAAAGCCGCATCCACCGATCCGCTGCCTGTGCTGGCATTGGACGGCACTTCATTGGCACCGCGCAATTGGGTTGTAAAAGCGGCCATGTTTGAGGGCTGCATCATTGATGTGCAACCCGACAATGCCAAGGTGAAGGCCGCGGCTGCAGTCGCGATACCGCCAATGGCCAGGCGGGTGATGTTTCTACGTGTTTGCATGAAAACTCCAAATTGTTAAAAGAAGGGCGACACCATTATGTCGCCCCTTCTGGCAGCGTGCTGCCCACCAGCTTGCTGAGCCTCGAGTGGCAGCAAACAAAATTAACCATGGACTGACAAAAACTGAATAAGCTACGAGTTGGCAGAAGCATTTTTGTACGCATCCCGCATATTGCGTATCTGGTCGTGATTTTTTTGTGTCCCCTGCGCCTGACGCTCCACGAGTGCATGTACATTGATCGGCAGGTTTTCCTTCAGTGCTTTGCGGTACTGGGCCAGCGCGACATCTTCGCTACGCTCGCATTCTTCCAGCATGCTGACATCACTGAAGCCAGCCAGTGTCCCCCCGACCGAAACCCAGCCTCTGTGCACGGCGCCGCTCATGGTTCCGCCGCTGTCTGCGGTGCCGCCCATCTGCACAATGTGTTGTTGCAATTGAGCAGCAGCTGTCCGGCAGTCACCAGCCCTCTGCGTAAAAACAGATTTCAATTCCGCTGTTTTGGCATGCTCGGCGCACTCAGTAAACCCATATTCGCCGTCTCGGCAAATTTCAAGCAGATTGTTCAATGCGCCAATTGCGTCGTCGTTGGCATTGGCGTTGACATTGACATTGGCATTGGCATTGGCATTGGCATTTTCAGAGCCGAGGTCGCTGGTATCCCTGTTGCCTGATAAATCCTGCATGTCATTTGATGACATGGCCGGCAGATTGGGGTTTTTGGGCATCCCCTGGGACGAATTGTCAAAATCGTTTTCAGTTAGCATGCTGACCCCCGGGTACAAAATACACCTTCTCGGGTCAATGTTCCTGTTTGAGTCAGGCAAACGCATGGCTACCGGTAGGAATACAACTCATGCAAACCGAGAGCACAACGAGCCAGGTCAAAACATCACACTTTGATGGTGGAGAACAGCTTCATCCAGCATGGCGAACAAGAAAGGACTCTTATTGCAGCTGTCGCTCCAGATCGTGTAAAACCTGGTAGCAGGCCAGCACGCTGGCCACACTGCTGTTGGGCTCGCGGCCTTGGCGAATGGCAGCAAAGAACTCCCGATCCTGAAGTTCAATCCCGTTCATGCTCACGTCGACGCTGCTGACATCAATTTTTTCGTCT
>JANYGP010000007.1 GCA_025362315.1 Polaromonas sp.
ACCAGCGCAAAGGTGGTGGCAATCACGGCCATGCCAATCTCGTCGGCCGCCTCCATCGCTGCCTGCATCGGCGTCTTGCCCATGCGCAGGTGACGCGAGATGTTTTCAATCTCCACAATCGCGTCATCGACCAGCACGCCAACCACCAGTGCCAGCGAGAGCAAGGTCACGGTGTTGAGCGTGTAGCCAAAGTACTTGAGCCCCAAAAACGTCGGTATCACCGACAGCGGCAAAGCGGCCGCGGCCACCAGCGTGGCGCGCCAGTCGCGCAGAAACCACCACACCACCAGCACCGCCAGCAGGGCCCCCTCATACAGCAGCTCCATGGAGCCCTCGAAGTTTTCCTGCACCGGCGCAGCGTTGTCGATCACCTGTTTGAGCACGATGTTGGGGTTGACTGCCTGCAAGTCACTGACGGCGGCCCGCACGCCTTTGGCCACATCCAGCTCACTGGCACCTTTGGTACGAAACACCTCAAAGCCCACCACCCTCAGGCCGTCCTGTGTGGCGATGGCGCGTGGCTCGGCCACGGTGTCCAGAATGGTGGCCACCTGGTCCAGCCGGATGTGTCGGCCGTCTGCCAGGGGCAGGTCCAGCTGCGCCAGTTCGGCCGCTGTTTTGACGGTGGCAATGGTGCGTACCGACTGCTCGGCCCCGCTGACATCGCCGCGACCACCGGGCGCTTCCTGCTGCACCAGACGGAGTTGCCTTGATATTTCAGCAGCCGTGACACGAAGGGCGGTCATTTTTTCAGCGTTCAGCTCGATCCGGATCTCACGGTTGACGCCACCCATGCGCTTGACGGCACCGACACCGGGCACGTTCAGCAGCCGTTTGGTCACGGTGTTGTCTACAAACCAGCTCAGGTCCTGGTCGTCAATCCGGCTTTTGACGCTACTACCAGTTGCGGCGGGTGCGGCTGCTGCGGCAGGCGCAGCCACAAAAGTCAGCACCACGCGGCCTGCCGTTGACGCTTTGGTCACCGACGGGTCGCGCAGCTCGCTGGGCAAGTCGGCGCGTACCCGGGCCACCGCGTCGCGCACATCGTTGACAGCTTCTGACAGCGGCTTTTCAAGCACAAATTCCACCGTGACCTGTACCGAGCCATCGAGCACGCTGGTGTAGATGTTCTTGATGCCCTGAAGCGTCGCCACCGAGTCTTCAATCTTGCGTGCGACTTCGGTCTCCAGTTGCGCCGGGGCGGCACCCGAGAGCGTGGCGGTCACCGTGACGATGGGCAGTTCAATGTCCGGAAAGTCCTGCACGGCACTGGACCGGTACGACAGCAAACCCGCCAGGCTCAACAGCACAAACAGCATGATGGCCGGGATCGGATTTTTAATGGAAAACGAGGAGAAGTTCATGTCTGCTCCTTATTTAATAGCAGCAGGTGCCGGTAAAACCTGCCGCAGGGGCTTGTTTTCCTCCTGTTTTTTGCGCACACTGATCAAATCACCGTCATTGAGAAAGCCCGCTCCGCTGGCGACCAGCACGGCATCCGGTTGAATGCCTGCATTGATTTCAATCTGCTCCCCCAGGCGGCGACCGGCTTGCACCTTGACCTGGCTGACATGGTTGTTGCTGCCCAGCACAAACACATAGCTGAAACCATCACGTATCACGACCGATTGCTGCGGCACCGTCAGGGCAGCAGAGCTTCCAAGGTCAAACTCGCCTTTGGCAAACATGCCGGCCTTGACCGGCACAGCAGACGTGTTCGGCAAGTCCACATACACCAGCGCCGAACGGGTTTGCGGGTCAACCGTCGGTGCAATCATGCGCACCCGGCCTTTGAGTTCGACCCCGTTGGCCGCTACAACGGTCGCCACGGTGCCTGTGCTCAGGCGGCCCAGCTCGCTTGACGTGACCTCGGCGCGCCACTCCAGGCGGCCGCCGCGAATCATGCGAAACAGCTCGGCGCCAGTGCCCACCACCGACCCCACGGTGGCCGTACGCGCCGAGATCACGCCGTTGTCCGGGGCCAGCAACTGGGTCTGCTTCAGGCGCACCTGCTGCACTGTCAGCGCCGCTTTGGCCACTTCCAGCCGGGCCTGGGCCGTTTTCTCAAGCGTCGTGTACTGGTTGATCTGCTGCTCGCTTAAAGCGCCACTGGCTTGCAGCGTGCGGGCTTTGCCGGCATTGCCTGCGGCATCCAGCGCGTTGGCCTCGGCTTCCAGCAGGCTGGCGCGGCTTTGGGCCAGCTCGGCCTGTACCGAGTCCACGGCAAACGTGGCCAGCACCTGGCCCCTGGCCACACGGTCACCCACATTGACCCGCACATCGAGCAGCCGCAAGCCGTTGACCTCACTGCCAATGATGGCCTCCTGCCAGGCGGTGATGCTGCCATTGGCGGCCAGTTTGATCGGCAGCCGGGTCTGGGTGGGTTGCGCGGTGGTGACCGCCAGCGCCGGTTTGGGCGCGCCCGGTTTTTTGTCGTCAGCAGCGCTGGATTTTGAAGAAAAAACCACACTGGCGCAGGTAATCAGTACGCAAATCGCTATTAAAGTAATAGCAAGCGGTTTGTTTTTGATGGTGTTCATGGATGGGCTCTCTGGTGTTTGGTGTCGGCTGGCATGGGCTGGGCGTACAAATGCAAAGGGGGCAAAGGGGGCGCTTGCGGGCAGGGCGCTTCAGTGCCAGGCCGGGAGTGCCGACTCGGGAATGTCAAATACCATGGGTGCCGCGTGCGGGGCTGCGGTGGTCCAGCCGCCGCCCAGCGCCCGGTAAAGCGCAATCCAGGCGCTTCGGCGTTCCAGTTCAAGATTGACCAGCGCGCTTTGCGCAGACAGCAAGGTGCGGCGCGAGTCTTCCAGCTCCACCAGGCTGGCCAAGCCTGCCTTGTAGCGCGCTTCGGTGCCAGCGAAAGACGCCTGGTAGCCTTCTGCCGCCTGGGCTGCATCACCTGAACGGTCTGCGGTGCTTTGCAGCTTGACCAGCGCTTCCTCGACTTCCCGCACCGCCTGCCTGCAGGTGCTGCGGTACTTGCCCGCAGCTTCCTCGTAGCGGGCTTTGGCGGCATCGAGGTTGGCTTCGCTGGCCCCACCGTCAAACAGCGGTACGGTGAAGGCCAGCGGCCCGATGGACCAGGTGTCAAAGCCCTGGGTCACGCGGCGCGTACTCGACTTGTTACTCAGGATATTGCCCGTCAGGCTCAAACGCGGGTAGCGCTGCGCACGGGCACTGCCGACTTCAAAGCTGGCGGCTGTCAGTTCGCGTGCCGCGTTGAAAACATCGGGGCGCTGCGCCAGCACTTCTGCGGGAACGCCCGGTACGTTGAACAGGTTCGCCGGGCTTTCAACTTGTGCAGTTTGTGCCAGCGCTACCTCCAGTTTCTGGCGCAGCACGGGTTCATTCAACGCTGTCAGCGCGACCAGTGCCTTGAGGTCCAGATCGCACTGCGCGCGTTGCTGGGTGGCCCTGGCCTTGCTTTCGGCGGCACTGGCGCGTGCCAGCGCAGAGGTGGCGGGTGCCTCGAACCCGGCTTTGGTCGCCAGTGCGCTCAGCCGCGCTGTTTCTGCGCGGGAGCGCGCATCGGCGTCGGCAACCAGCCGCAGCTTGTCACAGGTTCGCACGGTGTAGTACTGCGTGGCCACTTCTGCGGCCACCGATACCCGGGCTTCATGCCAGCGGGCCTGCGCGCCTTCATAACGTTCCCGGTCTGCATCCAGGCTGGCCGCATTTTGTCCGAACACGTCCAGCTCCCAACTGGCCTGCAAGCCCAGCTGACCAAAGTTGACAGGGGCTGCCGCCGCCCGATTGATTGGCGCCGACACGCTGCGAGTGAGGTTGCCGACGGCGTCCAGGGTGGGCAGCAGGGCGGCTTCCGAGCTGGCGCGGCTGGCACGTGCCTGTTCGATGTTGGAGCGCGCCGAGACGATCGAAGGGCTCACCGCCTGTGCAACTTCAATCAGTTCGACCAGCAGGGGGTCATTTTGCTGTTGCCACCACTGCGACAAACTGGCCAGGCTGCCGTTGTGCGGCAGACTCGCGTACCACTGCGGCGGCGCAGTGGTGGCGACCGTGGCTGGCGGTCCGCTGGTGGCGCACGCTGAAAGCAGCAGGCAGATGACCAGCGCCCATGCCGGGGTTCGGGCAGTGTCCAGCAGCTCAGTTGTTCTCATGGATGCTTCCTGGCAATGTTGGGAGAGATTGAACAAGGTTGGCCATGGGCGTCTGGCTGGCCTGCTGGCGGCGGTCGGCCTCCACGCCGACCATGGCGAGTGCGTAGTCCACCAGCTCGCTGGTCCAGCGGTCTACGGCGTCGGCGTCGGAAATCAGTTGCGGACGAATCAGCTCAATGATGTCCCGGCCGACAAAAATCTGGAGCGCTGGCCCGGTGATTGAAAAAGCCAGCCGGTGAAGCCGGTCGTCCGGGACGGCCACGCCCAGGTGGCGGCTCAAAACCGCCACCAGCGCCGCATGCGCGGGCTTGATGCCGTTGTCAATTTCTGCTGCCCACAAGCCCGTCGGCTCAAGCATTTCCCGAAAATGCAGACGCGTACAGAGCTTGACGAGTTCGCCCTGCTTGAGCGGGTCAAGAAAGCTGGCAAAGAACCCCTGCAATGACTGCCGCAGCGTCAAGCCCGGTTGGTCATACAGCGCAATGTCGTCGCTGGCACTGCCCATGGGTTCGGTGAACACGGCCCGGTACAGCCCGGCCTTGTCCCCGAAGTAGTAACTGATGGACGCGATGTTGACGTTGGCCGCCGTGGCAATCTCCCGGGTAGAGGTTTTTGAAAACCCTTTGTCAGAAAAAAGCCGCAGGGCGGTTTGCAGCAGCTGGGTTCGGGCTTCGATGCCGTCGGCACGCAGCTTGCGCCTGCTGGCGGTGGTTGCCCTGGCGGGCGCATGGGGGGTCGGGCTGGCGGGCTCATTCATGGGCCGCATTTAAGCACGAAAAATCAATCGTTTGATTTAATTAAATCAAACGATTGATTTAAAAACAACATCCCACAAGGTCTCAATGGCCAGGCGCTCGGCTAGCAGCGCGGGGGGCATGACCTGCGTCGGCTCCTCATTCAGGCGTGCGCGGTGCTGTACGCGCCGGAGCTCGCGGTAGGCGGCAGCGGCCCGCTGGCCTACGCCTTCCGGCAACAAACCGGCCGCCTCTGCGCGTTGCAGCAAGGCGATGTTGCCGGCGTTGTCGACCAGCTCGGGGTGCTGTGCGGACTGGGACAGCACCAGAAACTGCACGGCGAACTCTGCGTCTACCATGCCTCCCGGGCTGTGTTTGACGTCAAATTTACCGCCCTTGACAGGGTGCGCCGTCCGCACTTTGCCGCGCATGGTCACGATTTCCGACTGCAGGGCTGCCGCGTCCCGGGGCGCGGTGATAACGGCATGACGGACCTGTTCAAACCGCGCGCGCAGCCCGGGGGTGCCCATCACGAACCGGGCACGGGTGATGGCCTGGTGCTCCCAGGTCCAGGCCGTGTTGCTGCCGCGCTGCTGCTGGTATTTGGCATAGGCCTCAAAACTGGTGACCAGCAAACCGGAATTGCCATTCGGCCGCAGCGCGGTGTCAATCTCGAACAAATCGCCCTCGCCGGTCTTGACCGTCAACCAGTTGATGAGCTTGCGCACCAGCGCGGCATACACCTCGCCCGCCTGGTCGTGGTCGTCTTCGTAGACAAACACAATGTCCAGGTCGCTGCCGTAGCCCAGTTCTTTGCCGCCGAGTTTGCCGTAGGCAATGATGGCAAATTGCGGCTTGTCACGGTGCGCGCTTTTCAGGCGCTGCCAACACCAGTCGGTGGTGATGCGCAGCACGGTTTCTGCCAGCGCGCTCAGGTCATCGGCCACCTGCTCGACGCTCAGGATGCTTTCCACGTCCCGCGCCAGGGTACGAAAAACTTCCGCATGGTGGGCCCGGCGCAGCAGGTTAAGGCAGGTTTCCTCGTCGTCTTCGCCGGTGCTTTTAAGCGCGCCCAGGCGCAGCTGCAATTCATTGGCGAATGCGGTGGGGTCAAAACGCTCGTGCAACATGTCGTCGCTGGCCAGCTCGTCAATGACGCCCGGATGCAGCAGCAGGTAGCGCGCAGGCCACTTGGCCGCGCCCAGCAGGCGCAGCAGCCGTTCGTGCACCGACGGGCGCTCCAGCAACAGCGCCAGATAGTTTTCGCGCCGGAGCAGCGGCTCTATCCAGTCAATGATGCGCACGGCGGCGTCTTCGCTCACGGTGCCCTCGCTCAGCCACACAGCGGTGCGCTGCACCAGCCGGCTCAGGCGTGCGCGGGAGTCCTCCCGCAGGGCCAGCACCCTGGGGTGTTGTCGCCACAGCGCCAGGCGCGCCCGAAACTGTGTCGGCCACTGGGCCGACAGGTGCGCCAGCAAATCGTCAAGCTGCGGCGTTGCGTCAGATTTTCCTGCGGCCCCGCCACAGCCCTTGCAGGCGGGTTTGCCGCCCAGCAAGCGGTCAAATTCTTCGGCCACCAGCTCACGGTGCGCGTCTAGCTCGCTTAAAAACAGGCAGCAATTGGCGTAGCCCAGCGTTTGTGCAATCCAGGCCAGATCGTCGTCGCGTGTTGGCAATACATGGGTTTGCTGGTCGTCCAGGTACTGGATGCGGTGCTCCACGCGCCTTAAAAAAACATAGGCCCGTGCCAAGGCGTCTGCAGTTTCCTGCGGCATCAGTCCGGCTTTAGCGAGGCGCTGAAGGGCGTCTACCGTGGACCGGGTGCGCAGCTCGGGGAACTGCCCGCCACGCACCACCTGCAACAGCTGCACGGTGAATTCGATTTCCCGAATGCCGCCGCGCGACATCTTCACATCGTTGGCGCGCTCGGGGTGACCGGCACAGCGCTTGGCAGCGTGCTCACGGATTTGCCGGTGCAATGTGCGCAGCGCGTCAAACACGCTGTAGTCAAGGTAGCGCCTGAAAACAAAGGGCAGCACCGAGCCGCGCAATGCATTCGCCGAGCCGCTGTGTATGCATTCCTGAGGCGCCACCACACGGCTTTTGAGCCATGCAAAACGCTCCCACTCGCGGCCCTGCGCCTGAAAGTAGTCTTCGAGTGCGCTCAGCGACATGGCTGCAGGCCCCGAGTTTCCGTGGGGCCTGAGGGCCAGGTCCAGCCGGAACACAAAGCCGTGTTCGGTGGTGTCGCCAATCAGGTTGTAGAGCGCCTTGACCTGGTGCGCAAAGTACTCGTGGTTTGAAATCCGGCCGCGCCCATTGGGCAGGCCTGTTGTCTCACCGTCGTGGTCATAGACATAAATCAGGTCAATGTCGCTGGACACATTGAGCTCACGGCCACCGAGCTTTCCCATGCCCACGACCCACATGCGTGCGCGTGCATCACCGTCGGCTGATCCGGCGCGTTGGGGCTCGCCATAAGAGGCGTCCAGCATGTGTTGTGATGCCTGCATGGCCACATCGAGTGCCAGTTCGGCCAGCTCTGTCATGGCCCGGGTCACCACTGCAAGCGGCGCCTGGCTGGTCTGCCCGCCGTCACAGTCAAGCACCACCAGACGTTCCATGACCAGCTGGCGCAGTACCCGCAAGGCGGCACCGGTGTCCAGGCCATCGCGCTGCAGCGCCTGGAAGGTCGTCTCCATGAGCGCACGCACCGGCGGGCCTTCGGGCAGGCAGGCCATCTGGGCAGCATACCGGCGGCGTACGCGCTGCACATAGCGCGAATAGCCAGAGGTGGCCTGCGCCGCCGTACCGGACACGACGCCAGGCGGGTCTGTTGCGGGGTTGACGCTGATACTGCTGGGTTGAGACATCACACTACTTCACAAAACTTCACGGTAGTTCAGGGCGTTTGTCGAACGGACGGCAGCGCCGACGGTCATAATTCTCATGCCAATGGACCCACGGACGCCCTTATCACCAGAAATGCTTGCACTGCCACCCCGACGCATGCATTGGCTGGCACTCTTTGCACGCATGCTGCTGTGGCTGGTGGTGTCGTTCTGGGTATTGTTTGGCGCCAGCTGGGGCTTGCTACACGGCTGGATTGTGCCGCGAATCGGGGAGTTTCGCCCGCGCCTTGAGATGGAGGCCAGCAAGGCGTTGGGCATGCCGGTGCGTATCGGGCAAATCACAGCCCGTTCCGAGGGCATGATTCCCTCGTTTGAACTGCGCGATGTGGTGCTGCTGGACCCTGCTGGGCGCGAGGCTTTGCGCCTGCCGCGCCTGCTGGCCGCACTGTCGCCCTCGTCGCTTTGGGGCATGGGTTTTGAGCAGCTCTTCATCGACCAGCCGGACCTGGAGATTCGCCGGGCCGCTGACGGCAAAATTTATGTCGGCGGGCTCGACATGTCGCAAAGCCGCAGCGACAGCAACGCGGCGGCCAACTGGTTCTTTTCGCAAACCGAGTTTTCCATCAAGGGCGGCACGATCCGCTGGGTTGACGAGCTGCGTGGCGCGCCGCCGCTGGCCCTGACGCAAGTGGATGCTGTGATCCGCAATGCACGCCGCCGCCACGCCATGCGCTTTGACGCCACGCCGCTGGCTGAATGGGGTGACCGCTTCAGCCTGCGCGGCATTTTCAGGCAACCCTTGCTGCCTGGCGATGCAGGCCTGTGGGCCGACTGGTCGGGTCAGCTGTACGCCGAGTTCGGGCGCGTCGATGTGTCCCGCATCAACCAGTACGTCAGCCTTGACAGCCTGGGCATGGCCGTCACAGCCGGAAGTGGCAGCCTGCGGGCCTGGGCCGATGTGGACCGGGGGCAGGTCACCGGCGGAACAGCCGATGTCGCGCTGGCGGGCGTGAACGCCCAGCTTGGCAAGGCCCTCAAACCCCTGGCGCTGGCCTCCATGGCGGGCCGGTTTGGCGGCCGCCAGTTGGCCACTGGTTTTGAGTTCAACACCGAGGGCCTGAGTTTTGACACGCCCGAAGGCCTGCGTTGGCCTGGCGGAAACCTCAGCGTCGTTCATACCGATGCCGCAGGGGCCGCCCTGCAGCACACCGAGTTCAAGGCCGACCGGCTGGACCTGGCTGCACTGGCGCAAATTGCAACCCGCTTGCCCTTGAGCGCGGAGACGCGTGCCCAGATTGAGTCTTATGCGCCCAAAGGCCTGGTGGAGGCGGTAGACGCCCGGTGGCAGGGCACCTCAGCCGCGCCCGCAAGCTTTTCGGCCAAAGGTCGGGTGTCGGGGCTGGAGCTTGCGGCGCTTCCCAGCCAGGGCGCGATGGCGGGCTCTGCTGCCAACCAGAACCTGCGTCCGGCACCAGGTCGGCCCGGCCTCAGTGGGGCCACGGTTGATTTTGATGTCACCAACACCGGCGGTAAGGCCACGGTCAAAATTGTCGACGGTGCACTGGAATTGCCCGGTATTTTTGAAGACCCCCGCATTCCGATGGACCAGCTCTCCATGGATACCCAATGGAAGCAGGCGGACGGAAAAATCGAAACCCAGCTGCGCAACATCCGGTTTTCCAGTGCCGATACAGAGGGCAATGCACAAGCCAGCTGGAGTTCCGCGCCTGCTGCATCCCCTGTGGCGCAGGGCAAGTCAGCCACCGCCCCCCGGGCGCATGACGGCTCTCTGGGCGTGCTGGACCTGCAGGGTACCTTGAGCCGGGGTGACGGTGCCCGGGTGCACCGCTACCTGCCGCTGGTGTTGCCCGACCGGGTGCGCCACTATGTGCGTGATGCCGTGCTGCGGGGCGACCTCAGCGACGTTAAATTCAAGGTCAAAGGGCCGGTCGATGACATCCCGTACGGCGGTTCGGGTCAGGGCGATTTCAAAATATCGGCCCGCGTGAAAAACGGTGCATTTGCCTACGTTCCCAAATCCGTTCAACCGGCCGGCGCCGTGCCGTGGCCCGCGCTGACCGAGCTCAATGGGGAACTGGTCTTTAACCGCGCATCACTGGAAGTCAACGGCGCTACCGGCAAGGTGCAGGGGTTGGGCGGCCTGCAGCTCGTCAAGGTTGATGCGCGCATTCCCGACCTGCTGCATTCGGCCACCGTCGATGTCGTGGCCGCCATGAAGGGGCCTGTTGCTGACGTGCTGGGCTTTGTCAACACCTCGCCGGTGGGCGCCATGATCGGGCAGGTGCTTGAAAAATCAGTGGCTACCGGCGCTGGCGACTACGCCTTGCGCCTGAACCTGCCGCTCTTCGCGATAGAAAAAACCCGCGTGCAGGGCACCGTCACCCTGCCAGGCAACGACGTGCAGATCACCCCGGCATCACCCCTGCTGGCGCGTGTCAAAGGCGTGGTGACCTTCAGTGAATCCGGTTTTAACGTGGCGGCTGCGCAGGCCCGTTTTCTGGGGGGTGACATCCGCTTTGAAGGCGGCATGCGTGGTGCGGCGCGCGCAGCAGCCCCTGGCAGCGACCTTGATGCCAGTGCTAGTGTCGCTTTCAAAGCGCAGGGCAATGTCACGGCAGAGGGCTTGCGGCAAGCCAAAGACCTTGGATTTGCCTCGCGCCTGGCGCAAAACGCCAGCGGTGGTGCAGTCTATTCAGCCACCTTGGGCTTTCGGCGCGGTGTGGCCGAGATCACGGTGGCGAGCAATCTTCAGGGCATGGCACTGAGCCTGCCCGCACCCCTGGGCAAGACCGCCGAGGCGGTGTTGCCGGTGCGGTTTGAAAACACACTGGTACGCGAGTCGATGGTGCCGGGGCAAAAGCTGCAAGACCAGCTCTCCTTAAACGTCGGTAACCTGGCTTCTATCGTGTATGTGCGCGACATCAGTGGTGCGGAGGCCCGCGTGCTCAGGGGCAGCATCGGCGTCGGGCTGGAGGCTGGCGAGTCTGCGCCGGTTCCTGACAGCGGTGTGGCCGCCAACATCAACCTGGCAAGCGTTGACCTGGACGCCTGGGAGAAAGTGCTGTCGGCCTCCACAGCCAGCGCTGGCAGTACTGCTTCAGCCCCAGCTGCAACAACGCCCGGCCGGGCCGGTGCTGGTGCGGATACAGTCGCGATGAGCTACCTGCCCACCCGCATGGCCATACGTGCCCGCCAGCTGCAGGTGGAGGGCCGAAAACTCAACCGGGTGGTGGTTGGTGCCACGCGTGACGGCCTGAACTGGCGTGCCAATATCGATGCAGAAGAACTCAATGGCTATGTTGAATTTCGCCAGTCGGGTGGCGGCAGTGCGGGTCTGGCGGGCGGGCGCGTGTTTGCCCGGTTGTCGCGTTTGAATCTGGGCCAAAACACAGCCAGCGAGGTCGAAAACATCCTCGACCAGCAGCCCGCCAACATTCCCGCGCTGGACATCGTGGTGGAAGAACTGGAGTTGCGTGGCCGAAAGCTCGGACGGGTCGAGATAGAAGCCATCAACCGAGGCGCGTTTGCAGCCCTGCGAGATGGGGCTCTGCGAGAAGGCGGCGCGCGGGAATGGCGGTTGAATAAATTCAATGTCATCCTGCCCGAAGCCGTGCTGACTGCCACCGGCAACTGGGCCGCCATCAACCAGCAGGCACCAGCGCCAGCCGCCGCAAGCGGCTTGGGCGCGGCACGGGTGCAGGCTGCGCTGCCAGAACGTCGCCGCACCGTGATGAATTTCAAGCTCGACATTGCCGACTCTGGCGAGTTGCTCAAGCGCTTTGGCATGAAAGACGTGATTCGCCGCGGCAAAGGAAAAATGGAAGGCCAGGTCGCCTGGACCGGCTCACCCCTGAGCCCTGATTACCCCAGCATGGGCGGGCAGTTCAACGTCAACATCGAATCTGGCCAGTTTCTCAAGGCAGACCCGGGCATTGCCAAGCTTCTGGGTGTGCTCAGCCTGCAGTCCCTGCCGCGCCGTTTGACGCTGGATTTCCGCGATGTGTTCTCCCAAGGTTTTGCATTTGACTTTGTGCGGGGTGATGTCACCATTGCACAGGGCCTGGCGTCGACCAACAACCTGCAGATGAAGGGTGTGAACGCGGCGGTGCTGATGGCCGGCAGTGCCGACATAGCCAAAGAAACACAGGACATCAAGGTGGTGGTGGTGCCTGAGATCAATGCGGGTACCGCCTCCCTGATTGCCACCGTGATCAACCCGGCGATTGGTCTGGGGACCTTTCTGGCGCAGTATTTTTTGCGTCTTCCGCTGATGCAGGCCGCGACCCAGCAGTTTCACATTGACGGTAGCTGGGCAGACCCCAAAATCACCAAAGTCGGGAAAAATCCATGAAGATAGCCGCCCCCCAGATGGTTTCAGGCACCAGCGTGCAGCGCAACCTTGAAGAAGCCGCGCGGCTGCTGGCCGAAGCCGCAGCGGGTGGGGCCGAGCTGGCCGTGTTGCCCGAGTATTTTTGCGTGATGGGTTTAAAAGACACCGACAAACTGAAGCTGCAGGAGCCCTTTGGCGCAGGCCCGATCCAGGACTTTCTGGCGCATTCGGCGCAAAGGCTGGGGCTCTGGATTGTGGGCGGCACGCTGCCAGTGGCCGCGCAGGGCAGTGCGCCCGACAGCACGGCGGATGATATCCGCCGCATCTACAACACCAGCCTGGTGTTTGACCCGTCGGGCCAGTGCGTGGCCCGGTACGACAAGATGCATCTTTTCCGGTTTGACAACGGTCTGGAAAGCTATGACGAATCGCGTGTGCTGCTGCCTGGCACCCTGCCTGTGGCATTTGACCTGGCTTCAAGCGATGGCCACACCTGGCGCATCGGTCTGAGTATTTGTTATGACCTGCGCTTCCCCGAGCTGTACCGCGCTTTGAGGGCCGATGTGCTGCTGGTGCCCAGCGCCTTCACCTTCACCACCGGGCAGGCGCACTGGGAGGTGTTGCTGCGCGCCCGGGCGATTGAAAACCTGGCCTTTGTGGTGGCTGCGGCGCAAGGCGGCGTGCATGAAAACGGCCGCCGCACCTGGGGCCACAGTATGGTGGTGGCCCCGTGGGGCGAGGTACTGGCACAGCACGCAGAAGGCCCGGCGGTGGTGATGGCCGAGCTGCACCACCACGCGCTCAATGACGCCAGGGCCCGGCTGCCCGCCCTGAGCCACCGTGTGTTGCAGTGACGTTGCCGTGATGCTGCAGGTGTGATGTGAGCGCGTTTTTTACCCACTTGCGTAGCCGCCTTCACCGGAGCTGGCGCGGCCGACGCCATGGCGCCCAGCGCTGGGCCTTGTGGGTCCTGCTGGTTGCGCTGGTGGCCACCTTGCTGGCCACGCTGGTCTGGCTGGCAGGCCGGTATGAGTCCAGCCAGATCCAGAGCCGGCTGGAGCGCGACGCGGCCGAAATCGTCACAGACATCCGCGCAGGTTTGACCCGCAACATTCAGAGTTTTCAGGCCCTGCAGTCGGGCGAACGCACGCTGGAGGCCTGGAACTTCCCGGCCACTGACCTGCTGCGCGAGCGCCGCGAACTCATGCGTCTGGAGTGGCGCAACGAAGCGCTCGATGTTGTCGCGCAGGTGGGCACACCCTACCGCAGCCCGGTGTTTGAACGGCTCGGCCGCGGTAGTGTGCAGGCCGACATCAACCTGGCCTGCAGCACCGCACGGCGCCTGAGTGGCGCGGCTTATTCAAGCAGCTACTTTGTGCCGCAATCCGATGGTCTGGGGTTTGAGATGCTGGACATGTGCATGCCCATCACAGTGGAGGGCCGCCTGGTCGGCTACACCGTGGCGACCTATTCCCTGCAGGATGTGCTGGCCGAGCTGGTGGGCAAACAGCTGGCGCGGGGGCAAAGTGTGGCCTTCACCGAGGCCGACGGCACCCGCCTGGCGCTGCACGGCACACCCTCACGCGGGAACCGGGTGTATGTCGCGCAGCAGTTGCTGGATCTGACCGGCAACACGCTGGTGCTGCGGTTAGAGAGCCGCCTGGGCCTGCCTTCGCTGTTTCCCAATGTGCTGACGGCGCTGGTCGGGGCGCTCACGCTGGCGCTGGTGTGTGTGCTCTATTTGCTGGCCAGAGACATGCGCCGCCGCCAGAAGGTGGAGCACGACCTGGGGGACGCGCTGGCGTTTCGCAAGGCCATGGAAGACTCGGTGCTGACCGGCCTGCGCGCGCGCGACCTGCAAGGCCGCATCACCTACGTCAACCAGGCGTTTTGCCGCATGGTGGGCTTGAGCGCGCAAAAGCTGCTCAACGAGAGTTTTCCGTCGTCGTACTGGCCGCCGGAGCTGGCAGACGCTTACTACCAGCGGCAAAAAATCCGGCTTGCGGGGCACAACTTGCCGCGCGAAGGCCACGAGTCGGTGTTCATGCGGCAAGACGGCACGCGCTTCCCGGTGCTCATCATGGAAGCGCCGCTCATCAACGCGGCCGGCCTGCACACCGGCTGGATGAGCGCCATTCTGGATGTGTCCGAACAGCGCCACAATGAAGAGTTGTCCCGCGCCTCGCAAGACAGGCTGCAGGCCACTGCCCGCCTGGCCATGGTGGGCGAAATGGCTTCGCTGCTCAGCCACGAACTGAACCAGCCGCTGGCCGCCATATCCAGCTATGCCGTGGGCTCGCTGAATCTGCTGGATGGCACAGCCACCCTGCACGGTGCCGTTGGCGCTGACTTGCAATTGGCCATCAGGCGGATTGCTGACCAGGCCGAGCGGGCGGGCAAAGTGATCAAAAGCGTGCACAACTTTGTCAGGCGGCGCGACCAGGCGCATGTGGCCGTGGCGCCGCAAACCCTGATTGACGCCATCATGCCGCTGGTCAGCCTGCAGGCACAAAAGCTGGGCGTGACCGTGGTCATCGACATTGACGCAGGTACAACACAAGTGCGGTGCGACCGCACCATGGTTGAACAGGTGCTGCTGAACCTGGCGCGCAACGGCATGCAGGCCATGCAAATCACGGCGCCTGACATGCTTCAGATGCCTGACATGCCTGAAGTGAGCAGCCGGGTGTTGACCTTGCGGGTGCGCCCGGGGTCCAGCCCCTTGAAAGCATGGGTCGAGTTTGCTGTCATAGACCAGGGGGTGGGGATTTCTGCTGAAATCGCTGGCAAACTGTTCACACCATTTTTCACAACCCGCATTGAAGGCATGGGACTGGGGTTAAGCTTATGCCGCACCGTGGTCGAGCAGCATGGCGGGTTGCTTGATTTTCAGGCCGTGCTGCCCAGGGGCACTATGTTCACCTTCACCCTGCCTGCCGCTGAGCCCTGAATTTTTGAATGCCATTGATGGAGCCGGTACACAACGCCACTGTTTACATTGTTGATGACGACAGCGGTGTGCGCGATGCTTTGGCCTGGCTTCTGCGCACGCGCCGCCTGCCAAGTGAAGTGTTTGCCAGCGCTGAAGACTTTGATGCTTACCTGTGTTCTGGCTTCAAAGTTAAAACGCCATCGTGCGTTTTGCTGGACGTGCGTATGCCAGGCCTGAGTGGTCTGGGCCTGTTTGACAAGCTGGTTGCCTGTGGCTTGCTGCCCGTGCTGCCGGTTATTTTTTTAACGGGTCATGCTGACGTGTCGACTGCAGTGGCCGCTGTCAAGCAAGGCGCGTTTGACTTTTGTGAAAAGCCGTTTTCTGACAACGCCCTGGTGGACCGTGTTGAGCAAGCTCTGGCAAGCTCAAAGGCTGCACTGGACCACAGCAACGCCAGCAGCAGCCTGAAAGCCCGGCTTGCCAGCCTGACCGAACGCGAAAAATCTGTGTTGCAACTGGTCGTGCACGGCCTGCCAAACAAGCTGGTGGCTGATCAGCTTGACATCAGCGTGCGCACGGTTGAGGTGCACCGCGCCCGTGTGTTTGACAAGATGGGGGTGAAGTCGGCAGTGGAGCTGGCCAATGTTCTGCGGGAAGTGCGCTGACAACCAACATTGATTCAGCAGTTGTTGATATGCATGCCAAGCTTTTGCTATTATTTAAGGAGCTGCTCGCGCATATATATAAACGGCTTCAGGCATAAATGGCATCTATTGACACCCTTAAAGCTGTTTTTTGTCCAGTTGTGCATCTGCTGACCATCGCCCCGGGCCGTAAATGCTCAGTGCAGCCAGCAGGCAGCCCCACAGCAGGTGTTGCTGCATGGCAGCCGGTGCGATCTCGCTGAGCGAGATCACGGCAACTGCATTGACCACAAAAAGACCCAGTGCTGAAAGCCGGGCTGCCAGACCGACCAACAGCAGCACCGGCAAAACCAGCTCACCCGCTGTACCCAGCATTGCCGCGACGGCAGGTGACAGAAATGGGACTTTGTATTCGTCAGTGAACAGCGCCACGGTGGTGCCCCAGTCGCTTAATTTGGTCAGCCCTGACATGAAAAAAACCTTTGCGATGTACAACCGGGCCAGCAAGGCAGCCAGCGGTTGAAGCGAATCCAGCAGCCGCGTCAAAGAGCTGAAGGCACTTCGCAGTTTGCCGAGGTAGGAAGGCATTGAATTTGACATGCTGATTTTTCCTGTTGTTATGAATGGTTTATCAAAGTCGCGCCTGTTATCAAACCTGTTTGTACAGCGGCTGTCAGCCAGTCAGTGAAGTCAAACGCTGGGTCGAACGCCATAGTTTCAGCCAGGGCAGATTCAAGCGCTGTGCCGCGCTGCAATGCGCAGACAAATCTGTATTCAGCTTTAGGCGTGGCACGTACTTCAGGCTTGAAGTTTTGCCGCCAGACCAGCACATCTTCGCCTGTGCCCTGGCGCAGTTTGGCGGCGACTTCATCCAGCGTGGGCTGGTCCACAAAATGCGCATGGATGATGCTGGCAACCGGGTATGCACTGCTGAAGGTGCAGACACCCGGACTGAAAACCATCGTCGCGGGTTGTTTGACATCGGGGTCAGACAGCAGCGCAAAAGACGCTGCATCCAGCACTGCATCGGGTGCATCTGCCGCATCATGCAAGGCCCATTCAATGCGCGCCACGTCAGGCAAAAAAGGCTCATCTGCCAATTGTGGCGCCGCCTCAAGAAAAGCCGGCAATTGCGACCCCCACTGGCCCATGTCACCCCGCTGCGGCGGATGCTGCTGCCAGAAATGACACGCCAGACTTTCAAAGTTCGGCCAGCCAATCAACTCACACACCACCGGGAAAGTGCCTGCCAGCGTCCGCCCGGCCAGTACTGCACGATTGGCCTGGTACACCTGCAGGCCGCGCAGGTTCAGACTTGCAGAAAAAGCGTTCTGATGGCCTGCTATTGCACCCAGCAACAGCGACTGCTCCTGTGCGAGGACACCGCTCATGCTGCCTGCGCCAACGCAGCCTCCACCAGCAGCACCGACAGGAGCGGTATGTCGGTGTCCCATTCAATCAGGGCGGGTACATTGTTGAATCGGGACTGCGCATGGCGATACAGCTGCCACACGGCACTGCAAACGCGACTGCCATGATCGTCAATGACCACATCGCCCATGCTGGTGTGCCCTGCCAGATGCAACTCGCCCACGGCAGCAGCGCCAATGCTGTCAAGCCACGCCATGCAGGCAGCGAGCGGGTCTTGGCAACGGCCTGCCAGTTGTTCGTTCAGGGCATTGACATAAATATTGTTCACATCAATCAGCAAACCGCATCCAGTGCGTTTTGCAAGTGCATTTAAAAAATCTGTCTCCAGCTGGTCGCTGGTGTCAAAGCTGACGTAGGCCGACAGGTTTTCAACCAGCAGCTGGCGCTTCAAATGGTCTTGCACCTGCTGCACATTGGCACTGAGTACGTCCAGCGAGGCCGCATGAAACGGAACTGGCAGCAAGTCAGCAGCATGCACCAGATGTCCCTGCAAATGACCGCGTGCAAAACAGGCATGGTCAGAAACACGAACTGGTTCGATTTTTTCAACCAGCTGTGCCAGCTTCTTCAGATGCCAGGCGTCAACGCCTGCTGCAGACCCCAGTGCCAGCCCGACGCCATGCAGGCTGATGGGGTAATGCTCACGTGCACGGTGCAGCGTAGCCAAAGCCGCGCCACCTTGCGCAAAAAAATTTTCGGAATGCACTTCCAGAAAATCCAGTGGCGGCAGCTGTTCAAGCACTTCACCATAGTGGGTGTGCCGCCAGCCAATGCCGGCAGAAATGGCACTGGCTGGCATGAGCGTCAATTCAAAACAACCGGAACGAAAATCGGCTCTTTATAAATCAGCTGTCTTGATATCAGCTCTTTTTTTCCATTGCCATTTTTGATTTTTCTTTGGCAGCATCTGCCAACATGCCCTTCATGCTGGCGCAGGTGCCTTTGGCCACATATTTCCATTCACCGGTATCCATCGACAGCTTGGACTGGCCCGCACAAGAATGCGTACCTGCCAGGTTGGCACAGTCGTTTTTGCCGGCTTCGGCAATGCCGTAGCATTTTTCTTTTTCCTGGGCCATGGCAGGCGTTGCCACCAGCAGGGTTGACAACAGAGAAGCTGCAGCAGTGGCAATCAGGGCGCGTTGGTTCATGATGAGTCCTGGGTAAAAGTTGATGAAAATTAAATTTTAAAAGTCAACCATGACAAACGGTTTTTTGTCTGGTTAGGCTTTAGTCTGGCCTGCCTGGTTTTTCTTACAACTTATTTTTTCCGTCACAGCAAATCAGCTATTTTGTCCCAGGCTTGTGGCGGTATGCGGCCCACATAGCGTTCAATGACCTTGCCATTTTTATCCAGCAAATACGCAGCCGGCAGCATAGCGTGCTTGCCCAGGTTGTCCTTGTAGCCTGACTCGCCAGTCCACAACTGAACAAAGCGCTCTTTCACAGGCACAGTGCGCGTGATGATGCGTTCGTAGTCCAGCAGGTCCTGCACGCGGGCATCTGTGCTGACAGCCACAAGCTCAAACGGTTTGCCCGCCCAGCCTGCGTAGTTGTTGCGCAGCTCGGGCATCTTGTCACGGCACACCGCACAGCCTGTCGACCAGAACATCACCAGAACCACTTTGCCCTTGAGCATATTCAAATCGAATGGCGTGCCATCGATGGTTTTGCCTTCCAGCTGCAGCAGCATGACAGAAGCTGGCTTGACGGGTACTGCAGCGGTCTGCGCCACAACGGGCAACACAAACAGCAGCATTGACAAGGTGGCCAGCAGGCGCTTGCATAACAAAACATGGGGCATGGCAGACCGCTTTCTTTTTTGATATCGGGTTGTGGAGTATGCCGCGCAACAAGTCTTGCGGCTAGACTTCGCGCCATGAACACGATGACTTTTGAAAACCAGCTGGTGGAACACCGCGTGTATTTGCTGCGCTATGCACAGCTGCAGCTGCGCAACCAGGCCTGGGCAGAAGATGCGGTGTCTGAAACTTTACTTGCTGCACTTTCCAAGCCGCAAAGCTTTGGCAATCGCTCCCAACTCAAAACATGGCTGATCGGCATTCTCAAACACAAGGTGATTGATCTCATCCGCTGCAACACGCGCGAGATGGCCATGGCAGATGCAGAGTCTGGCAATGACGGCGACGAACTTGACAAACTGGCCTTCAAGGCTGATGGGCATTTCATGGAGCAGCCTGCATCATGGGGTGATCCCCATCAAAATTTACAGCAGTACCAGTTTTTTGCGGTTCTTGATGCCTGCATGGAGCGGCTGCCGCCCGCCTTGGGTCGACTTTTCCTGATGCGGGAATGGCTGGAACTGTCATCCCAGGAAATTTGTAAGGAATTGTCATTAACACCGACCAATTTGTATGTGCAATTGCACCGGGCCCGTTTGCGGTTGCAGCAATGTCTGAACATGAACTGGTTTGGCCAGCCTGCGCCCTGATATCGACCCCGGACACACGTAGACAATGCAAATCATGCTTTTAAGACGTACCTGCAAACAGGCTGCCGCGCTTGTGATAGCCCGGGAAGACCGGGTTCTCAAGCTGAACGACCAGCTTGCCCTGAAGCTTCACATGCTGGCCTGCAAGGCATGTCCTGAATTTGAAAATCAGATCCTGACCCTGCGGGCCGCCATGGGTCACTGGCGCCATTATTCGGCAGGTGATGACGCCGAACGCTGAAATGCACACAGCCCACTTTTCATAGCTGGTTACGATAATTGTGCATGCGCCACCTAACTCACGCATAATCTGTGGGTATAAATTTTGGACGAATTTCCGGATTTTCCAACGGTTTATAAAGGGATGGTGATCGGTCAGTTTCGCGCGCTGCATGGGTACGGTTAAAAGCGGTACGTTTGAAAATTTGTTGTGCTGACGGGGCTCGATTGCTTTTTGTCGATCGATTTTGATTGGCGTGTTTTTAGAGGAGTCCCTTCATGGGCAACAAACTTTACGTCGGCAATTTGCCATATTCGGTCCGCGATGAAGACCTGCAACAGTCCTTTGGCCAATTCGGCGCTGTGACCAGCGCCAAGGTCATGATGGAACGCGATACCGGCCGCTCAAAAGGCTTTGGTTTTGTGGAGATGGGCAGCGACGCCGAAGCACAGGCAGCCATTACCGGCATGAATGGTCAGCCACTGGGCGGCCGCAGCGTTGTTGTCAATGAAGCCCGGCCCATGGAAGCCCGTCCGCCCCGCACAGGGGGTGGTGGCTTTGGTGGCGGTGGTAGTGGCTATGGCGGCGGTGGCGGCGGTGACCGTTCAGGTGGCGGCGGCTACGGCGGTGGCGGCGGCGGCGACCGTTCAGGTGGCGGCGGCTACGGTGGCGGTGGCGGTCGTTCAGGCGGAGGTGGCGGTGACGGCGGCTTTCGCAGCCCATATGGCGGCGGCGGTGGTGGCGGCCGTTCAGGTGGCGGTGGTGGTGGTGGTGGCGGCGGCAGGGGCGGCTACTAGGTCGTTTCAGATTTCCTGCCAACCTCAAACCATCTGGTTTCAGTTTGACAAAAAGGCTTCAAGACGAAAGTTTTGAAGCCTTTTTAATGTCTAAATGACAATCAAATCATGCTTTAAGCCAATTAAATCGGGCGTTGGCAGCTCCTGATTTAATAGCATCCAGCTTTAATATTCAGTAGTCAGTTTGTCGCGGTTTGCGTGCACGTCCGGCCAGCGCCCTGTCAAACAGCGCATTTGGTAGCACCCGCAGCAGCTTGGCCACCACACCCATTTGCCAGGGAATCACCCGGTAGCTCGCACCGGCTTCAATGGCCTGAAAAGCTTTTTCAGCAAAAGCCCCAGCTTGCATTAAAAACGGCATGGCATAGCTGTTTTTCCGGGTCAGGGGCGTATCGATGTAGCCGGGGCAAATGGTCACGACTTTCACCCCAGCCGCCTTGAGCTCACCGCGCAGGCTTTCGCAGTATGCGATCACTGCAGCCTTGCTGGCGCAATACGCGCCATGCCCGGGCAGCCCACGTATGCCGGCCACGCTGCCAATGCCCACCAGCGTGCCTGAACCGCGGTGCACCATGGCGCTGATAAATGGATGGAATGTGGCTGCCACGCCAGTGTTGTTGGTGGCAAAGGTTTTGGCCATCACCGCCAGGTCTTGCCGCATCGCGCTGTCCATGCCAATGCTAATGCCGGCGTTGGCAATCACCACATCCGGGATACCCTGACGGGACATACAGGCCTGCCCCGCTGCCACAATGGCGTCGCTGTCCGAAACATCTGCACTATAAATTTCATAGCTGCCAGCGCCAATTCTCATTGCGCCAGCCCATGCTTTTACATCATCCGTACGGCGTGCAACCAGCGCCAGGCGGTAGCCGGACCGGTGAAACCTGAGCGCAAGGGCCTGACCAATCCCGCTGGATGCGCCGGTGATAAAAACAAGCGGATTCATGGCTTGCCAGCGCTGCGAGTGCCAGTGCCAGTGCCAATGCCAATGCCAATGCCAATGCCAGTGCCAGTGCCAGTGCCAGTGTTGATGTTGGTATTGGTGTGTGGCACCAGCACCGCCCTGACCCGCCCTTTCAGCTCAGCAATGCCTGTCACGTTGCTGTATGCCAGGCTGTCGCCGGTGAACTGGTCATTGCCGCGTGTCAGCAGTACCGGCTTGTGTGATTTGACCCGCTCTTCATTGACAAACGCGTGCAAAAACTCGCCTGCAAATGTCATTTTTGGCAACACTTTGCCGTCTGGTCCCGGCGCAGCTTCGCGGACAACCAGCGCGTTGCCCATCAACTGCACCTCGGAGCCATCGCCATTGCTCAATGCCAGCTTGCCGGTGGATGTGGTCACGCGGTTTTGCTCTCCAATCGAGCGGATGCGTGGCTGGTCAATTTCAAGAAAATCCGTGTCCACATAATGGCGCGCCTCCAGGCCATTGACCTCGCTTTTGAGCAGACCGGTTTCATCAAACGATCTGATCGTGAATTGCCGCATGAAGTAATCAATGTCGTTTTTAACCGATTGCGCGGCTGCAGGTATTGCAGCAGTGGGCGCATTGCGCTGCAGCCAGTAGGTGCCCAGTGCCAGCACAGCCATCATCGTCAAGGGCAGGTAAATGGACACACGGTCCCAGGCACGCTGCAATCGGTGCACAAGCCTCATGCGCAATCCACTTGACTGACTCATGCGGTGTACTTCTCAAGCAGGCTGGCATACCGGCCACTGGCAACCAGCAACACATCGCAAAATGCCCGTGCTGCGCCATGTCCGCCGCGCTCGGCAGTCACGTGCATTGCCTGGGCTTTGACTTCAACATGCGCATTGGCGGGTGCGCAGCTGAAAGCAGCGTGCCGCATGACTGGCAAGTCAGGCCAGTCATCACCCATGGCGGCGGTTTGCTGCCAACTCAAACCCAGTGCTTTTAATGTCATGTTCGCTGCTGGCAATTTGTCTTCACATCCAAAGTGGACGTGGGCAATGCCAAGCGCTTCAAGGCGGACTCGAAGCGCCGGGCTGTCGCGCCCCGTGATGACAGCTGGCGTGATGCCGGCTTGTTGCAGCAGCTTCAAACCGTGGCCATCGAGCGTGTTGAACCGCTTCAGCGTCTCGCCCTTCCCGGTCATGTACAGACCGCCATCGGTCAACACGCCGTCCACATCAAAAAAAGCAATCTTGATGTTTTGCGCCTTGAGCAGGAGTTCGGGAGGATAGTCAATAGCAGGCATGCTCAGATCACCTTGGCTCGCATCAAGTCGTTTGTGTTCAATGCTCCGCACAGTATGTCTTGTTCATCCACCACCAGCACACTGGTGATTTGGCACTGCTCCATCAGCGCCACGGCATGCACTGCCAGCTTGTCTGCCTGCACTGTTTGCGGGTTGGCGTGCATCACATCGCCTGCACATTTGCTGCGCAGATCAGCGCCCTTTTCAACCAGGCGGCGCAAGTCGCCGTCGGTAAAAATGCCCAGCAATTTGCCACTGTCATCTGTCACGGCTGCAGCGCCCAGTCCTTTGCTGCTCATCTCGCGCATCAGTTCGCTGAAGCTGGTATTGAGCCTGACTGCAGGTACCTGCACGCCATGGCGCATCACGTCGCGTACGTGGGTCAGCAGCTTGCGGCCCAGCGCACCGCCCGGGTGCGATCGGGCAAAGTCTTCCTCTTTGAATCCGCGTGCATCCAGCAGTGCCACAGCCAATGCGTCGCCCATGGCCAGCTGGGCAGTGGTGCTGGCAGTGGGTGCCAGGCTCAAGGGGCAAGCTTCTTTTTCGACACTGCTGTCCAGCACAACCTCGGCCTGGCGCGCGAGAGTGGAATTCCCTGCACCGGTGATGGCAATCAGTCTGACCGCCAGTCGTTGGATAGCGGGCAGCAAGGTGGTCAACTCGTCAACCTCGCCGCTGTTGGAAATCGCCAGCACCAGGTCGTCAGGCGTGATCATCCCCAGATCGCCGTGGCTGGCTTCTGCCGGATGAACAAACAGGGCTGGCGTGCCGGTAGAAGCCAGCGTGGCTGCTATTTTTCGCCCGATGTGGCCACTTTTTCCCATGCCCATCACCACCACGCGGCCGCGGCAGGCCAGCATGAGCTGAACTGCCTGCCCAAACTCAGGGCCAACCCGCCCGGCCAGGCACAGCACTGCCGCCGCTTCAATCTCAAAGGTTTTACGGGCCAAAGACTGGGCCTGGGCAGCATCGAACGGGGCGACTTCTACTTGCATGCAGCATTCTATCGATGCCATCACAGCGCAGGGCAAAACCCCAGCCAACACGTTTAACATTCAACCATGAGTGGCCTTGAACTGACATTGTTGTACCTGCTGGCAGCTGTGCTGGGGGTCACGCTTTTCCGCTGGCTGAAGCTGCCGCCCATGCTGGGTTATCTGGCGGTCGGCGTGGTGATTGGCCCGCATGCACTGGCATTGAGCAACAACGCAGAGGCTGTGCGCCACCTCGGTGAATTTGGCGTGGTGTTTTTGATGTTTGTGATTGGGCTTGAATTCAACTTGCCCAAGCTGCGCTCGATGCGGGGGCACGTGTTTGGTCTGGGCTTGCTGCAGGTTCTGCTGACTGTGGTGCTGGGCACTGCAGCGTCTGTGCTGCTGGCTTTGGCAGTGCCCCAGGTTTGGGCCATGCCGTGGCAGACAGCGCTGGCATTGTCTGGCGCGATGGTCATGAGCAGCACGGCCATTGTGGTCAAGCTGCTGTCTGAGCGGCTGGAGCTGGAGTCTGAACACGGCAAGCGAATCATGGGTGTGCTGCTGTTTCAGGACCTGGCGGTGGTGCCGCTGCTGGTGCTGATTCCAGCACTGGGCTCATCGCCAGACAAGCTGCTGATGGCTTTGAGCATTGCTGCCCTGAAGGCGACGTTGCTGGTCGGTTTGCTGCTGACCGGCGGTCAGCGCGTGATGCGCTGGTGGCTAACCCTGGTGGCGCGGCGCAAGAGCGAAGAGCTGTTTGTGCTCAATTTGCTGCTGGTCACGCTGGCCTTGAGCTGGCTGACCGAAATGGCCGGCTTGAGCCTGGCGCTGGGCGCTTTTATTGCAGGCATGCTGATTTCAGAAACGCAATTCAAGCACCAGGTAGAAACCGACATCCGGCCTTTTCACGATGTGCTCCTGGGCCTGTTTTTCATCAGCATCGGCATGATGCTGGACTGGCACATAGTGCTGGAACGCTGGGCACTGGTACTGCTGCTGGCCACGCTGCCAGTGGTCTTCAAGCTGCTGCTGATCACTGGCCTGGCCCGCATTCTGGGAGCAACAGCGGGCGTGTCCTTGCGGACCGGCCTGTACCTGGCGCAAGCCGGTGAGTTTGGCTTTGTTCTGTTGACACTGGCCAATGAGAGCCGCCTGGTGCCGCCTGATTTGCTGAACCCGATTCTGGCCAGCATGGTGCTGTCCATGCTGGCCACGCCTTTTATTGTTTTGTACAGCAACACCATTGTCATGAAACTGGTCGCCAGTGAATGGCTGCAGCAGTCACTGCAAATGACCAGTATTGCGCGCAAGTCAATCAACACCAGCAAGCATGTCATCATTTGCGGTTACGGCCGTTGCGGGCAAAACCTGGGGCACATGCTGGAGCAGGAGAGCATTCAGTACATGGCGCTTGACCTGGACCCGGACCGCGTGCGACAAGCTGCAGCAGCCGGTGACTCGGTGGTGTTTGGCGACGCCGTGCGCCTGCAGGCTCTGATGGCAGCTGGCCTGGCACGCGCCAGTGCCGTTGTTGTGACTTATCTGGACACTGCCAGCGCTTTAAAAGTGCTGGCTAACGTGCGCACCCATGCGCCCAGCGTGCCCGTGATTGTGCGCACCGTGGATGACCACGACCTGGAAAAACTGCGAACTGCAGGCGCCACCGAAGTCGTGCCCGAAGCGATTGAAGGCAGCCTGATGCTGGCCAGTCACGCACTTGCGCTGGTCGGCGTGCCCATGCGCCGCGTGATCCGGGTGGTGCAGGACCAGCGGGACAAGCGCTACAACTTGCTGCGCGGCTACTTTCGCGGTGCTGACGATGACACGGCCGATGAGCATGACGAGGAGCGCTGGAGCACCGTCACACTACCCTTGGACAGCAAATCCACCGGCCAGACACTCGCCTGGCTGGCGCTGGACCGGCAGGACGTGCGTATTGTCAGTTTGCGCCGACGCGATGGCAAAGTACTCCAGCTGCACGGTGATTTGTTGCTGGAAGGTGGAGATACGCTGGTATTGTCTGGCAAGCCCGAAGCACTTGCAGGCGCTGAAGAAAAACTGCTGCGCGGCCTGCCCATGCATCGGACAAACGGATGAATCGGCGACACCTGTTAAAGCTGACTGCGTCGCTTGGCGCGGTGGCTGGTCTGAGCACTACAGCACAGGCACAAGCGCCAACAAACATCGATGCATTGCTGCGCGCAGGCGGCTGCGCGTTGATGCTTCGACATGCGCAAACTGAGCCGGGCGCGGGCGACCCGCCTGGGTATCAGCTTGACCAGTGCAGCACCCAGCGCAATTTGAGCCAGGCAGGGCGCACGCAAGCTGTGCAGATTGGCCAGTGGTTCAAAGCCAGAAACCTTCGCCCAGCCAGTGTGCAGACCAGCGTCTGGTGCCGCTGCAAAGACACTGCAGAGCTGGCATTTGGCCCATCTGCAGTCCTTGCTGCGCTGGCCTCGACGTTTGACAATCCGGCCAGGCAGGTAGGCCAAACCCGGGATCTGCGTGCGCGGCTTCATATCATTCCTGCAGGCCAGTTTGAGGTGTGGGTCACGCACCAGGTCAACATCACTGCGCTGACCAGCGAGGTCACTGCCATGGGCGAGGCCGTGCTTTTGAATAGCAACGCCAAGCTGCTGGACCGAACTGTTTTCGGCTTATGAAGCAGGAGTCAGTTCTTCAATCCAACAAACTGTAAACAATTCGACAAAAAGCAAACTGAAATTGGGGAATTGGCTGCTTTTTGCAGGAAAACTGGCAACAATACAAATTTTCGCCTGGCAAGCCTGAGCGAAAACGCCAACAGGTTTTTAATTTTTGCAACAAACTGAAATGCCAGATTCCCAGCCAAACCTTCTCCGGCCAAACGACAAACTTGAACATGCCTTGATCTCTGCCTGGCTGGATTCAGCAGACGTGGGCCTGTGCGTCCTGGACAGCGCATCAAAAGTTGTCATGCTGAACCCTGCTGCCTGCGGTATTTTGGGGGTTGATGGTTTGCACATGCTCAATCAGCCATTGACAAGCCTGGCATCGGCTGCCCGGTTCTCGCTTGGCATCACTCAATGGCTGGACGCGCCTTGTGACGAAGGCAGTCGCCATGCCAGCATCACGCGCGGCAACATTGAAATCGATTTGCTGCTCAAGGCCAGTGTTCTTACAGCTGGCATGGTTCAGGCGCTGGACATACCCAACCACGCAGCGTTCAAAGTGATTGCCATCACGGACGTGACCGAACTGCTGGAAGCCCAGCGTCAGGTCAATTCAGAATCCTTCAGGCGCCAGTGGCAAGCGCTCAATGCCGGTGTGGTGATCTCGGACGCGCGGCTGCCTGACATGCCAATTGTTTATGTCAACCCGATGTTTGAAACCATGAGTGGCTACAGCTCTGCCGAGGTGCTGGGTCGAAACTGCCGTTTTTTGCAGGGGGTGGAGCCAGACCAGCCGGGACTTTCAGCGATACGAACGGCAATTGCCAGCCGGACGAACGGCTATGCCAAACTGCGCAATTACCGCAAGGATGGCAGCCTGTTTGTCAATGAACTGTTTATATCGCCTGTCAAGGATGCGCAGGGTGAGATCACCCATTTTGTGGGCATTCAGCATCTGGAAACGTCGCCGGCTGCCTGAGCATGGCGCAGACATCATGACAAAACCCACCTGATGAACGCTCTTTTGCAGTCCACTCTGGGGGACACCAACGGCAAACAGCGCGCAACACTGACTTTCAGTGTTGAAGGGCTGGCGGCACGCGAGGAGTTGCTGTTCAAGGGGTACGTGCGCCTGCTGGACCACATGACAGAACACCGCTGGCAATACCATGAGCCGTCAAAGGTTCATCGGGTTGATCTTCTGGTGGCAGATGAACGAGTTGAGCCCACAAAATGTCTGCATGCTGTTCAATATGCACAGCCAGTCCTGCGGCTGGGTGTCACTAAAACCGTCAGCAGTCCGTTGTTCATGGCGTGGCCGCTCAAGCCGTATGAGCTTGAAACTGAGCTGAACCGGATTGGCCGGCTGATCAAATCCGCTGACGCGCTCAGGCGTGACATGCCAGCGCAGGCGCTTGCGCACAAACCGGTTGAAACCACTCAAGTCTTGAAACTTGACTCAAAACAGGACACAAAACTTGACGCTGAACCTGATGCCAAACCTGCGGCAAAGCGTTTTCGCCTGCGCCAATGGCCCAAACCCTCATTGCTGACAGAGCCCGGCAGCATGCGCCTGGCAACATTGCTCACAGGCAGGGCCATGGGTCTGGAGGAAGTGGTGTTCCGTTCGGGACTGCCCCAGGCCAGTTGTGAGCGCTTCATTGTCAGCATGCTGGCAGCTGGTTTGATCATGCACCCAGACGCTGACAACAGCCACATCAGCGCATGGGTACTGCCTGTTTCAAAGCATTCTGTGCAAGCTGCTCAAAATGGCAGCCCGGCAATCCAGGCCAGCAGCCAGCCAGCAGCCAAACCCCTCGTTCAGCCTGGATTGCTGGCACGCATACGCATGCGTTTTGGCATCAAGAACAACCTCTGACGCGCAACTCTGCAAGACAACTGATTTAAAAAAAAGCCATGGCAGAGCACAAGATACTTTTCAGCGGAACAACGGGCGCCGGCAAAACCACTGCCATCGGCCAGGTCAGCGAAATACCGCCCCTGACCACTGATGTTCGCAACACGGATACCGGCTTGTCAAAAGAAATGACCACAGTGGGCATGGACTATGGCGAAGTGACGCTGGACAACGGCGACAAACTGCGCCTTTATGGCACACCCGGACAAAAGCGGTTTGATTTCATGTGGAAGATTTTGTCCAAAGGTGCCTTGGGCCTGATCATCCTGATTGACAACAGCCAGCCAGATCCGCTGGCCGACCTGGACATGTACCTCGGCGGCTTTGCAAAGCTGATTGAAGAGACAGCCTGCGTGGTGGCAGTGGGCAGAACCGAAACGCATGCTGCACCCGATCTGGAGCAATTTGCCATACACATGGCAGCACGCGGTGTGTTGTGCCCGGTGCTGGCAGCCGACGTGCGCGATGGCCAGCAAGTGACACAACTGCTGGAGCTGCTGCTGCTGCAACTTGAAATCAAAACGGAGAGCAACTAGCATGTCAATCGCCCCTGCCCTGCAGCGAGCCTGTGAAAAGTCTCTTGAAGAACTGATGGCCGAGGTCAAAGGCATCAAAGCCATTGTTATTGCCACTGAAGACGGATTTGAAGTTGCAGCGCAAGTGCAAAACACTGCGCAAATCTCACGTCTGTCGGCCATGGCCAGTTCGCTGGCAGCGCTTGGGGCCATGGCCGGTGAAGAAAGCCGGCTGGGCGTATGCCAAAGCATGCTGATGGAGGCCGACGGTGGTTTTATTGTCATCGTGCAAGTCAGGCGGCCAGACGTGTCCCTGATTTTCAGCGTCATCACCGGGCGTGACGCTGTGATTGGCCAGGTTCTGTATTTTTCAAAAAGAGCGGCGCAGTCCCTGCAAGATGTTGCCGCCTGACAACTGACGTCCCATGCCCAACACCACACAAGTCATCGCCCGGCTGCAAAAGCTGGCCGCGTTCCCCGCCATTGATGGCTGCGCCCTGGTCGAAGTTGCCACAGGGATGGCTTGGCATGTGGCTGGCAATTACCCCCAGCTTGAGCGGGTCGGAGAAGCTGCCATTGAATTTTGGCGCGTTCACACCCGACTGACAGAGCATCTGAACGCGCTGGGCGCTTTGAATTCCGCAGCCTATTCATTTGCCAACCGCGTGGTGGCATTGTTTCCGTGTTCAAGTGACCCGGCACTGGTACTGGTCTGTGTGGCGGCCAAAGGTCCGGTGGACTGGGCCACCTGGGGCGCAGAAGTTCAGGCGCTCAGGCATGAACTGGCAGGCTCGCCAGGCTCCCCTGCAGTGCCACACACTTTGCAGATACCGTGAAACTGCACTCCACTTTCCCCAACAACCGCGTGCCAGACGCCGCGCTGGTTGTTTTCATTTTTCAAGCGTCGACGCCAATCTTTTTTAACAGACAGGAATTTTTATCATGAGCACCATCAATCAGGCGATGCAGGAACTTTTGACTCTGGACGGCGCAATGTGCGCTGCACTGGTGGACTCTTCAAGCGGCATGATCCTGGGTCAAATTGGCTCAGGCGTTGACCTTGAAGTGGCTGCTGCCGGCAACACGGAAGTGGTTCGCGCCAAGATGAAAACCATGCGTTCGCTGGGCATTTCTGATGTGATTGAAGACATTTTGATCACCCTGGGAAAGCAGTACCACATCATTCGGCCAATGGCACGCAAAGAAGGCTTGTTCATCTATCTGGTTCTGGACAAGCAAAAGTCCAATCTTGCTTTGGCGCGCCGCAAAGCCCAGGAAGTTGAAAAAGAACTGATTGTTTGACATCCGCGGCCGTCAACGGCAGGCACCAGCAACACCTGAGACATAAAAAGACATCCAGGAACATTTATGCCAATCCTAAGAATCAAACTGGTTGATGCTTCCGGCGCTGCCCTGGCCGGTCAAACCATCAAGATCTCCAACAGCGAAGACTTTCAATCCAATGCGGACGGCCTGGCTCAATTTTTATTGGGCGATCCTGAACTGCTGACGATTCACATCAACGGGAAATCAGCATGGACAGGCCAGTCAAGCCTGTTGGCAAAAGAAGAAAAATTCCAGCAAAGCGCTGCAGGTTTTGACCGGGTCAGTTGACAGCTGGTGACGCAAGCGTCATTTACACGGCGATTTAGCAAGCAAAACAGGCTTTAGCCATTATAAAACGGGCGCTGGCAGCTATGGATTAAATAGCGCCTGACAGCTGTCATGTGCATGGCCCGAAAGCTTTGCCTGCCAGTTGCGGCTTG
The DNA here is from genome assembly GCA_025362315.1 of Polaromonas sp. Lineage (GTDB taxonomy): Bacteria > Pseudomonadota > Gammaproteobacteria > Burkholderiales > Burkholderiaceae_C > Polaromonas. Next base: position 30,581 of record JANYGP010000007.1, read on the forward strand.
ATGGCATCAAGCTGGCTGCGCAGCGCAGTGTTGACTGCAGGCAGCTTCAAGCGCTGGCCCCTTTGTTCGGCACGCTCTTCCAGGACCTTGGCAGTCTTGACGCCCTTTCTGGCGATGCGGGCCAGTGACTGCTCTGCGTCTGTACGGGTCGTAAAGCTGCCCAGCAGCAGGCCCGGCGCCAGTGCTGCATTGTCAAGTGCCTCAAATGCCACGCCCAAACCACGCAGCTCTGACCTCTTTTTGGCCAGTGCTTCGTCATTGCTGTACTTTCCCATGTACACCAGCCAGCGTGCAGGCTCAATGGCCTCTTCCAGTACCCAGCTGTTGGGCGGCAGCGCGCTGCGCAGGCTTTCACGCAGGACCACCGTTTGTTCCTCATTGAAGACGCCTGCTTGCAGGCATTCGGCAGGGCCAGAGTCGGCAACTGCCTGCACACCTGGCATGCCAGGCACGCCTGACGTTCCTGACGCTCCTGACGCGCCAATCGGTGGCGGCTGCACTGCTTCTGGCGGGTTCAGTATGCGCAATGATTCCGGTTTGATCTGCTGGGCCATGCGCTGCGGTTCGGCCTGAGCACCAGGCCCGAATCCATAGGGTGCCAGCAAACCTTGCGAAAACGCGTAGTAAGCTGCATTGAGCAGCAACAGCGTTAAAACTATCAATCTGAGCATGGCCGCACACTGACTTCAGAAGATGTTGTTTCTTTCATACCTGCTGGAGTATGCATTAGCAACGCACCGGCAAGCGTCACGCCTCCAGCCTGCCCATGGCTGCCATCAGACAGCTGAATGCTCCGCCCTGCCAGCACGTCGCGTTTGGCGAAGCGGGCTTGAAACGGGGCAAATCCGGATTGCTCAAACGCCTGCAGGCACTGCACCAGCGGCAACACCACACGCAGCAAGGTACTGGCCACATCAGCGCCGCTTTGAAGATCCTGCAGATACCCGGGAGCAATGCCTGCAGGCGTACCATTTACAGTCACAGAATGACCAAGATCAGCCAGACCGGCAATGTCAAATGCCCGCACATTGATGCCGACACCCACGACAACATGGCGGTGCCCTTCAAAGGTGGCGGTCTCCACCAGAATACCGCCCAGCTTGCGCTCCGTTTTGTCATCGACGAGCCACAGGTCATTGGGCCATTTCAGGGCGATGCGTTGATTTGGGGTGTTGGTTGCATCCAGGGTTTCAGCCAGACTGACGCCAATGGCCAGAGACAAGCCAGACCAGTCGCCGGGCGCCAATGGCATACCCAGTGAAAACATCAGGCTGTCAACGCGCTGGCCATGCCACTGGCGACCCAGCCGGCCGCGACCCGCTGTTTGTTGCTCGGCCACCAGCAGGGTGGGCTCAAGCTGGCCAGTTTTAAAACGCCGCATCAGCTCGCTATTGGTCGAATCTACCGTCGGCAACACCTCGCAGGTAAATCCCGCCAGATTGGGCTCTACGGCCTGCCAGATGGCCTCCAGTGGCCAGCGGATGGGTGGTATGGACAAAGGCACTGACATCTTTTTTAAGTTCACGGCAAAAAGCCTGTGTAGCCCCATTGAATCCTGTCGTTGAGTCATTGGAGTCATCAATTCATTGAGTCATTGATTCATTGACTTATCGACTCGTTGATTCAAGCAATGGACTGGTTCCAAGGCAATGCTTTGGGCCACTCCACTGACACCCATTCCAGTGAATTACCTTTTCATGTCTTTTTTCTTTTTCTTGCTGCCAGCTTTGCTTTTGGCTTTGTCTTTCGGCGCCAGCAGTGTGCCCCGGCATTTTTTAGCACCGCACCAGCACGGATATTCAGCCAGCAGTTTCTTGGTGTACTTCGCGTCAATGATCAGGCCATAGTCATAAAACAATTCTTCCCCAGCCTTGATGCCTTTGAGTGCCTTGATGAACACACGCCCATCATTTTCATCCGCCTCGCAATTGGGCTTGCAGGCGTGGTTGATCCAGCGCGACGAGTTGCCACCAGCGTTGCCGTCAATTACATGCTTGTCATCAATATGAAAATAAAAGGTGTGGTTGGGTTGCAGCGGGTCATGTGGATGCCTGCGCAGTGCTTCTTTCCAGGAAATAACCTCGCCCACATATTCAAGAATGATTTCACCTTCAGCCAAGTCAGCCAAGGCAAACACACCCTTGCCGTGCACGCCTGAGCGGCGGGTCTGAATGCGGCGCGCGTCCTGACTCACAACAGCCGGGGTCAACGGGGACGCTTGATTTTTTGGCACTGCAAAAAACTTCCTGAAATTTTGGGGTGTTGTTAATTCATGCAGGTGCACGTGCGCCTGCGCGCACACGGGTGCGCGCAGCCTTTGTATTGTAGTGATGCGATTTTGTCTGGAGCCAGTCATGTTCAACCGCAGAAATCTGTTGCAGTCCGGTGTCTGGGCACTGACAGCACCGGCATGGACGATTGGCACCAAAGCTTCTGCAGCCGCCATGCCAGAGCTCGGCAGCAAGCTGGCCCTGCCAGACGTCAAGCTGCTCGACGGCCACATCTGGATGCTGAAAAGCAACCCGCCCTCCGTGCTTGTGGTGTACTGATGGGCCAGCTGGTGCCCCTTTTGCGCAGTGCAACCGCCGCATGTTGAAGCTTTGTGGCGTGCCCAGAAATCCAATGGTTTGGGTGTGCTGGCGCTGTCCATTGACAAGCAGGAAAGCACTGCCAAGGCTCACATGAAAAGCAGAGGCTACACCTTTGCCGCGGGTATGCTGACCAGCGATGTAGCTAAGATGCTGCCAAAACCAAAGGGTTTGCCCGTGGTGGTCGTTTTAAAAATCGACAAGGCAGCAACGCCCAGCGCGCGCAAAGGTGCAGTGGTGTTTGCAGAAGCCGGAGAAATGTTTCCTGAAGACATTGAAGGTTGAAAAAAATATTTATGAAAACGACATTATGAAAACTCTCGTGATTGCAGAAAAGCCCTCCGTCGCACAAGACATCGTGCGCGCCATGACGCCCACGGCGGGCAAGTTTGAAAAGCACGACGAGTATTTTGAAGCCGACGATTGGGTCATCACATCGGCTGTTGGCCATCTGGTGGAGATTCAGGCGCCGGAAGAGTTTGACGTCAAGCGCGGCAAATGGAGCTTTGCCAACTTGCCGGTGCTGCCGCCGTACTTTGATTTGAAGCCGATGGACAAAACCAAGACGCGGCTGAATGCGATTGTCAAACTGACCAAACGCAAAGACGTTGACAAGATCGTCAACGCATGCGACGCAGGCCGTGAAGGCGAGCTGATATTCAGGCTGATTCAGCAGTACGCAAAAAGCAAGCACCCCGTCAAGCGGCTGTGGCTGCAGTCCATGACGCCGGCGGCCATTCGCGATGGCTTTGACAGCTTGCGCACTGAAAAGCAGATGCAGGGCTTGGCCGATGCGGCGCGGTCGCGGTCTGAAGCTGACTGGATGGTTGGCATCAATGGCACGCGTGCCATGACGGCGTTTAACTCACGCGACGGCGGCTTCTTTTTGACCACCGTGGGCCGGGTGCAAACGCCCACGCTGTCAGTCGTGGTCGAGCGTGAAGAGAAAATCCGCAAGTTCATCAGCCGTGATTACTGGGAAATTCACGCGTCGTTTTTGGCGGAGGCAGGGGAATATCCCGGCAAGTGGTTTGACCCAAGGTTCAAAAAACTCCCTGTCACCACTGATAACCCCGAGCCTGACGCCGAGCTGAAAGCCGACCGCGTCTGGTCGCAGCGCGAAGCCCTTGCCGTTGCCGACGCAGTGCGCGGCAAGCCTGCCACCGTCACAGAAGAAAGCAAGCCCACCAGCTCGGCCGCTGGCCAGCTGTTTGACCTGACATCGCTGCAGCGCGAGGCCAATGGCAAGTTTGGCTTTTCAGCCAAAACCACACTGCAAATCGCGCAAAGTCTGTATGAGCGCCACAAGGCATTGACCTATCCGCGAACCGATTCCCGCGCGTTGCCTGAAGACTATTTGCCCGTCGTTAAAAAGACGTTTGAAATGATTGCCGACTCTAGCATGAAGCACCTGGCTCCACACGCACTCGTTGCACTCAATGGCAATTACATCAAGCCTAACAAGCGCATTTTTGACAATGCCAAAGTCAGCGACCACTTCGCGATTATCCCAACGCTGCAAGCACCTAGCGGTTTGAGCGAGGCAGAGCAAAAGTTATATGACCTGGTGGTGCGCCGGTTCATGGCGGTGTTTTATCCGAGTGCTGAATACTTGGTGACGACGCGTATATCTTTATCAGTGGGCCACAGTTTCAAGACCGAGGGCAAGGTTCTTGTCAAGCCCGGCTGGCTCGCCATTTACGGCAAAGAAGCGCAAACAGATGACAACGACAAAGACGGCAAATCGCTTGTGCCCGTCAAGCCTGGCGAAACGGTACGCACTGAATCAGTTGAAGCCAAAGGCCTGAAAACCCGCCCGCCCGCCCGCTACAGCGAGGCCACGCTTTTGGGCGCGATGGAAGGCGCTGGCAAAACAATCGACGACGACGAACTGCGTGAAGCCATGCAAGAAAAAGGGCTGGGCACGCCGGCCACCCGCGCCGCCACGATTGAGGGTTTGATCGCTGAAAAATACATGCTGCGCGAAGGGCGCGAACTGATACCAACTGCCAAGGCGTTTCAGTTGATGACGCTGCTGCGCGGGCTGGATGTGCAGGAGCTGTCGAAAGCCGAGCTGACGGGCGACTGGGAATTCAAACTCGCGCAAATGGAGCAGGGCAAGCTCAGTCGCGAAACCTTCATGGCCGAGATCGCCGCCATGACCGAACGCATGGTGGCCAAGGCCAAAGGGTATGACAAGGAAACCATTCCGGGTGACTACGCCACGTTGACTTCGCCCTGCCCCAACTGCGGCGGTGTCGTCAAAGAAAACTACCGCCGCTACACCTGCATGGGCAAACCCGATTCAACAGAAGGCTGTGGCTTCAGCTTTGGTAAAACACCCGCTGGCCGCACGTTTGAAACAGCTGAGGTCGAGCAGTTTTTAACAAACAAGAAAATCGGCCCACTTGAAGGTTTCCGCTCAAAAGCAGGCTGGCCGTTCACGGCTGAAATGGTCATCAAGTTCGACGAAGACACCAAAAACTACAAGCTCGAATTTGACTTTGGCGATGACAAGAACGCCGAAACGGGCGAGATTCAGGACTTCAGCGCGAAAACCGCGCTGGGCAAATGCCCCAAGTGCAGCGACACCCACGGCGGGCGAATTTTTGAGCTGGGTAAAAACTATGTGTGCATCAGGTCGGTGCCGACGCTTGAGCAGCCCACACCCAGCTGCGACTTCAAAAGCGGCCAGGTGATTTTGCAGCAGCCGATTGAACGTGAGCAGATGGTCAAGCTGCTGGAAACCGGCAAAACCGATTTGCTCGACAAGTTTGTGTCGATGCGCACGCGGCGTGCCTTCAAAGCCATGCTGGCGTGGGACGCCACTGAAGGTAAAGTCAGCTTTGAATTTGCGCCCTCCAAATTCCCGCCGCGCAAACCTGCAGCGAGCAAAACCGGCCCGGCCACCATCAAGACCCCGTTCGGCAAAACCGTGGCGGTGAAAACGGCAGCTGGCAAAGCTGCCAAGCCAGCAGCGAAAAAAGTAGTCGCAAAAAAAGCACCAGCTGTGAAAGTTGCCAAGCCAAAAGTGGCAAGAGTGGCCAAGCCCGGCTCAGGTTTGAAGCCCAGCGAAGCCCTTGCAGCAGTCATCGGCGCTGAACCCGTCATCCGCACCCAGGTCATTAAAAAGCTATGGGACTACATCAAGGCTGAAAACCTGCAAGATGCCACCAACAAACGCAACATCAACGCCGATGCCAAGCTGCTCCCTGTTTTCGGCAAGCCGCAGGTCACGATGTTTGAGCTGGCCGGGATTGTAGGCAAGCACCTGAGCTGATGCCTAGCCCCACGCTGACCCGACAGGGACAGCGTGGGCGCACCTCAATGCGCGAACTTGCTATCGCGACCGATGATGCTGAGGTCGGTGAACTTGGATCCTTCGTGGTTTTTAGCGCTGTAGCTGATGCTGAAGCCGCCCAGGTTCACCTCGTTCATGGACTCCAGCGCGCTGATCAGCCCTTCGCG
>JANYGP010000072.1 GCA_025362315.1 Polaromonas sp.
TTACACAAACCCCGTCAATGGCTTGACCACCAACCTCACAAACATTACCAACAGAGCGGGCACTGCAGTAGGTTTTGGCAGCCAAGCCAACGCCGCTGGCGATGGTGCGGGCAGTGCATTTGGCACCTACGCAGTTGCAAACGGCGGTGCTTACAACACCGCCATCGGCTACCGATCGGATGCCAGCGCGTCGGGCTCCGGAGTTGGTGCGAACCCAAACTACAGCGGCGCGGTAGTGATTGGTGCGTTTTCAACCGCCAGCGGCACGGGCGCTACGGTGCTGGGCGCAAACTCAGTTGCCAGCGTAGCGGGTGGCGTTGCATTGGGCAACTTTTCGCTGGCCAACACGGCGGCTGGCGCACTTGGGTTTCAACCATTTGGTTCGAGCGTTGCAAACGTGGCAGCCATCAACGCGACCAACAGCACGTTTTTAGCAGCGGTGTCAGTCGGTGGTGGCTCGGCGGGCGGAACGGCGTTAGGCACCCGACAAATTACCAATGTCGCTGCAGGCACCCGAGACAACGATGCTGTCAACGTCAGCCAGCTCAAGGCTTTGAGCGCAGCAGTTGCAGCGCTGCCAGCGGGTGCGCCAGGAACAGTCGGGCCAGCCGGGCCAGTCGGGGCAACGGGGGTTGCAGGCGTTGCGGGCCCGAGCGGACCCACTGGAGCCGTCGGACCCGTCGGATCCATCGGACTCACCGGTCAAACCGGGCCGGCGGGGCCAACCGGAGCAACTGGCGTGAATGGCCTAAATGGAGCAAATGGCCCAGCTGGCGTAAGTGGCCCAACTGGAGCAACCGGCGCCACTGGGGCAACCACCACACCGGCAGCACCGGCTGTAGCGGCAGGCAGCAACATCACAGCCAGCGTGCTAGCTAGCGGTGCCCAAGTTCAAATCAGCACGGTAGCCAGCCCCACGTTCACTGCAGTTACAACAGGCAGCATCGTCGCTGGCAACATCAACGTTGCCCCAGGCGGCACCGTCGCTATGGGCAACAACGCTGTCACGCAAGTGGCCAACGGTGTAGCGTCGACTGACGCGGCCAACATGTCCCAGTTAGCCAGCGTGGGCGAGCAAGGCAGGCAATACACCGACACCCGCTTTAATCAGCTGTCAGCCGACATTGTTGATAACCAAAAAAGCGCCAACGCCGGTGCCGCAGCTGCCATGGCCATGGCCGGTATGCCGCAAGCGTTTGCACCCGGCAAAAGCATGCTGGCAGCCGGGGTAGCCACCTACGCCGGGCAATCTGCAATCGCCATCGGGCTGAGCAAATTGTCAGAATCAGGCAAATGGTTGCTCAAGATCAACGGCGCAGCCAACACCCGCGGCAAAGCAGGCGTCAGCGTTGGCGCAGGCATGAGCTGGTGATAGATTCACACTCAACGAAGCAAAACAAATGCCGCAAAACTGCGTTTTTGAGGCGGTATCAGCTTAAGAACCAATAGAAATGGGCGTAAGCAGCTATAAATTAAGTAGCTTACTTACCTGACGCAATCCGCGTAATACCGCAGCTTGCCCTTTGCATCCACCTGCTCCACCAGGCCGTGAATGTCAGTTTCAAAACCCGGGCACTGGGCGTTGAACTCTCGTGCAAACTTCAGGTAATCAACAATCTTTTTGTTGAAAACCTCACCTGGAATCAACAGCGGAATACCCGGTGGGTAGGGCGTCACCAGACCGACAGTAATGCGACCCTCAAGGTGGTCAATCTCCACCCGCTCCGTAGTGCGGTGGGCAATGTTGGCGTAGGCGTCGCTGGGCTTCATGGCTGGCAGCAAATCGCTTTGATAAACCTCAGTCGTCAGGCGTGCGATGTCGTACTTGGTGTACATCGCGTGGATGTGCTGGCACAAATCGGCCAGGCCCATCTTTTCGTACTTGGGGTACTTCTGGCAAAACTCTGGCAGGATGCGCCACATCGCAGCGTTCTTGTCGTAGTCGTCCTTGAACTGCTGCAGCGCTGTGAGCAGCGTGTTCCAGCGGCCTTTGGTAATGCCGATGGTGAACATGATGAAAAAACTATACAGGCCGGTTTTTTCAACAATCACGCCGTGCTCGGCCAAAAACTTGGTGACGATGCTGGCCGGGATGCCGGTCTTGGCAAACTTGCCATTCAGGTCCATGCCCGGCGTGACAATGGTCGCCTTGATCGGGTCCAGCATGTTGAAGCCGGTGGCCATTTGGCCAAAGCCGTGCCAGTTATTGGCCCCGTTTTTGGCGGTCTTGGCGCTGCGCGACTCGCCTTTGATGATCCAGTCTTTCGGGTTGCCGATGCCTTCGTCATTGACGCTGTCGCCTTCAAAACGGTCGGGGCCCCACACCTTGAACCACCAGTCGTCGCCATACTCCGCATCAATCTTGCGCATCGCACGGCGAAAGTCAAGCGCCTCGGCAATGCTTTCTTCAACCAGTGCCGTGCCGCCGGGCGGCTCCATCATGGCGGCGGCCACGTCGCAGCTGGCGATGATGCTGTACTGCGGGCTGGTACTGGTGTGCATCAAATACGCTTCATTGAACAAGTGGCGGTCAAGCTTGACGTCTTGCGAGTCCTGCACCAGCACGTGGCTCGCCTGGCTGATGCCTGCCAGCAACTTGTGAATCGACTGCGTGGCGTACACCACCGCCGTCTTGGGGCGAATGCGGTTTTTACCCATCGAGTGGTAGCTGCCGTAAAACGGGTGAAACGCTGCATGCGGCAACCAGGCTTCGTCAAAATGCAGGTTATCAATGTAGCCGTCCAGCATGCCCTTGATGGTCTCGGTGTTGTACAGCACGCCGTCGTACGTGGACTGGGTCAGAGTCATCACACGTGGCTTGACTTTGTTTGGATTGACGCCTTTTAACAGCGGGTTGGCAGCTATTTTGGCCTTGATGGCATCGGGTTCAAATTCGCTTTGCGGAATCGGCCCGATGATGCCAAAGTGATTACGCGTCGGCTTGAGAAAAACCGGAATCGATCCCGTCATGATGATGGCGTGCAAGATGGATTTGTGGCAGTTGCGGTCAACCACCACCACATCACCCGGGGCAACGGTGTGGTGCCACACCATCTTGTTGCTGGTCGAAGTGCCGTTGGTGACAAAAAAGCAGTGGTCTGCATTGAAGATGCGCGCGGCATTGCGCTCACTGGCGCCGATTGCACCGTCGTGGTCCAGCAACTGGCCCAGCTCTTCCACCGCATTGCACACATCAGCGCGCAGCATATTCTCGCCATAAAACTGGTGGTACATCTGGCCGACCGGGCTCTTTAAAAACGCCACACCGCCCGAATGCCCTGGGCAATGCCAGCTGTACGAGCCGTCTTCGGCATAGTCCAGCAGTGCTTTGAAGAACGGCGGCTGCACGCCTTCCAGGTAGCTTTTTGCCTCACGCAAAATATGCCGCGCCACAAACTCTGGCGTGTCTTCAAACATGTGAATAAAGCCGTGCAGTTCACGCAAAATATCGTTGGGGATATGGCGCGATGTTTTGGTTTCGCCGTACACATAAATCGGTACATCCAAATTTTTACGGCGCACTTCTTCAATGAAGTTGCGCAGGTTCAGCACCGCCGGGTCCAGGTCTGGGCCGGGGGTGAACTCTTCATCATCAATCGACAAGATAAACGCGCTCGCCCTGCTCTGCTGCTGGGCAAACTGGCTCAGGTCGCCATAGCTGGTTACGCCCAGCACTTCAAAGCCTTCGGTTTCAATGGCTTGCGCCAGCGCGCGAATGCCCAGGCCAGAGGTG
>JANYGP010000119.1 GCA_025362315.1 Polaromonas sp.
AGAAAAGGCCTGACGCGCCAGGCTGTGCAGTCGATCTACGCCGACCGTGAAGCCACCGCCGCTGACCAGGCTGGCAACGTCCACCGCTTACCACCGCGTACCGTACAGCACACCACTCCGGCCATCGACAGCCTGCTGGCCAGCTTTGACACCACCGCGCAAGACACGGCACGCGCTAACGCCAGAGCGCTATTTGACGAAGCACCTGAAGCTGCCCCTGTGATTGATTTGGCACAGACCAGCCCCGCCCACCGCTACAGCGCCTGGGTGCGGCTAGAAGCGCGCAAGCAGCGCGGCGAGTCCATCACGCAGCGCGAGCTGACCTGGAGCGCGAGCTACCAGGGCAGCACCGAGTTTGAAAGCTGGCACGAGCTGCATGAGGGCGCAGACCCTATGGAGGGAAGCGCGACCGGTTAACCACCATAGGTATCAGCCAAAAGAAAAGCCTGCCACCGCGCAAACAGTAGCAGGCCAAGGTATCCAAAACGCAATCAACGATTTAGACAAAGGCAAGTGTATGACAAAGGCAACTGACCATCAATTCGACCTGTACCAGCAAGGCCAGCAAGTGGCCAAGCTGACAAACGTGGCGTTTGCCCTGGAGGCCATGAAGGCCGTGACCGATGCAGACGATGCAGGCGCACCGCATATGGCGGTGCTGTTTGGCCCACCCGGCTACGGCAAAACGCAAGCGGCCATGTACCTGGCCCACCCGCAAGGCAAGAACGCCATCTTCGTCAGTGTGCGCAGCTTTGACAGCACCAAAACATTGGCCCAGCTGATCTGCCTGGAGCTGGGAATCGCCACCAAAACGCAGTGGCCGGTGGCCACACTTTATGAGCACATCGTGCGCAGGCTACAGCAGCTCGGCAGGCCGCTGGTAATTGACGAGGTCGACCACGTGGCTGAAAAGAACACCATCGACTTCATCCGCACCATCCATGACAACACCACGGTGCCGATTGTGCTGATAGGCGAGCAGGACTTGAAGCGCAAGCTGCTCAGCCGCCACGAGCGCTTTCATGACCGCGTGCTGGTGTGGAAAGAAGCCGCCAAGTGCGACGAACACGACGTGGCCAAGCTGGCTAGGCACCATGCGCCTGACTTGACGTTTACCCCGGACGTGATCAACGCCCTGGTCGTTAAGTCTGACGGCGTGGCCCGCCGCGTGTACACCGAGCTGAAGGCGCTGCGCGAAGAATGCAAGCGCGCAGCAGCCACCACGCCAACGCTGGCCATGTTGGGCACAGCCCAGCGCAAGGGGGCACGATGAGCCGCAGGCCTATAAATATCGAATTAAGAGGGCTTCAAACGCCGCGTGAGCGGGTGTGGGCGGCCTTGGTGCAACTGCATCAGAGCAAAAAGTACCCGCAAGGCTACACCCTTGAACAGATACAAGACCATTGTTTGCCGATGGTGCACCTGACGCAGGTTGAGGACTATCTAAAGTGCCTCGTCAATTCTGGTTATGTGCAAAAGATGGCTGGCACGGGTGGCCGCAGAGGCGTGTTGCAGCAGCCCATGCAGTTTTTGCTGGCAAAGCCGCAGGGCGTGGCACCACGGCTTACCAAGAACGGCAGCCACGTGACCACAGGCCACGGCACCGAGGCCATGTGGCGCGCCATGAAGGTGCTGGGCACGTTTGACTACAAAGACATCGCCAGAGCAGCCACGCTGAACGAGCTGGTCGTTAGCCACGGCACGGCCAAGACGTATGTGGCGCACCTGGCTCGGGCGGGTTACCTGGCCACCATGCGCCCGGCCAAGCCGGGCACACCCGCCCGTCACAGGCTCGACAAAAACACCGGGCCCCAAGCCCCAGCCATCACGCGCATGAAGGTGGTTTTTGACCGCAACACAGGTGAGTTTGCCAACTTGCAAACAGCACAGGAGGTGACAGATGGCCTTGAATAAGACCGCAAAGCTAGTAGCCAAACGCACAGCTTTCAACGCGCTGCCCGCTGATGTCAAAGCGGTGCTGCAAACCCAGGTGGCACGCTTTGGCTCCCAGACCAAGGTAGCTGCCGAGATGCACGTGACAGGTGCTGTCATCAGCATGCTGCTCAAAGACAAATACCCCGGCAGCGTGGAGCAAATGGCGCAACGCATACGCGGGCAGTTCATGGGTAGCACCGTGGTGTGCCCCGTGTACGGCACGCTGAACAAACGCAACTGCCTGGACAACCAAGCACTCCCCCAAGCCTTCACCAACCCGCTGCGCGCTGCCCTGGGCCGCGCCTGCAAAACATGCTCCAACCGAAAGGAACTGCAATGACACGAACTCGCCTAGGCTGGATCAAACGCCGCGCCCGCAAGATTGAACGCTTTTACGGCGTCGCGCGAAAACTGGCCATCTACGACGCAAGGCTCGATTACCTGGCCTTTCAGGGAGCGCCACAGCTCAAGCTGGTGCAGTCATGATGC
>JANYGP010000013.1 GCA_025362315.1 Polaromonas sp.
TTGAAGACATTGTTTGGTTTGCTTAAGCCGCGCCAGGGGCGCATCTTGCTCAAAGGTGAAAACATCGCTGGTTTTACGCAAAAGGAATTGCTGGCAAAAGGGATTGCGTTTGTGCCGCAAGGCCGCAATCTGTTCGGGCAGCTTACGGTGTTTCAAAACCTCGAGCTTGGCGGCATCACGCTGGGCACCAAGACCACGCATGAGCGCATTTTTGAAGTGCTTGAATTATTCCCGCGCGTCAAAGAGCGTCTGCATTCACAGGCCTCTGCGCTGTCAGGCGGCGAGCAAAAGCAACTTGAAGTTGGTCGTGCCCTGCTATTGCGTCCCACCGTACTGCTGATTGATGAGCCGTCGATTGGCTTGTCCCCGCTGGTGGTGCAAGACGTGTTCAAGCTGCTGCGCAAATTGGCTGAACAAGGCACCACTGTGCTAATGGTGGAACAAAACGTCAAAAGCGCTTTAAAGATGGCAGACGACGCGATTGCGCTTGAGTCGGGCCAGCTGGTGCTGCATAAAAAAGCATCTGATCTATTGGCTGACCCGAACATTGAGCGTTTGTTTTTGGGCGGTGGGCATGTGGCTGCTGCTTGACTTTTTCCCGTATCCTGCCGTCGTTAGGGAGCATCGATTTTATTCTCCAAGATTGGGCTAACAAGTGACAACCACTGCACAAGACCGCGAATCCATTGATGACACCGCCAACCCGCTCGGCCTGGACGGGATTGAATTCATTGAATACTTAACAACCAAACCGCAGGCACTCGGCCAGGTGCTTGAAATGATGGGGTTCGTGCCTGTTGCCCGGCACCGCTCGCGTGAAGTGCTGCTTTACCGCCAGGGGGGTATCAACATCATTGTCAACGCCCACGCGATTGATTTGCCAGATGGCGCAATGCAACAAAGTAAACCCACGATTGCTGCCATTGCGTTGCGTGTACGTGATGCATCAGCAGCATACAACCGTGCACTGGCATTAGGCGCCTGGCCAGTTCCACCCCGTGTCGAGGTGATGGAGCTAAATATCCCGGCCATTCATGGCGTGGGTAAAAGCCGCTTGTATTTTGTTGATCGTTATGACAAGTTTTCGATTTACGATGTGGATTTTGTGCCTGTGCCTGGTACAAATCAGCATCCCCCCACAACGACTGGAGTACATTTTTTTGGTTTGGTGCAGTACATAGGCAATTACCGCATGGAAGACTGGTCAGAGTTTTACCGTGCCCTTTTTGGCTTTACTGCGCTTCCGTCCGGTCAGCGTTTTGGTATTTTGCCAAAAGGGCGTGTCCTCGCTAGTCCAGGTGCTGAAAAGTCGTGCTTCTACATTCAGCTAATTGAGCCAGAGCCAACGGTGCTGGATATAGAAGGCGAAGAGTGCTGGCAACGAATTGGTCTGGGCACATATGATGTTTTGCAGACCGCCCGCTTGTTGATGGATCGCGGCGTGGCGTTTGTCGAGTCTCACAGCATCCATACCGAAGGACGCGGCGCACTGACCAAAACATGGCTCGGTAGCGTGAGTTTTGAGCTTGTGCAGGACACGAGGCAATAGGTCATGAGTTTGAGACCTTCACAATATCAGGCAAACATGGCCGATTTCGGCATGGACACCATCACGCTTGCCGGTTCATTGAATGCAAAACTCAAGGCGGCGTCAGATGCGGGATTTACTCAAATTATGCTCGCCGCAAAAGACCTAGTTGGGCATCCTGATGGCTTTCATGCAGCAGTTGATGCCGTAAAAAGGAGTAACTTGCGAGTCACCGGATTTCAGGTGCTGCGCGATTTTGAAGGTTTGACCGGCCATTTGCATGATTATAAAGTTGACATTGCCAAATCAATGTTGGAGATGTGCGCTGCACTTAACTGCCGCCTGATGTTGACGTGCTCGTCAACATTGGTGCATGCTTCCGCAGACAAAAACCTGGCTGTGAGGGACCTGCGCAAACTGGCGATGCTTGCAATTCCAAAAGGAATCAACATCGCCTACGAGGCGCTGTCGTGGGGTCGAAACGTCCATGAATTTCCGCAGGCTTTGGACATCGTCAGCAAAGCTGATATGCCCAATTTGGGCGTGTGCCTCGACTCCTTTCACATGTTCGCAAGCAACACATCGCTGGAAGATCTGGACCTGGTTGAGCCATCCAAAATCTTCCTTGTTCAACTGGCAGATTTTATGTGGACAGAAATTAAAACTGCAGAAGAACGAATGGCTGTCGCGCGACATTTTCGCGTTTTCCCGGGAGAGGGCGTGCACAGTGCAGCTCTGGAAGCGCTCGTGAACAAGCTTTACTGTCTGGGCTACCGGGGCGATTACAGTTTTGAAGTGTTCAATGACGACTATCAGCAAATGCCCTTGCATCAGGTAGCTGCCCGTGCCTATAAATCAGCACTCTGGTTGGGTGAAGAAGTTTTGCGCCGATCTGTACCGTTGCCCAACGCCATGCGACTGAAAAATTCATGATGCCCATTTTTAATCTTGCCGTTGCTGGCGCTGGACTGATTGGAAGGCGCCATATCGACTTGGTTGCTGCTAATCCACAGACCCGCTTGAGTGCAGTGATTGACCCAACGCCAGCAGCCATTGAACTTGCTGCTAGCCTAAATGTGCCCCATTTCAAAAGTCTGGACGATATGTTCGTGCAGCAGCACGCGCTGCAAATTGCCGGCATCATCCTTGCTACCCCAAACAACTTGCATGTTTCGGGAGCATTGACCTGTGCAAGACATGGCGTGTCTGCCCTTATCGAAAAACCAGTGGCTGACGCTTGGGGCAACGGGCGGCAGCTGCTGGATGAGCTTGAGGCCTGCGAAGTACCGATGCTGGTCGGTCACCATCGCCGTCACAGCAGTACATTGAAAGCTGCAAGACAATCGATTGTCTCAGGCCAGCTGGGCCGCATCGTGACAGTGATGGGGAGTGCGCAATACTACAAACCAGACAGCTATTTTGTTCAGGGACCTTGGCGCAGCAAGCTAGGCGGTGGACCTATTCTTATCAACTTGATTCACGAGCTCGATAATTTGCGATTTTTATGCGGGGAAATTGAATCCGTTCACGCCACTGCATCTAATGCTGTACGTCAGTTTGCAGTTGAAGACACTGTAGTCATGACAGTGGCATTTGCCAGTGGGGCCCTGGGGACCTTCACTATGTCAGATACCGTAGCGGCACCTCGCAGTTGGGAACAAACGTCTGGTGAAAACAAATCGTACCCATATTCGCCTACAGAAGATTGTTATTTTATTGCAGGAACTAAGGGCTCACTGGCTGTGCCTACCATGCGCTCCTGGCGTTATGCAGACCGAACATATGAGCAAGACGCAGAGCATGGTTGGTGGACACCGTTTGTAGAAAGCAGATTGCCTGTAGACAACATTGACCCACTGGCTGCCCAGTTACATCATTTTTGTGAAGTCATTGCAGGCAAAGTTCAGCCCATAGTTACCGTGGCTGATGCGCTGCAAAGCCTGTTGGTCGTCGATGCAGTCCAAAAGTCGATAAAATTAGGTCAAACTATTTTCTTGCGTGATTTGTCTTCCTAGCGAGCCATGGCACCCAGAAGCTGACTCACCCCCAACAAAAACCATAGGCGTCTTTCAAATTGCTTCTTTCGTAAACAAAGTGGCTGCCTGTGATTTAGGTTTGTAAACAGTAGGAAGTACCGCAGAAGTGCAAGAATAGTTGTATGCCGTGACTTGCGAGCGGCGTATCAAGCACCCAGCGGCTGTTGCCATCAGCGAGACAGCTCGATTGCTTGAATAAATCAGGTCAGCCAATTAAAAAAGCAGGACCATCGGTTCAATTAAAGCGTTTGCATTATTCAATCAGACTCCTGCAAGAAAAAAGGGCTGCAGTGTCACGCGTATATTTTGCACTGATGCGTTGTATGAAAAACCTTTGATCCAGCTTTAATGTTTTTCGGGATTGTTCTGCTGCATCGCCTTGACCAGCTCTGTTTGAATCACGTCAACCGCTCTTTTCTGTGTCTCGGTGCTCTGCCGCCGGGATGCGCGAACGAGCATCAGCTGGCTTAGGATCTGTGGATGGCTGATGTTGCGTACGGTAAAAATTGAGGACTGACCTGAATCATCGCCAAAATTGTTCAGCGTATGGCTGGGCAGCACAGCATGGCCTAGGCCTTCTTTGACCAGATTCAAAATTGCGTTCAAGCCATCGACCTCCAGCGTGATGTCAGGTTTGCGGCCAATCAAGGCCATTTCGCTTTCAATCAAAATTCTAAGTGCATTGGGGCGGCTCGGAAGTATCAGCGGCAAGTCGGCAACATCGGACAGTTTGACGGACTGCCGTGTCAATGAATGGGCGGTGCCAGATTTTTGTGCCGGCTTCTTTTTTGAAATCAGCGCCAGCTTTTCGCTGTGAAGTGTGGTTATTTCCAGTTCAGGAGAATGCTCAGGGTTATAGAGCAGGGCGATGTCCAGGTTTCCCACACGCAGGCCGTCCCGCAGCGGGACTGAAAAGCCTTCAGTCAGTGTCAGCGCGGCTTGCGGAAGCTGTTTTTTCAAAGCTAGGGTCAACGGCACTGTCAACAACCGCGACAGGCTGGGCGGCAGGCCAATGGAAACCCTGCCCGCCAGAGCGCCCCGTACCGCACCCAGTTCTTCACGTGCCAGTTCGACCTGATGCAAAATGCCGCGCCCATGCCTGAGCAGCAGATTACCCGCATCGGTAGGCAATGCACCTCGCCCGTTGCGGGTTAGCAGAGCTTGGCGTAGCTCCACTTCCAGCAACCGCACCTGACGGCTGAGTGCTGGCTGAGCAATGCCAAGTGCAATCGAGGCACGCGTAAAGCTGCCCAGTTCGGCCACGCGGACAAAATATTCAAGTTGTTTTAAATCCATACCAAACCCATCAATTCATTGTATTTGCATGGCAAAGCATCTGTTATGCCTGTTTGTACTAACTGCTAGTGCACAAATTTCAGGCGCCGCTAGGAATAGGAGAGCAAAATAAAGGCGTGCTAAAACTCATTTCATCGATGGCAACCCGCCTGCTGCTGTCTGATGCAGCAGCTCTGTGGCAACAGCAGACAGGTGTGCAGGTTGCTGTTGAATCGGTTGGTGGACTAGACGCCGCAAAGCGGGTGCAGGCTGGCGAAGCATTTGATGGGGTTGTGCTGGCGCAGGAGGCAATTGCCAAGCTGATTGTCAGTGGGCATGTGGTTCCAGGCTCTCAGGTTGATCAGGCAAGGTCAAGCGTTGCCATTGCAATTAAGGCCGGTGCGCCATTGCCAGACATTGGTACCGAAGCCGCTTTACGCAGCGCCGTTGTGGCTGCGCCCTCTATCGGCTATTCAACCGGGCCCAGTGGTGTGGCCATCATCAAGCTGTTTGAACGCTGGGGGCTGGCGCAGACCCTTCAGTCAAAAATTATCCAAACCCCGCCAGGCCTGCCAGTAGGCATGTTGGTTGCAAGCGGCGAAATCACGCTGGGGTTTCAACAGCTCAGCGAGTTGATGCACCTGGAAGGCATCACTGTGGCTGGCACGCTACCTGAAGAAGTAGCCATCAACACCATCTTTTCAGCCGCTGCGTGCAGCGCATCGGGTCAGCGTGAGGATATGGCAGCATTCTTAACATTCATGGCGAGTTCGCAGTGTGATGCACTCAGATTGCGTCATGGCATGACATCTTTTTAAACCAATTTTGTACACCCACAAACGCCTTTCATGAGCCTGCAAAACCCCATCATCATCGACTGCCACGGGCATTACACCACTGCGCCCAAAGCACTGGAAACCTGGCGCAACCAGCAGATTGCTGGCTTCAAAGATTCGGTTTTGATGCCTAAAGTAAGTGACCTGAAAATCAGCGACGACGAGCTGCGCGAGACGATAGAACTCAACCAGCTGCGCCTGATGAAAGAACGCGGCAGCGACCTGACACTGTTCAGCCCGCGCGCCAGCTTCATGGCGCACCACATTGGCGACTTCAATGTTTCCAGCACCTGGGCGGCGATTTGCAATGAGCTGTGTTACCGGGTTAGCCAGCTTTTCCCCGGCCACTTTGTGCCTGTTGCCATGTTGCCGCAAAGCCCGGGGGTGAACCCAGCAACCTGCATTCCTGAATTGGTCAAGTGCATAGAGCAGTATGGCAATGTAGGTATCAACCTGAACCCCGATCCATCGGGAGGGCACTGGACATCACCGCCGCTCAGCGACAAACACTGGTACTCGATTTACGAAAAAATGGTCGAATACGACATCCCTGCCATGATTCATGTCAGTACCTCTTGCAACGCCTGCTTTCACACCACAGGCGCGCATTATTTGAATGCCGATACAACCGCTTTCATGCAGTGCCTGACCAGTGATCTGTTCAAGGATTTCCCGACACTCAAGTTTTTGATTCCCCACGGCGGCGGTGCTGTACCGTACCACTGGGGGCGCTTTCGCGGGTTGGCGCAAGAGATGAAAAAGCCGTTGTTGCAAGAACATCTGCTCAACAATATATTTTTTGACACCTGCGTGTACCACCAGCCCGGCATTGACTTGCTGACCAAAGTGATCCCAGTCAAAAACATTCTTTTTGCCAGCGAAATGATTGGCGCGGTGCGCGGCATTGACCCTGAAACAGGGTGCTACTACGACGACACCAAGCGCTACATTGAATCATCAGCGCAGCTAAATGCTGAGCAGAAGTTTCAGATTTATGAAGGCAACACGCGCCGCGTTTTCCCGCGGCTGGACGCTGCGCTCAAACTAGAAGGACTGTGACATGACAACACTTGGTATCGTCAAACGCAACATCGTCAGAGCTGATAAAGCCGCTGTAACCCGCCTGTCAGAACTTGGCGTTGCCACCATTCACGAAGCGATGGGTCGCATGGGCTTGATGCAGCCCTACATGCGCCCGATTTTCAGCGGAGCCAGCATGTGCGGCACCGCGGTGACGATTCTTTTGCAGCCAGGCGACAACTGGATGATGC
>JANYGP010000033.1 GCA_025362315.1 Polaromonas sp.
GGTCAAAAACCCCGCCGCGCTGCTGGCAAAAAACAAAGAGCTGCTGGCAAAATTGGCAGAAACCACCACGGCACTTAAAACCGCTCAGGACGCGCTAGGCGTCGCTCAGGCCAGTGCAACCGACTGGCAGGCACGTTGGCACAAAAGCGCTGTGTTGGACGTGCTGGAGGCTGATTTGAAGGCCGTGTCAGGCGTACCCGTCAAATACATGCGCGACGTTGCAACTGAATTGGGTTTGCTCAAAATGCAGGCTGATAAAAACGGCATTGATCGCCCTGTGTGGTTTGACGAAAAAGGCGAAGCTGCTGACTTGTCCAATGGGTTGTACAGGTTTCTTTCTGGCGTGACCGAGCGCAGCGGCACGGACAAAGAATTGAGCAAAGTTTTGCGCGGCACAGGTGCAAGTGGAAGCGGCGCGTCAAGTTCTTGGAGCGTTGGCATTCCAACTCAAAAGACTACCCCCACTACTACCCCCGTTGCACCAATGCCGCTGGGCTTGCGGTAAGTTTCAAAACTGCTTAAAATATAGGCACTCAGTTATCGGGTTCACGACCGGGTAATTGAGCAATTCACACGCTGCTACGCAGCACCGCAGAGCAGTCCACGACTGGCCAGCGAAAACACCCAACTGTTTTTGAAAGGCCATTCATGGCAACCACTCAAATTGTGGACGTAATCGTCCCTGCAAAATTTACCGAATACATATCCGTCAACACGATGGAAAAAACCGCACTGGTTCAATCCGGCGTAGTGGCAAAAAATGCCGCCATGCTGGAGCAGTTAACCGCTGGTGCGCAAAGTTTCACCGTGCCGTTTTGGCTTGACCTGGCCAGTGACGAAGCCGATATTGTTTCTGACAATCCCGCAACCCTGGCTGTACCCAAAAAGTTGACCGCTGGTAAACAAGTCGTGCGCAAAGCCTTTTTGCATCAAGGCTGGGCAGCTATGAATTTGGCCAGTGAGCTATCGGGTGATGATCCGTTGGCACGCATTCAAGACCGCGCCGTGAGCTATTGGGACAGGCAAATGCAGCGCCGCCTGGTTGCCAGTTTGCAGGGCATTCAAGCCGATAACATGGCTACCAATGCCGGCGATATGCAACTTGATATTAGCGCCCTGGTTGGTGCGCTGGCCAAGTTCTCAGCCGGTGCTGTGATTGATTGCGCGTCTACCCTGGGTGATGGCCTGGAAGGCTTAACAGCTATCGGTATGCACAGCGCGGTACTGTCTTACGCCATGAAAAACGACATGATCGCGACCGTGCCGCAAAGTGAAGGCAAGTTCATTAAAACCTTTCGCGGCCTGGCTGTGATTGTTGATGATGGCTTACCCGTCGCTGCTGGCAACTACACCACGGTGTTGTTTGGCCCGGGCGCTATTGGCTACGCTGTGGCAGACCCGCGTATTGCGCCCGGCACCGAGATTGAAAACCAACCCAGTGCAGCCAATGGTGGTGGCCTGCAAACGCTGCACAGCCGTATCAATGCAGCCTGTCACCCGCTGGGGTTCACTTGGAAAGAAACCACGGTTGCAGGCAACAGCCCAACGATTGCAGAGCTACGCCTGGCAGCCAATTGGGGCCGTGTGGTGACCGAGCGAAAAGCTGTACCACTGGCGTTTTTAGTTTCCAAAATTTAACCAGTGAGCCGGGCCTAGCGCCCGGTTTTTACGATGACGAAAGTAAGACCAAAAACACCGGGCCGGGTCATGCCGCTCGACGAAAAATCAGCCCATGGAAGACCGCGCAAAGAACCACCACCAGACGCGGCCGGTGTGATTCGCAGCGCCTGCGCTACGGGTGCATCACAGGCTGGCGTTGCAATGGCGCTAGGGGCTAATGTTGACGTGTTGCGCAGGTGGCTAGACGAACACCCAGACCTGAAAGAAGCCTTCACCCAAGGCCGGGAAAAAGAACGCCAGACCCTGCACAACGTGCTTTATGAAAGCGCCATCGGTGGCAATGGCAAGGATTCGTTGATCGCTTCAATGTTTCTGCTAAAGAGCCGCCACGGGTATTTGGAAGGCCAGCAGGAAAGCCAAGCCAACCGCGTGAGTGTGACCTTCAACATCCCGGCTGCAACGCCTTTAAATCAATTCATGGTGCTGGAAAATGAACCAACTCGAACTCAATAGCTTTCAAGAAAAATTGCTTTCCCTGCCTGAAGAACTTGACGTGTTTGCAGGCGGTGGCCGGGGCGGTGGTAAATCCTACGGCCTGGCAGTGCTTGCGTTGCGCCATTGTGAACAGTATGGTGACCGCGCCCGTGTGCTGTACCTGCGAAAAACCTACGCCGGGTTGAGGGACTTTGAATTGGTCACCCGTGAGCTATTTGGCATGGTGTACGGCACAGGGGCAAGGTACAACGGCACAGAGCATATTTGGAAGTTGCCCAATGGCGGTTATATCGAGCTGGGGCAGCTTGAAACGCATGGAGACTATGCCAAGTATCAAGGCCGCAGCTTCACGCTGCTATTGATCGACGAAGCCGGGCAGTATGCACAACCTGACTTGCTGGACTTGATGCGTTCAAACTTGCGCGGTGCAAAAGATATTCCTATTCGTGTGGTGGTGGCAGCAAACCCTGGTGGGCCGGGTCATCACTGGATTGCAAAGCGCTATGTGTTTCAAGCCGGGCCGTGGAAACCGTTTGTAGAAAAAAACAGCAAGCGCACTTGGGCCTATGCACCGTCAACCTATGACGGTAACCAATTTATTGATCGTGACCAGTACCGTGAGCAGCTTGAATCGGCTTGCCCAACAGACCCGGAACTACTCAGGGCGTGGCTTACCGGGGATTGGGCAGTGAACCGGGGCGCGTACTTTGCGGCTTGTCTGGACGAATCACGTAATGCAGTAGACCCCTGGACGCATATTCCCGAAACGTGGGACTACTGGTTAGCGCACGACTTTGGCAGTGCAGCACCCAGCGTGACTTACATCATGGCGCAAAGCCCTGGAGACGAGCATGAAGGCGTGTTCTACCCACGGGGCAGCGTGGTGCTGGTAGACGAGCTGGCAGCGGTGAGGCGTGACAACCTAAACAAGGGATTGGACTGGACGGCCGCAACGACAGCAGAGGCAATTACAGAGATGTGCAGCCGCTGGCATATCAAACCGAGGGGGGTAGCAGACGATGCTTGCTTTGCAAAGTCAGGTTACAGCAGCGGCTCAATTGCAGAGGAATTTGCCCGCAAGGGCGTTTACTTCACACCCGCAAAGAAAGCTGACCGGATTACAGGCTGGCAATTCATGCGCCGGATGTTGGCAGACGCTGGCAAGCTGGACACACCGGGTTTGTATATCAGCCGTGGGTGTACGTACTTTTGGGGCACGCTGCCTTACCTGGCAAGGGATGTGAAGCGCGTAGAGGACTTGGACAGCTCAGGGCCAGATCATGCGGCTGATGCTTGTCGCTATGGGTTGATGCGGTTAAGGCGAACTGCCAGCACTACACCATTCAGGATTTAGTTTTTAGCTATCGACATTGGTAGGTTGATATGCTTTGCCGCTAATGCCTGCCAGTAAATAAATCAGCCTAAGCCATGTACTGGTGGCTACATAGTGGCTACATGGAGCACGAATAAAAAAGCCTGCTATCTTTTACGTAGCAGGCTTTCCTTGATTTACTTGGGGTGGCTGATGGGGCTCGAACCCACGACAACAGGAATCACAATCCTGGACTCTACCAACTGAGCTACAGCCACCATATCCCAATTATAACTGTTACTGTGTCGCCGTTGTATCTGTCTCCGGCGGCAAGTCGGCCTTTGCACGAGTTGGCCGAACTACTTTTATTTCAGTTTTAAAACGATCTTTCAATACATTGTAGTAAGCCAGATTCTCAGCAGACGTCCACCATTTGGAATACTGATTTAATTCCTGTTTGGCAGCGGCCTCACCTGACTGTTCACGCGGCAGGACTTTCATTACCTTGACAATTGCATATCCCTGCGGACCCAGGTCAATTCCGACAATTGATGGCAGCGCCGCGGCATCGGCGCGCAGTGCGGCATCAACAATTTGCGCCGGCTGTTTTTGAGACTGGTCGCGCGAAACAACCAGGTTTTCAGCCAGAGCGGCTGCAGCTGGGTTGGCCTTAAATAATGCAAGTTTGGCTATTCCGTCTTTGCGTGCCTCCTCAGCACCGCGCTGGGCAAGCCAGCGCTGCCGCACGATGTCTTTAACCTCTGTCAACGGGCGCGTACGAGCCGGAGTGTATTGGGTGATTCGTCCAGAAACCAACTGGTTAGAACCTATTTCAACAGCCTCGGTGTTGCGTTTTTTTTCAATCGCATCAGGCGCAAAGATCGCGTTTAAAAACTTCGTGTTTGCCAACGGCCCTGTCATGCCGGCTGCTGGCTTGCGGGTGATGCCGTTGGCGGTTTTGACTTCCAGTTTTAAGCGATCTGCCGTAGGTTTCAAGCTGTCGGCCTGCTCGTAAACAGCGTTGGTAAAACCTTCAGCTGATTCAGTAAACTTTTTTTGTGCCTGCCGCTTTTTGACCTCAAGTTCCAGCTCCGGCTTCATTTCTTCAAATGAACGCTGCTTGGGCTCCTTGATGTCTGTCAGCTTGATGATGTGATAGCCAAAATCGGACTCCACAACATCGCTGATATCCCCCTTTTTCATAGCAAATGCAGCATCTGAAAATGGTTTGACCATGGCTTCACGTGCAAAAAAGTCCAGGTCTCCACCTGCGGGCGCAGACCCAGGATCCTGTGAATTCTTTTTCGCGACATCTGCGAAAGTGTCAGGAGACTTTTTCACCAAGGCTGCAAGTTCAGCAGCTTTCGCCTTCGCCTTTTGCCGGTCGGCTTCAGGTGCTGTCTTTAAAGCGTTGATCAATATGTGGCTGGCCCGGCGTTCTTCCTTGGAGCCCAGTCGCTGTGCATTCTGGTCATAGTAGGCCTTCAGCTCCGCAGGCTCTACCACGATGCTTTTTTTGATGCTTTCGACGTCAAACAGCACGTACTCAATATTGGCCTGTTCTGGCGCCTGAAACAGCTTTGTGTTCGCCTGATAAAACTGCTCCAGTTCGGCTTCAGTTGGCGTTAGTTTTGTCGCGTAATCCGATGTTGTAAAGCGGGAAACCTGAATTTCCCGCTTCTCAAAAAAAGCATTCAGGGCAAGCTGCGCAGCTGCCTGACTTGCAAAGCCGCTGCTTGCCACGCCGCCAAGCACTTGACGGGTCGACAAATCAGCTCTCACGTTGGCTTCAAACATTTCAGGACTCATGCCCTGGCTTGCCAGCAGTTGCCGGTAACGGTCCATGTCAAGCGTGCCGTCGGGTTTGCGCAGGGAAGCTATCTCCGAATTATCCTGAAGTTCACGTGCCAGTTTTACGTCGCTGATGCCGAGTTTGGACTTGGCTGCAGCCGCGGCCAGAACGCGATCCTGGACCAGCCGTTCCAATGTGGCGTATCGGGCCTCAGCCGAGTCAAAAAGCTTTGCGTCAACAGACGGCATGGAAGCCTTGACCCTGTCAACCTCACGCAAATGGGCTTTGTCCCATTCAGTTTGCAAGATAGCCTGCCCATCTACTTTGGCAACAGTTGGGCTTTTGTCTTTGGAATGTGAGTAACCGTCAAGACCGAACAGGACAAAGGATGGAACGATCAGCAAAAACAGCAACCCCATGGTGAGCTTGGTGTGCCGGCGTATGAAATCGAACATCTAAAATCCTGTGTGTCAATAAACAAATGTGCAGTTAAAACAAAAAAGGCGAACCATCAGCTCGCCTTTGTCAGATCGTCAGGTGAATTGCAGGTGGTGGGTGCTGACGGGCTCGAACCGCCGACCTACGCCGTGTAAGGGCGCTGCTCTACCAACTGAGCTAAGCACCCTGCAAAACTTGGAAATCCGGAAGTTCAGTCCTTTGTCATTCTGAAATCAGTTTAAAGCGTCTTTCAACGCTTTGCCTGGACGAAACTTTGGGACTTTGGCTGCCTTGATTTTAATCGCATCGCCAGTCCGGGGATTGCGGCCAACCCTGGCAGCACGCCGGGTCACAGCAAAAGTACCAAAACCAACCAATGACACAGAGCCGCCTTTTTTCAGGGTGGTTTTAACAGCCCCGATAGTGGACTCAAGTGCGCGGGTTGCAGCAGCTTTGGAAATGTCTGCGTGTTTGGCAATATGCTCAATCAATTCAGTCTTGTTCACAGCGAATCCCTCAAAAATATAAAAGTTGATCTGGTTGTCTCGATATCAGCTCAAGGGCACTCATCCCAAACGACTGCGTGCGCGACAGGGACAGTTTATCTGCCAAATACGGTTGCCACAAACAATTCAGTGTGCAATTGCAGCTGGCCACGCCTTGAGCGACGGGAAATTCTAGTCGCTTTTGGCGGTGGCAAGCCCGAATTAAAAACATCGTTGTAATTATTACGACTTATTAAATACAAGCTGCTATTGCTTTGCCAACATCCGATGTAGCTGCAGTGCCGCCGAGGTCTGGTGTACGTGGTGCCTGACTGCCCAAAGCCAGCGTTTTTTCAATCGCGTTGAGCACTGCATCGTGTGCATCTTTGTGTCCCAAAAACTCAAGCATCATGGCACCACACCAGATCTGGCCAATCGGATTAGCAATACTTTTGCCCGCTATGTCCGGCGCAGATCCGTGTACGGGTTCAAAGAGGGACGGAAATTTGCGCTCAGGATTCAAATTGGCACTGGGTGCTATGCCAATCGTGCCAGTGCATGCAGGCCCAAGGTCACTCAAAATATCGCCAAACAAATTGCTGGCCACCACCACATCAAAAAAGTCTGGCCTTTGTACAAAATGGGCTGTCAAGATGTCAATGTGAAACTTGTCCAGCCGGATATCGGCATAGTTTTTAGCCATCTCGGCCACCCGCTCGTCCCAATACGGCATAGATATGGAAATGCCGTTGGATTTGGTCGCACTGGTCAAATGCTTTTTGGAGCGAGATTGGGCCAGCTCAAACGCAAATTTAAGGACACGGTCAACGCCGATGCGAGTGAAAACTGACTCCTGCAGCACAAACTCACGCTCGGTTCCCGGAAACGCCCTGCCCCCAATGCTGGAATACTCGCCTTCCGTGTTTTCTCGCACGATGTAAAAGTCAATTTCTCCTGGCGCCCGGGCGCTGCCATCCCGGCGCACCACGGGGGCAATGATGCCCGGCATCAATCGTGCGGGGCGCAGGTTGATGTACTGGTCAAACTCTCGGCGGAACATCAGCAGTGAGCCCCACAGCGACACATGGTCTGCAATCTTGTCGGGCCAGCCCACCGCGCCAAAATAAATCGCGTCGTGCCCGCCAATCTGGTCTTTCCAGTTGTCAGGCAGCATCTGGCCATGCTTCTCGTAATAGTCCCAGCTTGAAAAGTCGAAATGATCGAATTGCAGGTCAATGCCAAATTTGCTGGCTGCTGCCTCCATCACGCGGATGCCTTCAGGCATGACCTCTGTGCCTATGCCGTCGCCTGCAATAAC
>JANYGP010000068.1 GCA_025362315.1 Polaromonas sp.
AACTTGGCGTTGCCACCATTCACGAAGCGATGGGTCGCATGGGCTTGATGCAGCCCTACATGCGCCCGATTTTCAGCGGAGCCAGCATGTGCGGCACCGCGGTGACGATTCTTTTGCAGCCAGGCGACAACTGGATGATGCACGTTGCCGCAGAGCAGTTGCAACCTGGCGACGTAGCTGTAGCCGCTTGCACCACCGACAACAACGACGGCTTTTTTGGTGACCTGTTGGCTACATCCTTTAAAGCGCGTGGTGCGGCTGGCCTCATCATTGATGGCGGGGTCCGTGACGTAGCAGATCTTGAAAAAATGGGTTTTCCTGTATTTGCCAAAGCCATCCATTCCAAAGGCACGATCAAAGCCACGCTGGGTTCGGTCAACATTGCCATTGTTTGCGCTGGCGCTTTGGTCAGCCCTGGCGATGTGGTGATTGCCGATGTTGATGGCGTGGTGGTCGTGCCTGCTGCCGTGGCTTCAGAAGTAGCCGACGCTGCTGAGAAACGTGAGAGCTTTGAAGGCGAAAAGCGAGCCCGGTTTGCAGCAGGGGAGCTTGGGCTGGACATGTACAACATGCGCGAATCACTGGCCAAAGCCGGCCTCAGATACATTGACTAAGGATGCAATTCATTAAAACCCCTGGCTGGCTGGACTGGTACACGGGCCCCGCCAAACCAACCTTCAAACTGCCATCTGGCTCGGTCGATGCGCACTGCCATGTCTTTGGCCCGGGCGATGTATTTCCGTATGCGCCTGAGCGCAAATACACGCCCTGCGATGCGTCTAAAGAGCAACTGTTTGCGTTGCGAGACCACTTGGGTTTCGATAAAAACGTGATTGTGCAGGCCACCTGCCACGGCAGTGACAACAGCGCGCTGGTCGATGCGCTCAAAACGTCAAACAACAAGGCGCGTGGTGTAGCAACTGTCAAAGAAGGTGTGAGTGACGCCGAACTTCAGGAGATGCATGCCGCTGGTGTACGCGGCACGCGCTTTAATTTCGTAAAACGCCTGGCCGACTTCACGCCGCGTGAGGAGCTGCTTGAAATTGCTCACCGAATTGCACCGCTGGGCTGGCATGTGGTGGTGTATTTTGAAGCGGCGGACTTGCCCGAGTTGTATGACTTTTTCACTGTGCTGCCCACGACTGTGGTGGTTGACCACATGGGCCGGCCTGATGTAACAAAGCCTGCGGATGGCCCAGAGTTTGAATTTTTTATAAAGATGATGCGTGAACACCCAAACATCTGGAGCAAAGTCAGCTGCCCCGAGCGCCTGAGCGTGAACGGCCCCAAAGCGCTAAACGGTGAGCAACACGCTTACCAGGACGTCGTGCCCTTTTCCAAACGTCTGGTAGAAACCTTCCCGGACCGCGTGCTGTGGGGCACTGACTGGCCGCATCCAAACCTGAAAGACCACATGCCGGATGACGGTCTGCTGGTCGACTTTATTCCCCAAATTGCTACAACGCTTACGCTGCAGCAAAAGCTCCTGGTCGACAACCCGACCCGTCTGTACTGGAACTGAAAGAGTCCTTATGTCGCTGAATAAAAATTACCTCGATGTGCCAGGAACAACCATCTTTGATGCCGATGAAAGCCGCAAGGGCTACCACCTGAACCAGTTTTGCATGTCATTGATGAAGCCCGAAAACCGCGAACGCTTCAAAGCTGACCAGCGGGCGTATTTGGATGAATGGCCGATGACAGATGAGCAAAAGCAGGCAGTGCTGGATGTGGATTTGAATCGCGCCATTTCGCTGGGCGGCAATATTTATTTTCTTGCAAAACTTGGCGCGACGCATGGCAAAAGCTTTCAGCAAATGGCGGGCAGCATGACAGGCATGACCGAGCTGGAATACCGCGACATGATGGTTGGCGGCGGCAGGTCAGTTGAAGGCAACCGTGTGGTGGGCGAGGACGGCACGGCCCAGGCACACCGCCAGCCGCAAGGTGCATCACTGCAGACGCTGGCTAGTTGACATGGCAAGGATCACCGCTAGCGTTTTTACATCCCATGTGCCTGCAATCGGCGCTGCGCTTGACGCTGGCAAGACCCATGAGGCCTATTGGCAGCCACTGTTCACGGGCTATGAATATTCGAAACAATGGATGAAAGACAACACGCCCGACGTGATTTTTTTGGTCTTCAATGACCACGCAACGGCTTTCAGTCTGGACATGATTCCCACTTTTGCAATCGGCACGGCGGCGTCGTACCAGCCTGCTGACGAGGGCTGGGGTCCGCGCCCGGTGCCTGTCGTGCAAGGCCATCCTGAGCTGGCCGCGCACATTGCGCAGTCTGTGATCCAGCAGGACTTTGACCTGACCATTGTCAACAAGATGGACGTGGACCACGGCCTGACAGTGCCGCTGAGTTTGATGTTTGGCCAGCCGCCGCCTGACAATTTCAAATGGCCCTGCCCGGTGATTCCATTTGCTGTCAACGTTGTGCAGTTCCCGCCGCCGTCAGGCCAACGCTGCCTGAACATCGGCAAGGCAATCCGCAACGCGATTGAGTCTTTCGATGAGGATCTGAATGTGCAAATCTGGGGTACAGGTGGCATGAGCCACCAGTTGCAGGGCCCGCGCGCGGGGCTGATCAACAAACAATTCGATGCCGCTTTTATGGACACCTTGATCAATGACCCAGAGCGCCAGGCCGCCATGCCGCACATCGACTATGTGCGTGAAGCCGGCAGTGAAGGCATTGAGCTGGTGATGTGGTTAATCGCACGCGGCGCAATGGCTGATTTAAACGGCGGTAAAAAGCCAACGGTCAAGCACCGCTCTTATCACGTGCCTGCATCCAACACGGCCGTTGGCCATCTGATTTTGGAGAACAAATAGGTGAACAAAACAATCAAGGTAGCTCTTGCCGGCGCAGGCGCTTTTGGCATCAAGCACCTGGACGGCATCAAGAATATTGACGGCGTTGAAGTGGTGTCGCTCATCAGCCGCGATATTGAAAAAACCAGAAAGGTCGCTGCCCAATACGGTATCGCGCACGTCACAACTGATCTGGATGAAAGCCTGGCGCTCAAGGACGTAGATGCCGTTATCTTATGCACACCCACCCAGATGCATGCTGATCAAACTTTGGCCTGTTTAAACTCTGGCAAGCATGTGCAGGTTGAAATTCCGCTGGCTGACAGCATTCAAGGGGCAAACGCGGTAGCAGCCGCCGCCAAAAGCAGCGGTTTGGTTGCCATGTGCGGCCATACCCGGCGCTTCAACCCGAGTCACCAGTATGTGCACCAGCAAATCAAGTCGGGCAAGTTCAACATCCAGCAGATGGATGTACAAACCTACTTTTTCCGCCGCACCAACATGAACGCACTGGGTCAGGCTAGATCCTGGACAGACCACTTGCTGTGGCACCACGCGGCCCATACGGTTGACCTCTTTGCTTACCAATGTGGCAGCCCGATTGTCAAAGCCAACGCCTTGCAGGGACCCATTCACCCTGCACTGGGCATTGCCATGGACATGAGCATTCAACTGCAAGCGGCCGATGGCGCACTGTGTACGCTGAGCTTGAGCTTCAACAACGACGGCCCGCTCGGTACATACTTTCGCTACATTGGCGATACCGCCACATACCTTGCAAGGTACGACGATCTGTTCAATGGCAAAGACGAAAAAATTGATGTCAGCAGCGTCGACGTGAGCATGAACGGGATTGAACTTCAGGATCGGGAGTTCTTTGCTGCCATTCGCCAAGGCCGCGAGCCCAACAGCAGTGTGGCCAGCGTGCTGGCCTGCTACCAGGTTTT
>JANYGP010000089.1 GCA_025362315.1 Polaromonas sp.
CAATGCGCGTGGCGAGGTCACCAGGCAGGGCGCGCGCCATGAAAAAACAAACCGTGCCTACCAGCAGCGCCAGCGCCATGGCCTGAATGCCGCGGCGCATCAGCATGCCGGTCCATACCGTTGCGTGCTGGTTCATGACTGCCACCGCATGGTTGTCAGGCGGTATGAGCGCTCCAGCGGGTCCAGGCTGACCTGACCGACCCGCTGGCTGACCGCCACTTGCTGGCGGTACCAGGCGATGGGAATCACGGGTAACTCGTCCTGAAGGACTTGCGTTATCTGGGCGCGCAGCGCGGCAGCACGCTGCGGTGGCGGGGTGTTGCGGGACAGCTCTGCCAACGCGGCCAAAACTGAATCGCTTTTCCAGCCCATGGCACCCCAATCGCCGCCCTCAGGGCCGAAGTCCTGCAGCAGCGTGCCCGTCGGGTCTGGCACAGTGGCGTAGTTGCGTGCTGCCAGCCCGAGTTGCAAGGTGCCGTTACGGTGCGCCAGCGGAATGTCGCCGGAGTTGCCGACATTGACCTGGACGGCGATGCCGACCTGCCGCCACTGTGCCTGTAGCGCCGAGGCGATGATGGGAAGCTCTGGCCGGTCGGGGAAGGTCTGAAGGGTCAGCGTGAGCGCTTGCCCGCTGGCGTTGCGCAAGCCGTCAGCGGCCTGCCGCCAGCCTGCTTCAGCCAGCAGTTTTTTGGCGGCTGAGGGGTCATGCGACAAGGGTGCCAGCGAGAGGTTGTGCCAGTTGCCAAGGCTCGGCGGAAACAACTGGGTCGCGGCCAGCTCCGGGTCGCGCAGAAGTGCCCTGGCAATGCCAGTGCGGTCAATGGCCAGGCTCAGGGCGCGCCGCACGCGTACGTCCTGCAATGCAGGCAACCTGGCATTGAGCTTGAGCATGACAGTGCGCGGCAGGGTGACGCTTTCAATGCGCAGGTTTGTCCGCTTGCGCAAGCGCGCCAGGCTGGCCGGGTCCAGCGAATAGGCCAGGTCGGCCTGGCCACCTTCGGCCATCAAGGCACGGGTTTCTGGCCGACCCGCCGCCAGATAGCGTACGCGCTCAATGTGTGGTTTCGGTCCTTCATGGCCCTCAAAAAACACGGTTTCCACTTGCTGTGGCGGCGTCAGCGCTGTGATGCGGTAGGGGCCGCTGCCAATGATGCTTTTGACGCTGCCGTCCGGGTTGTAGCTGGCCGGTGCCAATATCAGCGTGCTGCTGTGGGACAGCAATGACGCCAGGCTGCCAAAAGGCATGGACAGCCTCACCACGACGACGTTTTGGCCGTCGGCTTCAATCGACTTGATGGGTGCCACACTCAGCAGTGCCGGCGCAACGCGGGCTGACTGGAGGCAGCGCACAACGGCTGAAGCCAGCACTGCGGTGCCATCGTGAAAGCGCGCTGCAGGGCGCAGCTCAAAGCGCCACACCAGACCGTCTGCCGAGGTGTGCCAACGTACCGCGAGCCCCGGTAGCGGTGTGCCATCGCCCTGCGCATCGAGCAGGGTTTCAGCAATTTGCATGCGTGTGAAAACGTAGCCACTGCTGGCTGGCGACAGCCCGCTGATTTCCCAGGGGCCCACAATTTGCAGCGGCGCACGGGCTGGCTGGGCTGACAAGACCGGTGAGGTGGCCGCGGCCACCCCCGCCAGAGACAGCTGAAGTGTTTGCCGCCGTGTGATGTGAGGGCGTGTTGTCATGCTCAGAACCTGGCCTGCAGGCCCAGGGTGACGGTGCGTGCCGAACCAGGTGTCACCCAGACCCGACTGTAGGAGCTGCTGTAATAGCTGGTGTCGAACACGTTGTCGATGTCCAGTGTCAGGCGCAGGGCCGGGTTGATGCGAAAGTAAGCTACCAGCTTGGCCGTGGTGTAGCCCGGCAGGTCAAAAGCGGGGGTGCCTGCATTGGCCTCTGCCTGCGTGCGGGCCTGGCCCAGGCGCTTGCCGGTATGCGTGATGCCGCCGCCCAAGCCATAGCGCTGTCCGCTGGCAAGCGCGTCTTCATAAACGGCCAGCACGCTGCCATTGACTTTAGGCACATTCAGCAGTCGTCCACCGACTTCAAGGGTGTTGTCTTTGGAGATGGTCACATCATTGAGCACCATGCTGGCATTGAGACGCCAGTGCTGCGTGACCTGGCCGGCCAGGTCAAACTCAAACCCGCGGCTGCGGATTTCACCTGCGGCCACAGAGTTGCCTGCGTTGACCGGGTCGGCCGTCAACACATTGCGCTTGCGGATATCAAAAACGGCTGCGGTGGCACCGATGCGCTTGTCGGCGCTTTCCCACTTGGTGCCGGCTTCCAGCGCGCGACCGCTTTCAGGGCTAAACCCCCGGGCCAGCACATCGGAGCCGGTGTTGGGCCGAAAGGACTGACCGGCGTTGGCATAGAACGTCCATTGCGGTGTGGGCAACCAGCTGATGCCAATGCGCGGTGATGTGGCCGACGGGCTCTGGCTGGCCGTGTTGCTGGTGATGCGGTTTTGGAGTGACTGGCGGTAGTTGTCCATGCGCAGGCCCGCCACCACCCGCCATTCGGGTGACAGCTTGATGGCATCCTGAAAATAAAAAGCGGTGTTGGTCTGCTGTTCAAGCGTGTCGGTGTTGCGCACCGGCAGGAACGGCGACGTTGCGCGCCAGGATGCGGCGAAACTGACTGTTATCGATCATTGTTTTGGACGGGCTCAGGGTTGGCAAAATAGGGGCAGTTTAACGTATATCGGCGCGCTTCACGCGTGGCCGCGCAGGCTTGGCGGG
>JANYGP010000092.1 GCA_025362315.1 Polaromonas sp.
GTCAGTCAAATCTCCTCAAAAAGCGCTTTTTATTGGTGCTCCTGACCCCGCAGGCAAGAGGCCAGTGGTGGCCAAACCGATCAAATTGAGCGCCATTCTTGGCTTGCTTGACATGCTGGAGGCGGATTTTCCTGCTGAAACCAGCATGTCAAGCAAGCCAAGAATGGCGCTCAATTTGATCGGTTTGGCCACCACTGGCCACTTGCCTGCGGGGTCAGGAGCACCAATAAAAAGCGCTTTTTGAGGAGATTTGACTGACTTTGTAACCCACTGCACCGCAGCGAAGTTATCACCATTGACCACGACGACCTGAGCCTGTGCGATGTCTTTCAGAATGATGTAGCCAGTATCTCTGTGGCCAGCCAGTTTAAAGAAAGACTCGAAAGTCGACTTCTCAAAGAGCGCAAATCCAAGCAAAAAAACACGGATTTCAGGTTTCATATGCCTGCCAGTGTAGGTCGCCTGAGGTGAGTTTGCACAGACGCCGCCAGCACTGCATGCCAAGGGCGGAAGAAGTGTCAGGTCCTGTCGCCAAAAGGCATACAGGCTTGTGACTTATTTCTTCTGGCGGTACTTGCGCAGCGCGGCAATCTGGGCCGCCATCACGGCAAGCTCGGACTGCGCCATGGCGATGTCAATATCGCCTTTGGCATTTTTGAGGGCTTCTTCGGCTGCCGCTTTGGCAGCTATAGCCTTGGCCTCGTCAAGGTCTTTGCCGCGAATCGCGGTATCGCTCAACACGGTGACTGAATGGGGCTGCACTTCAAGCAGACCACCAGCCACGAAAACAAACTCTTCGCTTCCGTCGGCCTTTTGGATGCGCACCGCGCCTGGCTTGATGCGGGTGATCAGCGGTGTGTGGCGCGGATAAATACCCAACTCGCCTGCTTCGCCTGGCAAAGCGACAAAGGTGGCCTCACCAGAGAAGATGGACTCTTCAGCGGAAACAACGTCTACACGAATAGTTGACATGGCAGTTCTTTCGTAGCGCTGGCTTTAAACCTTCTTGGCCTTCTCGAAAGCCTCGTCAATGGTGCCCACCATGTAGAAGGCCTGTTCGGGCAAATGGTCGCACTCGCCAGAGACAATCATCTTGAAGCCGCGAATGGTTTCAGCCAGGCTGACGTACTTGCCGGGCGAACCGGTAAACACTTCAGCAACGTGGAACGGCTGGCTCAGGAAACGCTGGATTTTACGGGCGCGAGCTACGGCCAGCTTGTCTTCAGGTGCCAACTCGTCCATGCCCAAAATCGCAATGATGTCGCGCAATTCTTTGTAGCGCTGCAGCGTACCCTGCACAGCACGGGCTGTGTTGTAGTGGTCTTCACCCACCACAGCAGGCGACAACTGGCGGCTGGTGGAATCCAGTGGATCAACCGCAGGATAGATACCCAGCGAGGCGATGTCACGGCTCAGCACCACGGTCGAGTCAAGGTGAGCAAACGTCGTGGCTGGTGACGGGTCGGTCAAGTCATCGGCGGGCACGTAAACGGCCTGGATAGACGTGATGGAGCCAACTTTGGTCGATGTAATACGCTCTTGCAGGCGGCCCATTTCTTCGGCCAGCGTGGGCTGGTAACCCACAGCCGATGGCATACGACCCAGCAGCGCGGACACTTCGGTGCCGGCCAGCGTGTAGCGGTAAATGTTGTCCACAAAGAACAGCACGTCGCGGCCTTCGTCACGGAAGGATTCGGCAATCGTCAGGCCGGTCAATGCCACGCGCAAGCGGTTGCCTGGTGGCTCATTCATCTGACCGTAGACCATCGCCACTTTGGAGTCTTCAAGCTTTTCAAGATTTACCACACCGGAGTCAGCCATCTCGTGATAGAAGTCATTGCCTTCACGGGTACGCTCGCCCACACCAGCAAATACAGACAAACCAGAGTGCGCCTTGGCGATGTTGTTGATGAGTTCCATCATGTTCACGGTCTTGCCGACACCAGCGCCGCCGAACAGGCCCACCTTGCCGCCTTTGGCGAACGGGCACACCAGGTCAATCACCTTGATACCGGTTTCCAGCAGCTCTTGCGATGGGCTCAGTTCGTCATAAGCTGGGGCTTTGCGGTGAATCGCAGCGGTCAGCGTCTGGTCAACCGGGCCACGCTCGTCGATTGGCGCGCCCAGCACGTCCATAATGCGGCCCAAGGTACCCTTGCCAACTGGCACCATGATGGGTGCGCCGGTGTTGTACACGACGTTGCCTCGGCGCATGCCGTCAGAGCTGCCCAGTGCAATGGTGCGCACAATGCCGTCGCCCAACTGTTGCTGGACTTCCAGCGTCAGGGATGAGCCTTCCATTTTGAGGGCGTCATAAATCTTGGGCATCTCGTTACGTGCGAATTCCACGTCAACCACTGCGCCGATACACTGAACAATCTTGCCTTGAGCTTGAGCTTTTACATTCGCCATGATGAAATCCTGTTGGTTTCTTTAATCTTTAAATCGGGTAGTGCGGCACAGTAATTAAAGCTATACCGCTGCTGCACCAGCGACGATTTCCGAAAGTTCTTTCGTAATCGCTGCCTGCCGCGTTTTGTTGTAAATCAGTTTGAGCTCACCAATCACGCTACCGGCGTTATCAGTTGCAGACTTCATGGCAACCATACGGGCTGATTGCTCGGAGGCCATGTTTTCGGCCACGGCCTGATACACCAGCGCCTCTACATAGCGAACCAGCAAATCGTCAATGACCGTTTGTGCATCCGGCTCATAAATATAATCCCAGCCGTGCTGGTCTTTGTCGGCCACCAAGCGATCAGCCGTGAGTGGCAGCAACTGCTCAACCACTGACTCCTGGCGCATGGTGTTGATGAACTTGGTATAGCACAGATACACGGTTTTGACCTTGCCTTCAGCATACGCATCGAGCAGCACCTTGACGGGGCCAATCAATTTGTCGAGGTGCGGCTTGTCACCGAGCTGTGTGGCATGCGCCACGACCTTGACACCCACACGGTTTAAAAACCCCAGACCCTTGTTGCCAATCGCCACCGCTTGCGTGTCGTGGCCAGCAGCTTGCAAGTCCTTGAGCTTGGCGGTGACAGCACGCAGCACGTTGGTGTTCAAACCGCCGCACAAGCCCTTGTCAGTCGTCACCACAATAAACCCGGTTGCTTTGGCGTCATTGGACTCCATAAACGCGTGAGTGTATTCAGGATTAGCCTGGCTCAGGTTGGCCGTGATATTGCGAATTTTGTCACTGTAAGGACGGGCGGCGCGCATCCGCTCCTGCGCCTTGCGCATTTTGGAGGCGGCCACCATTTCCATGGCCTTGGTGATCTTTTTGGTGTTTTCCACCGACTTGATCTTGCCGCGTATCTCTTTACCTGCTGCCATATCTATTCCTGATGGTTTCTAGAACGCTTTGGTTTTAGGTCAGATCAAGCGAATGACTTTTTGAACGCTGTCACAGCGGTGGTCATTTCTGCTTCCGCATCTTTGTCCATCGCCTTGGCGGCTTCCAGCTTGGCCATCAGCGCCGCGTGCTTGTCTTTGAGATAAGCGTGCAGACCAGATTCAAACGCCAGCACTTTTTTAACTTCAACGTCGTCCATGAAGCCTTTGTTCACTGCGAACAGCGTGGCACCCATGTTGGAGATCGTCAAGGGTGCGTACTGCGCCTGCTTGAGCAGTTCGGTCACGCGTGCACCACGATCGAGCTGCTTGCGGGTGGCTTCATCCAGATCAGAAGCAAACTGCGCAAATGCGGCCAGCTCGCGGTACTGCGCCAAGTCGGTACGAATACCGCCTGACAGGTTTTTGATCAGCTTGGTCTGGGCTGCACCACCGACGCGCGACACCGAAATACCGGCGTTAATCGCAGGTCGGATACCGGCGTTGAACAGGCTGGTTTCCAGGAAAATCTGGCCGTCCGTAATAGAAATCACGTTGGTTGGCACGAAGGCCGACACGTCACCGGCTTGCGTTTCAATGATGGGCAGTGCCGTCAATGAACCGGTTTTGCCTTTGACCGCACCTTTGGTGAAGTCTTCAACGTATTTCTCGTTCACGCGGGCTGCGCGCTCAAGCAGACGGCTGTGCAGATAGAACACGTCGCCTGGGTAAGCTTCACGGCCTGGTGGGCGGCGCAGCAGCAACGACACCTGACGGTAGGCCACAGCTTGCTTGGACAAGTCGTCATACACAATCAGTGCATCTTCGCCACGGTCACGGAAGTACTCGCCCATCGTGCAGCCAGAGTAGGCGCTCACATATTGCATGGCGGCTGACTCAGAAGCCGAAGCAGCCACGACGATGGTGTATTCCATCGCGCCGGCTTGCTCAAGCGAGCGCACGACGTTTTTAATAGACGATGCTTTTTGGCCAATCGCCACATACACGCATTTCACGCCGTTGCCTTTTTGATTGATGATGGCATCAATCGCAACAGCTGTTTTACCGGTCTGGCGGTCACCAATGATCAGCTCGCGCTGGCCACGGCCCACTGGCACCATGGAGTCAATTGATTTGAGGCCAGTTTGCAGAGGCTGGTCAACCGATTTACGGGCGATCACGCCCGGTGCGACTTTCTCAATCACGTCGGTCATCTTGGCATTGACCGGGCCTTTGCCATCAATTGGCTGACCCAATGCATTGACTACGCGGCCAAGCAACTCGGGACCTACCGGCACTTCAAGAATGCGGCCTGTGCATTTGACAATGTTGCCTTCAGCCAGGTGCTCATACTCGCCCAAGATCACAGAACCGACCGAGTCGCGCTCCAGATTCAGTGCCAAACCGTAGGTCGGTGTGCCGTCAGCAGTTGCCGGGAATTCCAGCATCTCGCCTTGCATCACATCGCTCAGGCCGTGAATACGCACGATACCGTCGGTTACCGAAACAATCGTGCCCTGGTTACGGATGTCGCTGGATGCTGTCAAGCCCTCGATACGGCTTTTGATCAGTTCAGAAATTTCTGCTGGATTGAGTTGCATGACTCTTTCCTTCTTTCTTTAATTAATTCTACAAACAGGGCTGTGACGTTTTGCAAGCAAAGCGACTCAAGACACCAGCGCTACTTTCATTTGCTCCAAACGGGCTTTGACCGACGTGTCCAGCACCTCGTCACCCACCACAACACGCACGCCGCCTATCAACTCCGGCTGCAGCTCAACAGTGAGGTTGAGCTTTCTGCCAAAACGCCTTTCAAGGGTTGCAGACAGATCCGCCAGTGCAGCCGCATCAAGTGCGAACGCGCTGAAAACCGTTGCATCAGACGAGCCGCTTTTCGCATTTTTCAACGCGCGAAACTGGCTGGCAATTTCTGGCAAGACACTGATGCGACCGTTTTCAATCACGGCTTTCAAAAAGTTTTTGGCAGATGCTGGCAAAGCGGTTTTTACAACGCCGGTCATCACGTCAAACGTTTGCGCGGAGGTCACGCTAGGGTTACCAGCATATTGCTGCAACTGAACATTCGAAGCAATGGCTGCCAACTCGTCAAGCCAGCTGGCAGTAACGGTCAGGTCAGTGCCCGCAGTTTTGAACAGCGCTTCAGCGTAAGGACGTGCAATGGTGGCTAATTCGGCCATGTTGGTGCTCTTGTCTTTGCAGTCAAAGTTCAGATTTCAGGCGGCCCAGCAAGTCGGCATGCACGGATGCATTGACTTCCTTGCGCAAGATCTGCTCAGCACCTTTGACAGCCAGCGCAGCAACCTGCTCGCGTAGCGTCTCGCGGGCCTTGACGGTTTGCTGTTCAGCCTCAACCTTGGCGGCGGCAATAATTTTGCTGCCTTCCTCGGTTGCTCTGGCTTTGGCTTCTTCAATCATGCCCTGCGCGCGGCGCTCGGCCTCGGCCAGTCGCACAGCGGACTCGCCTTTTGACTTGACCAGCTCTTCTTCAACGCGCTTGTTGGCATTCGAAAGTTCAGCTTTGGCTTTGTCAGCAGCGGCCAAGCCTGCAGCGATTTTGCTGGCACGCTCGTCCAACGCGGCGGCAATCGGTGGCCACACGAATTTCATCGTGAACAGCACCAAAATTGCAAACACGATGAGCTGCGCAAAAAATGTGGAGTTGATACTCACAGCAGCACCTTAGTTGATGGATGACGGGTCAAGTAATAATTTACTTGAGTACAAACGGGTTTGCAAAAGCAAACAACATGGCAATACCGACGCCGATCAGGAAAGCCGCGTCAATCAGACCAGCCAACAAGAACATTTTGGTTTGCAGTTCGTTCATCAATTCAGGCTGGCGGGCAGCGGCTTCGAGGTATTTGCTACCCATGATGCCAATACCAATACAAGCGCCGAGTGCGCCCAAGCCAATGATCAGGCCAGCGGCCAATGCAACAAAACCAAGTACGTTTTCCATTTAAAGCTCCTACAAATTAACAAAAAAACCAACAAAGAAAAAAATAAAACCCGAAATCAAAAATCAATTTATCAATGGTGATCGTGCGCTTGACCCACATACACCAATGTCAACATCATGAAAATAAAGGCCTGCAACGCCACAATCAAAATGTGGAAGATTGCCCAACCCGTACCCGCCAGAATGTGACCGATGAAAAGAAATACGCCAGTGGCAGAGCCGAAGCCGACAGCACCCATCAGCGCGATTAGCATGAACAGCAATTCTCCCGCGTACATGTTGCCGAAAAGTCGCAGGCCATGGGACACAGTCTTGGCAGCGAACTCAATCATTTGCATCAGAAAGTTGATGGGATACAAAAACCACTTGTCGCCGAATGGCGCAGAGAACAACTCATGCACCCAGCCGCCTAAGCCCTTGATCTTGATGTTGTAAAAAAGGCAAATCAGCAAAACGCCGCAAGACATGCCGAGCGTGGCTGACAAATCGGCCGTCGGAACAACGCGGAAATATTCAATCTTGTGGTCCAGTCCCGTGACTGCAAACAAGCTGTGAAACAAGTCAACAGGCAAAAAGTCCATTGAATTCATCAGGAAAATCCAGACGAAGACGGTGAGTGCCAATGGACCCACCAACTTGCGGGACTCCGCGTTTTTGACGATGCCTTTGGCTTGGCTGTCAACCATCTCAAGCAGCAACTCGACGGCCGCCTGCATCCGGCCAGGTACACCCGCGTGGACGCTTTTGGCCACACGCCACAGGACAAACAAACCTATCACGCCCAAAGCAACTGACCAGAAAATCGTGTCCAGATTGATGACGCCAAAATCAATCAGCGTTGTCTGCTTTTTGTTTTGCAGATGCACCAGATGGTGACCAATGTAGTCACCAGCGGTTAATGGGGCTCCAGAAGATGCACTCATCTAAATCTCTTTTATTGGACTACGCTTAACTTTTTCGATTTGTGCCGCACCTTGGCTTCAAGCCAAAGCACCAGCCAAACCACCTTCATCGTCACAATCAGCCCCACCAGCATGGCGAGCCAACTCAAATCCTTGACCAGTTTTGGGGCCGCAAACAACATGGCCAATACCAAACCGATCTTCACCGCTTCCCACAAAAAAAATCCAGTCACTGCAGCGGCCGGATTGATCATTGAAACCTTGCTCATCAATCCCCGCGCAAACAACATGCCAGGGACAACCACCGCCATCGCTCCATAAAAAGCCGACCAGAGCACAGAATTCCTGCCCGAAACCAGCCACGCCGCCAATGCCACCAACGCACCACCAACTGCCTGCCCTGCAAGCACCACCCAGGGCGAGAGCGATGGCTGTTGCTGCCGGAGTGCCTCGGCTTCTTGCCTACTCAAGGGCCTGATGACATCGTCATCTTGCCCCTGGCTCCAGGCCTGCTTTGTCGAGAATTCACTAATTTTGCGCATTGCAAATTACAAGTGGGTTACAAAAAGCAGATTTTCCACAGCCTCTGATTATACGTAGAAACCCGTCCTTTCCAAGCAGCTTTTAAGCTCCATCGCGTTTTATGTGAATTTGCGGCGCTGGCAACAAGCATCAAGCACGGACACAATCCTGTTTTTGT
Organism: Polaromonas sp.; assembly: GCA_025362315.1. Lineage (GTDB taxonomy): Bacteria > Pseudomonadota > Gammaproteobacteria > Burkholderiales > Burkholderiaceae_C > Polaromonas. Next base: position 7,919 of record JANYGP010000092.1, read on the forward strand.
TCTGGAGATCACCATGTACGACTTCGCCAAGCTCCTTCACCTCATTGCAGGCATTGTCTGGATGGGCGGCATGACCTTCATGCTGTTTGCACTGCGGCCAGCGGCCATTGCAAGCATTGAAGCGCAGCCCAGAGCCGTGCTGATGGGCCAGGTGTGGCGACGCTTTTATGCCTGGGTACTGGTCGCCATTGCGGTGCTGTTTGCCACGGGTACGCATCTGTACACAAGCACCTTTCGAGCTGCAAGAATGGCCACTGGCCAAGGCAGTGTGCCACTGGGCTGGAATGTCATGCTGGTGCTGGGCCTTGCCATGATGCTGGTGTTCGGCCACATTTACTTTGCCGGCTTTAAAAAATACAAGCGTGCCATAGCGGGTGCCGACTGGGCCCTGGCTGCGAAAGCGGGCGCTTTGATGCACACCATGACGCTGCTGAATTTTGCATTGGGCTGGCTGGCAATTTTGGCTGTGCGTCTGGTACGTTGAAGTGCTTAAATTTATCTTTTTTTGTGATTTTTAGATGCCTAAATCACCTTACAGACCAGGTAATATATGCGCAATCAGCTATTTTTTTAATAGCGTTTGAGCATTTTTAGGCTCACTGAAGAGTCGCTGCCCGTCGGGCGCTAACATTGACCAACTCAACGAATTAACTTACGGGTTATCACACTGCCCTGACCATGACCACCATGACTACTGACACCACCCTGCCCGACACACTGTGCTACCTGAACGGTGACTACACCGCGCTGCAAGACGCAAAAATCAGCGTGCTGGACCGGGGATTTATTTTTGGCGATGGCGTGTACGAAGTGTTGCCAGCTTACGCTGGCAAGCTTTTTCGCTTTGACCAGCACATGGCGCGCCTGGACCGCAGTCTGGCTGAACTGCGTATTGCCAACCCATTGACTACTGCTGAGTGGCATGATGTTGCTATGCAATTAGTAGCTGCTCGCGCACATAAGATAAGCGCTACAGCACTAAAAGAGGGTCAAAAAGAGCCAAACCTGGATCAAATCATTTACATCCAGGTCAGCCGCGGTGTGGCGATGCGTGACCACGTCATGCCGCCCGACTTGAAGCCCACTGTGTTTGTGATGGTCAATGCCATGAAGCTGCCGACACCTGCCCAACGAGCGCAGGGTGTGGCCTGTGTCTCGGCGGATGACTTTCGCTGGGACAAAGCGCACATCAAAAGCACCAGCCTGCTGGGCGCAGTGTTTTCGCGGCAAATCAGTTTTGACGCCGGGGCGCTGGAGACCATCATGTTCAGGGGCGACCACTTGAGCGAAGCAGCCGCCAGCAATGTGTGGGTGGTGCAAGGCAGCAAGCTGCTGGGTGTGCCCAAAGACAATCTTGTACTTGAAGGCATTCGCTACGGCCTGTTTGAAGAGCTGTGTGCAAGCGTTGGCCTGGGTTTTGAGCTGCGCCGCATCACACGGGCCGAGGTATTGGCAGCCGATGAGCTGCTGCTGTCGTCGGCCACCAAAGAGGTGTTGCCTGTGACGATGCTGGATGGCAGACCCGTCGGCGCAGGCCAGCACGCCGGTTTGCCCGGCCCTGTCTACGCCAAGCTGTATGCAGCGTATCAGCAAGCCAAGGCACACATCGCATGACTGCGCACGACACGCCCGACACACCGCCTGATATGACGCCCGAGATTCCAAAACAGGAATCGTTGATTGAATACCCGTCCCAGTTTCCAATCAAGGTGATGGGCCTGAAGGTCGACGGTCTGGTGGCAGCCATCACCCACATCGCGCACCAGTTTGACCCAGCTTTTGATGCGTCAACCATTGAACTGCGTGAAAGCAGTGGCGGCAAATACATGGGCGTAACAGTCACGGTAACAGCAACGTCCAGGGAGCAGCTTGACGAGCTGTACCGGACCCTGAGCACGCACCCGATGGTTAAAGTGGTGCTTTAGGCAGCTTGGCGAGCTTTTAAATCTTCAGGAGACATCATGCATATCCCCAGCCTCAAAGAAGTTGTCAGCCCTGAAGAGTGGGCGCTGCGCTGTGACCTTGCAGCCTGCTACCGGCTGGTGGCGCTGTATGGCTGGAGCGATCTGGTGTTCACGCACATCAGCGCCAAGCTGCCAGCGTCTGTCAGCGGTGATGCGCATCATTTTTTGATCAATCCTTACGGCCTGATGTTTGACGAAATTACGGCGTCCAGCCTGGTCAAGGTGGATGAACAATGCAGCAAGGTGATTGCTTCGGACTTTCCCGTGAACCCGGCTGGCTTTGTCATTCACAGCGCCGTGCATGAGGCACGGCATGACGCGCAGTGTGTGCTGCATACCCACACGCGGGCAGGCGTGGCCGTCAGTGCGCAGGCGGGTGGCGTGTTGCCCATCAGCCAGCAATCAACTTTTGTATTGGGCTCTCTGGCATACCACGCCTACGAAGGCGTGGCGTTCAGAGACGATGAAAAACCGCGCCTTCAGGCTGACCTGGGGCAAGCCAACTTTCTGGTGCTGCGCAACCACGGCCTGCTGGTTGTGGGCGAGTCAATTGCTGATGCGTTTTTAAGCATGTACACCTTTGAAAGCACCTGCAAAATTCAAATCGATGCGCAGTCGGGTGGTGGCGAATTGACACAGGTCAACCCATTGATCGTCAAGGGCGTAGCCGAGGCGATGCGGGTGCAAACCGGCGGCCTGGGCGGCGCGTTTGTCTGGCCGTCGTTGATACGCAAACTGAAGCGCACTGACAGTGACTACGCAAGTTAAGGTCTCTGCAGCGCAACCCTTGTTTCGCATTGCCACCGGTGCGCCAGGCGGAACCTGCCATCGAATCGCCACGGCCATGGCCATGGCGAGTGCTTTGTCTGAGCCTGGTGTGGTGAAAGTTCAGGCTATGGCCACCAGTGGCTCCATTGCCAACTTTAATGCCATTGCCAGTAGACAAATGGAGTCGGGCTTTTCGTAGGCCGACATTGCACACTGGCACTACAGCGGCATAGGCACCAGCACAAATAGCAGTGCGATGCGTCCGCAGGCCAAACTTGACAAGCTGCGCCTGCTCGCCAATTTGTACTCTGAAAGCATCCACGTGGTTGCTCGCAAAGCATTGGGGTTGCAGTCGACCGCGCAACCCAAAGGTTTGCGTGTGGCACTGGGCGAACCTAGCTCAGGTGTATTGGTTAATGCGCGGCAAATCGTGCGCTTATGGCCTGAGCGAGCGTGAATTTACCCCTGTGTATGCCAATGGCGCAGCCGCCGCAAAACGCATGCGAGCCGCAACCATCGACGCCATGTTTTTTGTCAGTGGTGTTCCTGCCGGCTTTATCAGTGCGCTGGCGGCAAGCATTGACATTGCCTTGCTGCCAATTGACGCCGCTGCGCTGCAGGCACTGCATATCGAAAACCAGTTTTATGTTCCAGGCAGTTTTGCAGCCGACGTTTACAGGGGAACTACCGCTATCAATACAGTAGCTTTCGGCGCCCAGCGGGTGACATCCAGTGATGCTGAACCCGAACTGGTTTACCGCCTGGTAAAACGCCTTTTCAGCCCGGCAGTATTGGCCCAGGTAAAAGCTTCCCATCCAAATGCTGCGATGTTGTCAGCAAACCTGGATTTGCCCGCTGGCAGCATGCCGCTCCACCTTGGAGCAGGGAAGTTTTACCGTGAAATAGGAGTTCTAAAGTAATCCAAGCCACGGGCAGTTTAAAACCCGCTTTCACGAATCAGCACCGAACTGGCATAGGTTATCGCACGCCGCACCTTGGAGTAGCGCTCGCCCTGCAAAGTCACCCGGCCGCGCGACCAGCGCACTTGTGCAGGCTTGCCCTCTACCCGCAGCTTGACCAGATACACGGTGTCGCGCGGCACCTGCGCCCGGCCATCGGTCACAGTAGGTATGGGCCCGCCGTGCTCACTGGACATGCCAGGATGCGACAACGCAGTGGTGCGTGCAGTGTCGATTTCCATCACCGTTACCGCCAGCGGTGCGTCCATTCGGTTCGCCGGGTAAAAGCGGCCAGCTGCCCCCACCTTCAAATTCTGCAACTCTGATTCTTCCACCCAGGCTTCTACCACCCAGCTGGAGGTGTTGACCAGCGTGCCAATCGCGTCTTGTGGCCGAAGCCAGCTGCCTACCACCAAATTAGGGTCCACATCGGTCCACAGTGCTGCATAGTCGGCCTTGATGCCAAGGCGGGCCAGCTCCTCGCCTGCAGCGCGGTCCTCAGCCTGGTACTGCTCGACTGTCACCCCCAGCTTGCCAACCTGCTCGCGGTTGGTGTCGCTGGACAGCTCGGCGTTTTGCAAGGCTGCGCGTGTGGCGTTGATGTTGATTTGCGCGCGCTGCGCATCACTGCGCAATTTCGGACTGTCCAACACCACCAGGCTCTGGCCTTTTGCCACATTGCCTGGCTGGTGCAGCGCTGCAATTTTTCCCGCCAGAGGGCTGTAAATGATGGTGTAGTCTGCGCGCAATTGGGCCGGCGCGTGAATGTCGTGCGCCCACGGAAAAGCCAGCAACCCAACGCACACCAGCAGCCCCAGCAGCCACATGCTGGCGCGGCCGCGCTGAATGTCATTGCGGCGCTTGCCCCACACTTTGAATTCCGTATAAAACGGGCGCACCACAAACCAGATGATCTCGACCAAAAACAAAAAGATGCCCAGCAATTTGAAAAACATCAGGTACACCGCCACTGCAATGCCCAGGAATAAAAACAGGCGGTAGATCCAGGTGCCCAGCGCGAAAAGTAACAGCACGCTGTGTTTGGTCGGTGAAAAATGCTCAGGCCAGGGGTCTTTGAAACCCAGCAACATCCGGCGCAAAGCCGTTTTGGCAATGGCACCGGCACGGTCATGCAAGTTAGGCATGTCCAGCGCATCAGACAGCACGTAGTACCCGTCAAAGCGCATGAAGGGGCTGATGTTGAGGGCCAGCGTCATCACCACACTGGTGGTGGCGAGGTAGAAAAACGCGCTGCGCAGCGGCCCCGGCGGCGTGAGCACCCAGCCGAGTAAAGCCAGCCCGGCCAGTACCATTTCTACCGTCATGCCGGCAGCGGCAATGTGCAGGCGACGCCTCGGATCACGTAGCCGCCAGGACTCTCCAGTGTCGGTGTACAGCATGGGCCACAGCACCAGAAAAGCCACGCCAACATGCGCTACCCGCACGCCATAGCGGGTGGCGACTACGGCATGGCCCAGCTCATGCAGTGTTTTGGCCAGGATCAATGCCAACGCAAAACTGAGCAGCCCGCCCAGGGTGAGTGAATCAACAAAGGTTTGAAAAAACAGCTCCCACTGCCGTGTAGCAAGCACCGCACCGGCGCCGCACATCAGCGTCAAAGCCAGCACTGCCCATCGGGTAAAGAGCCAGTCGAGCTTGGGTGTGAGCCAACTCAAAACGCGGTCAGGCCTGGCCAGCGGAATGCGAAAAAACAGATAGTTGTGCAGCCACCAGTGCCAGTTGCTGATGCCCGGCTTGCCCGGTGCAGCTCTGGCCACGGCAACGTCTTCGCGGCTATCTAGCCGCACCAGGCTTTGCTGGCGAAGGAAGTGAGCAAATGACAGCACGTCCTCCAGGCTGGGCCGCAGCGGCGTATCCTCAGCCAGCGACGCCATCACGCCCAGCGGGCTGGTTTGCCAGTGCGACAGCATTTCAAATTCCAGCCAGCCAATTTGCACAAACTTGTTGCGCACCGGGTCCTGCACGGCCCAGGTGGGTGAGCCGTCCGGGTTGTCGGACGAAGCAACAAGCACCAGGTCTTCTCGCAGTGACGGCAGCACCGGCACGCCGGGCATGCCGGCGGCTGGTGGTAGTGCTTGGTTGATTGGCACCGCGCCAGTCATGGGTGAAACTTGAACAGCAGACATCAGGTGCAAAGGCATGCAAACGCGCTAAACTTCAAAAATGGTATCCAAACGTTTTTGAATCGGACATGACCTGCACGCTTCCCATGTCTGAGCTGAACATCAGCCGTCGTGATATTTTGACAGCTGGTGTTGTAGCGAGCCTGCCAGCGTGGGCTGGGGCACAAGTCCAGCCCGCCGGGAAACCGGCCAAAACCAACAACAAGGCCAAGCGCGGCAAAGCCATGACAGCGGCAGAGGAAGCCGCTGCTGCCAGGGCTGTGGCTGAATCGATTGCCGACGAAACCGGTGAGCTGATTCACCCGGCAGTGGGCACCACGCTGCATTTGCCGACGGCCTTCAAGCTGTTGAATGGCCAGGACTTTTTTGAGGCACAAACCAGGGGCAAGTTGTTGGTGGTTTTTTTCTGGGCCAGCTGGTGCCCTGTTTGCAAGTTGGTTGAACCCCGTTTGCATGATTTTTGGCTTAAAAACCGGGGCAAAGGTGTCGAGGTTCTGGCCTTGTCGACCGATGCACTGGCGCAAAGTGCGTTTGCACATGTCCGGAAAACCGGATGGAAATATCCGGTCAGCATGGCGACTGCAGCCCTCCTTGGTGATGTGATGATGCCGCGCAGTTTGCCAACGACCATGGTGCGCAGCAAAAACGGCGTGATCGTCAGCGTTGACGAGGGCGACATTGAAGCCGATGAATTGAAGGACTTTTTGATTCATCTTTGAAGGCTGGATGTGGTCATGTAGGTTCATGTATGGCCAAGCACGGTCTCACACAGCCACACACGCTCATATTCCCAGCCATTCCCTGCCAGCAGCCAGCGGCCTCCTCATCAACCAGTACCCTAGCAGCACCCGTTCACCATACAGTTTGGCCGTACCTTTCAGGCCAATGCGTTGCAGGTTTTCATCGCCCGGGCTGCTGGCCAAGGTGGCCCGAATCCGGTAGCTGGCAATGTTGTCGGGCGACAGCAGCGCCTGGTAGCCGGTTTCAATGACCTGGCCGTCCAGAGGCGACAGCGGTGCCACATGCAAAAACAGCCGCACAGGCGCGCCTGGACCAACGGCAATGGCGTCGCCCACCGGCACGTGCACCAGTACTCCCAATTTGGCCGGGTTGGCCACCAGCATGATGCGCTCGCCTGCTGCCACTGAGCGGCCGCGCCAGTCGTTCGGGTCACCAAACACGGTGATGCCCGCTTTGGGCGCAGTGAGTGCCAAGCGCTGCAGTTGCTCGTCAATAAAAGCCAGCTCGGCCCGGCGCTCTTCTACCCGGCCTGACAGCGGCGCAATGTCGCCCCGACTTTGCAAATTGTCAAATGACTTTTGCGTGGTGGCCAGCAATTCGGCTTGGGCAGAGCCGACGGACTTGAGCAGCACCTCACGCCGGTTGCGCAGCGTGGTGTCGTCCAGCGCCACCAGTGGCTGGTCAGCAACTACAGCCTGGTTAGGCCGCACCAGCACTTCGCGTACCACCCCTTCGAGCGGCGAGGCCAGCACCACCGATTCAAGGGAAATGATTTCTGCTGGAGCCAGCACCGACTGGCGAACCGGAATGAACAATGCTGCAAGTAGCACCAAAGCCACCACCCAGCGGGTGCGAGCGCCCGGCAGCCAGCTTTTGCGCGGCATGCCGCTGAGCATGGCCCAGGCATGCAACCAGACTTCTGACAAGCGCTCCAGGCTGGCCAGGCGTGTTGGGTTGATGGGCCCGTCAAACAGGTAGAAAGCCAAACCGTTGACAGTCGCCTGCGCATCGCCCCGATTGCGCAGAAAAAAGTAAACCACGTCTGCTGGCCACCACTGTCCCCACTCCTGGGCCAGAGCTTCTGGCAAGTCGTTGGGCGTGAGTTGCAGCAGCGCGGTTTCGTCAGCTGCTTCTTGTGGCTCAGCCATTCTGGCAGATGTTGACCGGGATGCATCCAGATGCACACAAACCCGGCGCAGCCAGTTTTGGTACGGCGTCGTTTCGGCCACTTCCACCAGCCCGGATATGGCTTGTGCGCCCCAGCGCCCGGCAGTTTTGCGCAGCACCAGCGCCTGCCTGAAGCCCAGCAAACCCCAGGCATCGTTGGCCATTGAAAACGACAATGTAGGCAAAGTTGGGGCGGCTCGTGCCAACCGCTCAATTTCTACCAGGTTAAAACTTGTGGAAGACACGAGTGGCTGATGCGTAAAACAAAAACTGCCCCTGCACTGTTACTGCAGATCAGCAAAACGGGCGGTACCGCTCATGCCTGCCAACAACTCAGCGAATTTACCTGTTACACGCGCTTCAATTTCAATGGTTTGGGCCACCGCATCCACCCGCGCGTTAATGGCTGCAACAGTGGCTTTGTAGGTCTTGCCGGTTTCATCAATCTCGACCTGAAACGGCGTGCCCACTTTGATGCTGCGCAGCCATTTGGACGGCACATTCAAGCGCAGGCGAGGCGCGCCCTCGCCGACCAGATCAAACAGCGGCTGGCCTGCATTGACGCCTTGAAATGGCTTGACATGCATTTTGGCGATGCGCCCGGAAAAAGGTGCAACCACGGAGCAGTTTTTAATTTGCGCCTTGGTCATTTCAATTTGACCATCGGCCCGGGCAACCGCCGCTGCCGCCAGCGAGACTTCTATATCGCCTGCCGCATCCAACCCTTTCAGCCGGACTTTGGAGTCGTAGGTTTCGCGTGCCGATGCCAGCTCGGCCTGCGACATTTTGAGTCTGGCGGCGTTCTCACTGCAGTCCATGCCCACCACCAGCTGGCCTTTGGCAACCCGGCTGCCCAATGAGCCGTTGAGCGAAGTGATGCGGCCCACAGTCTGGGCCAGCAGTACTGTTTCTGTGTCAGGCGCCAGCAGCACCCGCACACCTGCATCAGGCGGCACGGGGGTTGCGGTCGGAGCGCGTTGCGCCGGCTGCTGAGGCGCTGGCAGAGCCGCTACGGCCTTCGCCGGCGAAACGGCAGGCAAGGCGACCGGCAGGGTAACAGACAAGCTTGAGGTGTTGGAGGCTTTGAGCGGTGCTGGAGCCGTTTGCGCCCAACTGGACAGCACTACTGCGCTACCCATAATTGCTATAAATGATATAGCTGCTTGCGCCCTATTTATGTTGTCTAAAGGCTTATTTGATGTATTTTTCAGGAGTTTCACAATAAAAATCCAGTGCGCTGAAGCACTGGATGGAGCTGGTCTGAAAATAGGGCGGCGATGCAGTCGCAACTAGGCACCAGTGCTGGGGCTACAGTGTAGGCGGCTTGAACGCCGCATGCATGTTTTTTACATCTGCATCAATCGCAGACGCAATCGCCGCCTTGATGACAGCTGGCGTGCGCTCACCCACTGCAATTTCTTGCTGGCGCTCCAGCACCACTTGGCCGACCGGATTTACCAGGCGCATGTCTACCAGGCCCGTGCCAGCACCAACCTGGCTGGTCTGGCTCCAGGCCATTTCCAGTGTCCATTGGGACTTGGTGCTGTCGTTGGCAACAATGCCGTTGCGCTTGAGTGCCAATGCGGCCGACTGCACCACAGCAGCAGCATCTGGGCCGCTGACCACCAGCTTGACTTCAGGCTGCGCATCAGCGCGCGGCGAGGCTGATCGGAAGGTAACCCGCTCCCATTCAGCCATGGTGTTTTTGATCGACGCCGACAGGCCGGGCACGGTCGTGTTGTCAAGCGCTTTGGGCAGCACATCCAGGCCAATTGAGTTGTACACACGGCCCCAGGCAGCTTGCGCCTGCGAATAAGCGGCATGGCGCTGGTATTCGGTCAGCAAGGCGCGCGCTTCGCTGCGAATCAGTTCCAGCTCGCCTTCTGCATTGGCTTTGACAGCTGAACGTGAATAGTTGAGCAAGCGGCCATCGACTTGCGCTGACTGGTCAGCAATGTCGTATTCCATCCGCGCTAGGCCGTAGCGCTGCATGCCAATGCGCACTTGCGTCAGCACCGCCATGCCCTGTGCGTAGCGGCGCAGGTCATCGACCGTGGCCTGGTCGCCAATGGCTTTTTTGAGCGCTGGGTACTGCGGCAATTTCAGCAGGTTCCAGGAAATGTTCAAGCCCGAATCGATCCACGAGTTGTTGTACAGGTATTTGTTGGAGCTGTAATTGGTGCCAATGTTGGCCGATATGTTCGGGAACAGCGACAGCTGCGCAACCTTCAGGTCAGCCAGGGTAACGCGCTTGCGGTAAGCCTCCTCGTTGAGCTCAGGCCGCATTTCCATCGCGATTTGCTCAAGCGCGTCCACATTGGTTGGCACCGCTGGTAGTTTGTCGCTGGCGGCGTCGGCCAGCATAAAGGCCGTGCCCGGCGCGACATTCATCAAACTCATCAGTTCGGCGCGAGCCAGTTCCAGGTCCTGGCGGCGCTGCTGGAGCAGCGACACAGCGTCAATCAATGCTCGCTGGTAGGCGAGCACCGTTGGCTGAGGCAGTAACTTTTGGTCTTCAATCTGACGTGAGCGTGCCAGCGCCGTTTGCGACTTGGCCAGCAATGCATCCACACGCGGCAGCATGCGCTGCGCGCCCAGCGCGCGCCAGTACGAATTGCGCACGTCCTGCATGATGTTTTGAATCACCTTGCGGCGGCGCTCGTCGGCCATCAGCACACCATCAGCACGCTGCTGGGCGCGGTAATATGAAATACCAAAGTCCAGAATGCTCCAGCTCAAGGCTGCGCTGGCTGATGAGCTGCTGCGCTCGTTGGATGTTGACGGTGAAAGGGTTTGCAGGCCATTGACGATACCCACCGAAGTACCGCCTGAATCGTTGTTGCGGGTGGCCCAGCCAGCACCAACCAGAAGGCGCGGCAGCATGTCGTATTGCGACACGTCCAGCATGTCGCTTGCCAGAGCCAACTCTGCCAGTTTCAGGCGGTGGTCCAAGTTGTACTTCAGCGATCGGGCAGCTGTATCTTCAAACGTCAACGGCCCGGTAATTGGCTCTTGCGCCTCGTACATGCTGACCCGGTCACTCGCTGCTCGGGTTTTAACGGCATCAGCTGTGAATGCCTCGGGCTTGACAGTGCCGCAGCCTGCCAAAGTGGCAGCGATGGCCAGTGGCGCCAATTTGAAAAACAGTGCGCTGCGTTTGTTTGAAACAGTAGTCATGAGTAAGTCCCTCGATGTGAATATGAATTTCAATATGAATTGTCAAAGTCTGGAAATTTGCTTTTGTGCTTCCTAGCACTTTGCCCTTGCCCGGGCCCGCTTAAGCTGGTCACTGAAACGTTTGGAAGCCTCTGAGCCTGGCTCAAACTTCGGCATCGTCCTGGGGACAAAACCTGCAGGCCGCGGCTTGGCCACCACACGCGGCTTGGCGCATTCAATCTGGCGCAGCTCTTCGGCTGTCAATGCCCTTGGCGGCGGCACTTCCAGGCGCTGCGGTACAGCAGCCTGCAACTCCGGCAGTGGCGAAGCAAACACGTCAAGCCCAGGTATGCCTTCTGGCATCAGCCAGTTAGGCTGCAAACCACTGTGGCCCAAATTGCTGGCAAACAAACGATTGCCAGCAGCTTCCTGCGCAGCCGACATGGCCTGCGACTGCCGGACTGCCAAGCCAACTGGAGCCAGTTCAGCAGTGCTAAATGCGCTGCTAGACAAAGGGTTTTCACCCAAGCCAAAGCCTGAAGCCAAACCCTGCGCCTGTTGCACAGCGACACCCACCGGCGCAAAGAAAGCAGGCAGTGCGTTGACTGGTGACGACAGTGCGCTGGCAACTGGAGCCACGACAGCGACTGGCGGCTGCACCAGTCCTGGCGAAGAATTGACGTCTGCAGGATTGCCCAACCGGTCTGGCGCTGCGGGCGCAAGCAGGGTGGGGACTGGCGGGAATGAAGCTGTTGGTGGCGTTACGGGCGGCGCTACCGGAGGCGAAACAGGTGGAGACACTGGTGGCCCGACTGGCGGCACCACTGGTGGCACGACCGGCGGCACTACGGGTGGAACGACCGGCGGCACTACTGGTGGAACCACTGGTGGAACTACCGCTCCCGATGTGATGCTGATACCCACATCCCGAGTGTTGGCCGACACGCGTGACGTACCGCCCACGCCTGCAGACAAATTAATGCCAGGGCGAATCACGTTCGTCGCGCCAAAGCCTGAGCCGGTGCCGTTGGCAGGCAGGTCTGCGTTGCTTCCTGGCTGGTCGTCCTCAACCAGTCTGGCTGCCAGGTTGCCCGGCGAGCCGCTAAAGCCCGTCGCTGGGTTAAAGCGTATTTGCGTGCCGTCTGGAAGGTACAGCGCGTTGGTGTCGCTGACGTTGCGCGGCACGTCTACCCACACGCCACCGTCCAAGTATTGCCAATTGCCTTGCGCTGGTGTTGTGGCGTTGGATGTGATCAACACACCAACGCGGTTGTCTCCACCGTTGATTTTGCCAACATCTTTCGGGTCACTAAAGCCAGGGAAAGCAGCACTCACACTGACGGGGGTCGGGGTCGCGCTGTTGACCACTGGCGGCAACACAGTCGTGTCAGTTGACGGGAACAGCGGCGCATCATTCACCGGCGTGACGGCAATGTTCAGCGTGCCAGTCGTCACGGCGGGCGGCTCAGCGCCGTCTTTGCTGGTGACGGTGATTGTCAAAGTAGCCGCTGGACTGGCACCAACATTGCCTGCCGAGTTGACATCAGCTGGCGCGGTAATGGTTGCGCCCAACAGCTGCGCTGGGGTCAGCCCGGTGGCAGAGCCATTCGGGGTCGGGATCACGGTGCCGTCGGCTTGTTTCAGCACCCAGCCAGGCGGCACACCGGCCACAGTAACGGCGGTAATTGCCTCAGGGTTGCTGGTGTCGGCCGGGGCGATTTTGATACCCAGTGGGATTGGCGTGTCTTCAAGCCCGCGCACCGAACCAGTGACCGCGCCTGTTGCGTTGTTGCCGACCGCAGGTGAGCCTGCACTGGACTGCTCGCCGGTTGTACCTGGTGGGTTGCCAGCCTCAGGCACGCCAGAGCCCAGCGTCAAAATCGGTGCGTCTGACACGGGAGTTACCACAATACTCAAGCGCAATGGCTCGGACACGCGACCCGTTGCAAACTGGCCCGGGTTGCCAACTGGCCCTGCAATATTGACCACCGCGCCTGGCACCAACGCGTCAATCGAATTGCCGATGGATGTGCCGTTAGCTGGGCCTGCTGGTACGTCGCCCTGGTCCGTCTCAACCAAGCGCACCGACAACTGGCCGGGTGCGCCCGAATAGTTGCTGTCCACTGGTTTAAACCTGACCAAGGCACTCGGGCTCAGGTAAATAGCAGACGCGTCGCTGGTGGCAGCAGGCACCGGTATGAACGTGGTGCCATTCAAGCTGTATTCCCAAACGCCCTCCGTCACCGGGTTGGCGCCCGAACCAGTGATGAACACGCCTTTAAAGCTGTCAGCACCGAAAATTTGACCTGCATCAATCGGGTCACTGAAACGCGGCGACACCAGGCTGCCGATGGACTGCGCAGGTGAATTACTCGTGCCCTCGGCGATAGACGGCAACACCACCGGTGCTGGGTCGGTCAGTACCGGCCGATCATTGACTGGCTGCACCACAGCGACACCGACCAACATCGGGTTGCCCAGACTTGAAAAGCGGCTGCGGCCAATGCCGTTGGTAGTGGTTGAGCTTTCTGTGGCTTCCAGAGTAGACAGGTCAATGAAGCCCGTGGTAGGCGCTGCAGACGTGGCATTGTCAAACGGCACGCCCAGGCGACCTAGCAAATCGCCCTGACTTGGCAAAGAAGCATTTGGTTGATCAGTTTCAATCAACACCGCTTGCAACGGCGTGGTCACGCCTACAAAGCCGGCCGCGGCAACAAATCGAACCAGAGCGGTTGGCCCCAACACCAAGGCGTTGGCAGACGTGGTGCCAGGCGCAATCGGTGTCCAGGCAGTGCCGCCGTTGGTCGAGTACTGGTACACACCTTGTGCCGCAGGCGGCGTGCTGATGATAGCGACCGAAGCAAAAGCGTCGCCGCCGTTGGTGGTCGGCGCATCGCGCGGGTCGCTGAAGCGAACGCCGAACATGTCTTGAATCGTACGCCCCGGCGTCGTGCCACCCGGCAACAAGGTGGCGTAGTCGGGCGTGCTGCCTGTCGGGACTGGCCTGTCGTTAAGAGGGAAGTTATTGATGTAAACAATATTGCTGGCAGTAAGCTGGCCTGGCACACCCGGTTGGATGCCGCCATTATTCCGGTCTTCAATGGTGACAGTAAAACTGTCAGGGCCGTTGAAAAACGCTGCGCTCCGGTACTGCAAGGTTTCCAGTGTTGCATTGATGTCTGCAATGGTGCCGGTCAAAATGATCGGTTGGTTGGTAGCAGTGGGTAGAACACCTACGGAGGTCGGCCCCGACAAAACAACACCGCCTACCAATCCACCGATGAAAGGACGCCCATTTGAGGTGGGTTGAATTGTCACCACCACAATGGCGTTGGGACTGGTTGGCTCGTCAACGTCGCTCAAGACAATTTTTGTAAGGCCGGTAAAAGTAATCGGCACGTCGCCCGCTGGCAATGCAGTCGCCACGGTATTTCCAGGCGTGGCCACAGCCGGCGTGTCGTTGACCTTTGTGATGTCGATGCTGACGTCACGTTCGTTGGCTGACACGCGTGATGTGCCGCCTACGCCTGCTGACAGGTCAAGGCCTGGGCGAATGACATTTGTCGCGCCGAAAGTGCTGCCAGTGGTAGTGGCGGGTAAATCTGCATTCGCTCCTGCCTGGTCGTCTTCCACCAAGCGCGCATTTAAATTACCCGGCGTGCCGTTGAAGTTCAACGCGGGATTAAAACGAATTTTTGTGCCGTCTGGTAGGTACAGCGCGTTGGTGTCACTCACGTTGCGCGGCACGTCTACCCAATTGGCACCGTCAAAATATTGCCAGTTGCCCTGCGCGGGACTGGCACCGTTACCTTTGATCAGCACGCCAACCCGTTTGTCAGCACCGTTGGTTTGGCCAGCGTCTTTCGGGTCGGTGTAGCCCGGGAAGGCGGTTGTTACGTCAACCCCGGGGTTCAATGCAGTTGTGGTGCCGGGGTCTTCGCTAATAGACCCCAGCGCGGTGATTAAGGTATTGGGGAAAGACGGCGCGTCATTCACCGGCGTGACGGCAACTCTCAACGTGCCGGTGGTGGTAGCCACTGGCGCTGCGCCGTCCTGGCTGGTAACGGTGATGGTGAGAACCGCAGGCGAAGCGCTTACCAAGCCTGTTGTGTTCACGTCGCTGGGGGCGGTGATCGTCAAGCCCGTCAACTGCGATGGCGTCAAACCGGTGCTAGCGGCAAGGGCAGTCACATCAGTGCCACCTGAATCCTTGATCGCCCAGCCAGCTGGCACGCCAGTAATCTTGATGTTGCTGATCGTCTCAGGATTGCTGGTGTCGGCTGGTACAACCGCGATGTTCAGCGGTATCGCCGTGTCTTCCACACCGCGTACTGAACCAGTTACCGATCCTGTTGGACTGTTGCCAGTGGCAGGTGAGCCGGGGCTGGACTGCGCGCCAGTAGTATTGGGTGGGTTGCCGGTTTCTGGCGAGCCCGCACCAATGGTCAACACCGGAGCATCAGACACTGGTGTGACTACCGTTGCTACTTGCAACGGGTTAGACATTTGGCCAAACGGGAATTTTGCGTTGTCACCGACAGCGGCGGAAATATTGGTTGAATTGCCCGGTGTGGTGTTGATGCCCCCGTTACCAATCGGGGTGCCTGTTGCGCCGCCGTTAGGCACGTCAGCAACAACACCAGGTGCTGCAGTTTGATCACCCTCTACCAAGCGCACCGTCAACTTGCCTGGCGCGCCCGAGAAATTGGACGCCGGTACAAAGCGGATTTTATTGGTGGCAGCGCCTGTAGCAGTGGTGCTTAAGAAAGTGGCGGTGGTGTCAGCGGTGGCGCTGGTGTAGTCAGTCCAACTTGTCCCGTTGTTCACCGAATACTGCCACTTGCCCTCAGTCGTAGCGTTGGCCGCAGTTTGGGTAATGACAATGCCAATCAACGTGTCAGCGCCATTAGGCTGACCAACGTCTTTCGGGTCGCTGTAGCGCGTGCCAAACATGGTCGCAACAGTTTCGCCCGCGTTGGATGCAGCAAGCACATCTTCAGCAATAGTAGGGACGGTGACGTCAGTGGTGTCGTTGAGGGCTACAGGCCGGTCGTTGACCGGAACGACGGTAACCGTTAATGTGCCAGTTGTTTTAGCAGGGTTCGGTGCCGAGCCGTCGGTACTGGTAGCCACCACCGTCAGCGTGGCAGGTGCAGTTGCGGTTTGGTTGAAGTCTGCAGGCGCTTTGATGGACAAACCGACGAGCTCCGATGCTGGAATGTTGTACACGTCATTCACACCGGCTGAAGTGAACAACACAGTGCCATCGGCCTTGGTGAACTGCCAGCCAGCAGGCGCACCTTTGATCGTCGTAGTGACAGTTTCTGGAGTTGATGGATCAGCGGATGTGGCTTTTAATCCGAGCGGGATCGGCGTGTCTTCGTTGCCAGTGGTGGAGCCAGTGATGGTGTTAGCAGGCGTGTTGCCCGCGCCTGTGCCCGGCGCGTCTGGGCTGGTTGTTGCGCCGCCGCCTGTGCCGATGGTCAAGATAGGCGCATCCGATACCGGTGCTACGCGGATATTGATCACATCGGTATCGGTCAATGCGTCAAACGAAGCTGTGCCGCCAGCTTCGCGCGGCAAGGTTGCATCGCCACCAGCGTTGCCGCCTTGCCCTTGGTCGTTGGTGACAACAGTAATCGTTGTGTCGCCGCTGAAGTTGTTAGTAGGCGTGTAGACCAGGGTGGCGAGTGCCTTGTTGATCTCTAATTTGCTTCCAACAATCGTGATGGTGCCTGTGCCCGAGTTGGTCACGGTCGCCGAGCCACCGCCAGCAGTAGCTATTAGCGTGCCGTCGGCAGCGGTGACAGTGGTGGTTAGTAAGCCCGTGCCTTGGTTGCCGTCTGGGTCAGCGATTGTGATGAGCGCATTGTTACCAGCGTTGAACGCAAAAGCAGCGTCTTCAGTGATGGGCGTGGCTGTTGGACCTGTGAAAGGCGCGCTTACAATTGGGAAGTTGGTGCTGCCGTTGAAGCTGTTGACAGGCGGTAAATTGGGCTGCACGTAGCCAAAGTTTCGATCGATGACTGCCGTGTTAGCGGGCAAGGACACCTCAATCAGCGACAGTGTGTTGGCTCTGCCGTCTGTGTCGTAGCGCGGCGTGAGGGTTTTCGAGGTGGTGCCGTTGTCACCCAGGTCGCTACGGGTCACCGTTGCCGGAGCGCTGATGCGATACCTGCCTTCGTTGACGCTTGAGGTTGACGTATCGTCGCCCGGCAGCACGCCAAAGCTGTAGCTGCCGTCGAGCGCCGTCGTTGTAGTCAACGTGACGTTGTCCGCGGTTGTGGTGAAGTCACCGTCCGAACCAGCCCATAGCAGCGTCACGGTGACGCCGCTTAAAAGCTTCTCAGGGTTAGCACCTGCATCAACTGCTCCATTTGGCGAATTGGTGTCGTCCCACAACACACCTTTGATGGTGCCCACGCCGCCTTTGTCGCTGACGCGGTAGTTGTCTAACGGGCCACCTTGGTCGGTGACAGCAATGGCATTCGGGGCGACTCCCTGTGAGCCATCACGTTCACCAGTAGCCGACCCAACACCGCCGCCAGTGGTTCCCGCAAAAATTTGCGCGCTGTTGGTGGGTGCGCTTGAGTACGTCACCACTGCATCGCTGGTGTCTGACGCCTGGTTGGTGGGGAAGGTGTCTTTGTACTTCAGCGTGACGATTTGATTGGGATCCAGCTTATCAATCGCAACGTTAAAACCACTGCCATTTGCCGTGATCACAATACCGGCTGTTGCCAGTGCTGGGTCGGTGATGGACGTGTAGGTGGTAGTCCCAACCGTCAGGCTGGTAAATGTTGGCGCAGTTGCGCCAGCAGGCATGCCTGGGTCAACCAGCAGCACGTTGTACGCGGGTGTAACGCCGGTGTTGGTAAAGCTGCTGCTCAGGTCAACTACAGCTGTTGCGGCCTGCGTGCCGGATTGAATGTTGGCAACCCGCTTGTCAACGGTGGCTATGTAGGGCTCTACGACTTTATCGCGAGTGATGTTGCTGGTCAGGGTGTTGACATTGCCCGGCGCGCCAGACGTCACAGTGAAAACAGTGTCTAGTGTCGTATCTTGCTGGTTGGCGCTGGCGTTGCTGACAACTGCGGTGAACTCAATGACCACGTATTCGCTGTCGATGTCGTTGTCTTGGTTGACAAGCGTACCCAGATCAAAGCTCGGGGCGGCGGCGGTGCCAGTGTTGTTGATTGCGGCAGTTGGTTTGCCATTATTCGCGCGGGGATCAGTACCGCCAGTTGCCAAACTGTTTTGTATTGGCTTCCAGATGGCGCTGTCGCCAGTTAAATTTTCAGCTTGGGTGGTGCCTGCGATGTCAACGCCGTCGTTGCGGGTCAATCCACCCAGTGAGCCCAGCGCGCTGGACGTCATTGGCGCATCAGATACCAATGCCACTTTGGCATCGCCCAAGTACGTGTAGCCCGGGGGAAGGTTCGGCTTCACAACGAAATTGGGAATTGTGCCCGCCGGTATTTTCACCACCATGCGAAAGCGCGTTAATTCGCCCACGACCATGTCCTGCGGTGTGCCCGTTGGCGATACGCCGCCAGAACCGCCCTTGGTATCGCCACCGGCATTGTTCGCGTTAGGGCTGGTGTCGCTGATTGTGCCAATGCGGGACAGCACTGGGACGATTGGCACCACAGGCACCACAGCGCGTGAAGCGGTTTGGTAGTTGTTCAGGCCATTGCTTTGGGATGCTTGGTTGGGCGTGGTGCCAGACGATGTGCCGCCTCCAACGTCTACCGCAGCGCCACCCGTTAAGTTGACGTTATCGGCACCGCTGCGCTCACCGGCTGACACGTTGCCGTTCGTCGTGGTGCGGTCCAGGCTGGTCCAACGTGTGACGGCGTCGTTGTTAACCACAGGCGCACCAGCGATGCTGCCGTTGGCTTTGCCGCGCACCGTGACGGTGATGGTGCCGCCAACGTCAAGGTCATAAGTTTTTGCTGGGTTGAAGGTCAATGCGCCGCCAGCAATGCTGAAGTCGGCAATCGTTAGCGTCTGGGCTGCGTTATTGACAAACGCACCCGTTGATGTGGTGACGGTATTGGAGCTGGCCGTTGACTGAACGGATACCAGTGAAAAGCTGCCAAACTGCGATGGCAACGTGTCGTTTAACGTCAGGTCCCAGGCTTTGACATTGCTGGTGTTGGCCAGACGAATGGTGAATTCCACCTCGTCGTTTTCATCAGCCTCTGTGCCGGGCTGGTCGCCAGTAACTTGCGCGTTGGTATCCACAACCGCTGCAGTTTTAACGGTGGTGACTGTTGGCTCAACGATGGTGATGGTCGGGTCGTTAGCGGTAGTGGTGTCTGCAACTATTGCCACTGCTGCGGGGCCTGCGCCAGTAGCGCCGTCGGTATCAGTGAACACAGCCGAACTGTTGGAAGGCAGCGTGATGCCTTGCTGGCTGGTGACCACGTTAACGGCCGTGACGCGCACGCGAACGATGAAGCTGTTGTTGCCGGTGTTGTTGTCGTTAGGTGTGACGATGGTGCCTAAGCTGACCCGGCCGCCCACGCCTGAATTGCCTAGCGAGCCGCCTGGGGTACCGCCAGTTTGAGGTGTCAAACCTCCAGCAAACGCCGCAGTCGGCGCTGCGCTGGACGCAAAGTCAGCGGCCAACTCGTTGTTTGGGTTAACCCCGGCAATGCCAATGCCGTTAGAGCCCGTGCCCGCAGTTGTCGTGATGATGTCGTAACCAATGTCGCCGTTGTAGCTGCTGTCAATCGCCAATCCCGGTGGCAAATTGATATCGGCAAAAAGGGCTGTCGTTTGCCCTTCAGGCACCGTGACTTTGATGTCGAAATAACCTTTTTCACCAATCACCAGATTTGCGCCAGTGGTGTGGCCTTGGTTGGAATCGTCATCGGTGGCGGTTGGGTCGTTATCGGTAAAGTCACCTTGCCAGCGAATGTCAACCTGCGGCTTGGCGATTTCCAGCAGCGCGTCGTCGCGCACCTGACCGCCAGTAGTGGCGTTGAGTGTGGTGGTGTAGTCAGTGCCGCCTTCTTTTGAGGCATAGCTTTCAACCGCCACAACGGACGTTGAATTTTTTGCGGCGATAGCTTTTGCTGCGGTGCCGTCGTCAGCGACCACGTCATAAGTGATGACGATGACGTTGGAGCCGTCTGTTACGGTAGCGCCAAGGGCCGTACGGCCCTTGGCAAGTTTGGCAGTGTTAACGCCGTCTACCAGCTCAATCACGGTTTTACCGGCAACGGTGGTGACGATGTAGTCGGTACCGGCGGTTAACAGGATACCTGCGCCAGTGCGAACCTGGAAATTATTGCCAGTCGCTGCTGCATTGTCTGTGCCCGACACAAACTTGTAGCCCGGTGGCGGGTCAATGGCTGCGGTTTTAACGTCAAACGCGCCAGAGCCTCCGGTGTTTTGAATCGCAAAGCCCATGCGCAGCACATCGCCCGCGTCTACGTTGGTGATGTTGCCGTTAATTTGCCCAGCGCTGGAAACGATGCCGCTGATTGGCTGACCTGCAACACCCGCATCAATGACTGTGCCTGGGAAAGAATTGCCAACAATGTTGCCGCCCTGGCCAGCCACCTTGGCAATCACGCCGTGGCTGACAACCAAACGTGGCTCGGCGCGCACGATTTGAATGATGGCGTCGTCTGGCAAAGGTGATGCTTGGCCCACCCCGCCGTTGCTTGAGCGGTCAGATGTTTCGCGACCTTGCGCGGTTAACAGTAAATTGTCAGCGTACGGCTTGTCGCTGGCCTTGACGGTGAACAAAATGTCAATGCGGTTGTTGGCTGGGGTAGTGGCAGACGTTTGCGTGTTGGCCGTGCCGCCCGGGTTGGCGGTCTGCGATGACGACTTGTTAATGGTGAAAGCCACCGAGTTACCGCCAGCGGCTGCCGTGGTTGCGCTGACGACGTCAGTACCCAATGACGCCAGCGTGACATCAGACTGGTTGTGGGTGGGGCCAAGGGTGTACGCACCGGCTTGTGCCCAATTGGCGGTGGGGCTGTTAGCGGTAAAGCTGGCGGGTACGGTAACCGCAGTCAGCGTTGCGTCTGTGGTGCCATTCAAGTCCGGGTCGTTGGCCTGAAAAATCGGGTCGGGCAAAAAGCCTTCAAGCTTGATGTCGTTGAAGTCACCCTGCGTCAAGTTGTAGCGCAGGCGGTAAGTCACGTTGTCACCGGCTGCAACGATGGGGCGACCAGTGGCGTCTTTGGGGATTGAACTGTCAGTGACTAAAACACCATTGAGTGCAAACAGCTCCAAGTCCAGTTTGCCGTCTTTGACGCTGATGCTGGCTGCCGATGTGTCGGCATTGATGATGGGTGCATTTCCGGCATCAAGCGCAGGTGCAATGGCTGTTGGGCCGGTTTTCTTCAACAGCTCGCCGCTGATGCGAACGTCGTTTTTCAGCACGTCATTTTCAAGCAACTGCGCGCCAGACGATGCGTTGCTGGTGTTGCCGTTTTGTGCAACACGATACACATCGCGTATGGTCGCTTTGTAGGTGATGGTGACTGTGGTCAGGCCTTGGCCTGATGCGGAACCAAATACATCGCCCAACAAGTCTCCAGCTTGCGCGCCAGTGATGCTGGTATTGCCGCCCGTTTTGCTGACGATGGCAGAGCTTAGGTCAAATTGCAGTACCTGCTTGCCAAAGCCGCCGACTTGGATGCCAGGCGTAGCGGTGCTCACGTCAATGCTTGCAGGGGATTCGTTCGATTGGGTCTTGACGGTGGCCACGCCGGTGGTGGCGTCGTTGGTGGTGCCGGTATAGACCGTTGGATCTAACGCTGTGCCGACTAGCGATTGGCCGTTGACGTTGCCCGCAGTAATCGTCATGGAGCCAGGTTTAAAGTCGATACCGTCAGCCAGCGTGTCGGTGATGATGACATTGCGCAAGCCGTAGAAGTCGCCGACCTGAACGGTCAGCGTGTAAGTCAGCTCGTCGCCTGAGCGCACGCCGCTTGGGTTGGCAGGGTCCAGCACGTTGGGCGTGGCACCTGCGACGGCTTTTTGGATTTGGATGGTTTGGTAATTGATGACCACAGCGGCTGGGTCAATGGTGAATGGCGCGTTTTGCGGGTCGTCGCCGTCAGCAAATTTGACATTGCCTTTGTGTTTAGCATCAAAGTTTTGCAGAATGTCCAAACCAGTGTTCGGGTCAAGGATGGTGTCAGGAACGAAGTAGTTGAGCTCCAAGCCCAACACGCCACCGGCGTAAACAGCGTTGGCCGGTGCAATCGCAATTAAAGCCACGCCGCCTGCGCTTGACCATGTGCCTTTAACCGCGTCGCGAACCGGACCGCCCGGCGTTCCAGCGACCGCACCGGAGGCTGCATCAACTACGAAAATTTGCGCACCCGCAATAGCAGGATCGCTAGGTGACGCTACGGTACCCGTTGGGTTGTAGTTAAGTGTGACGTCGGTTGCTGGGTCAAAGTTGATGTTGTTTGGGATTGACAGGCGAGAAATGTACCGACCAGTGGTCAGCTCCGGGTTGGTCAAGTTAATGGTGCCGTTACCGCTGAGCACGCTTTGGCCGGGCGCCATTTCCAACTCAGAAATAAAGTACTGCTTGTCGTTAGCGCCGGGGACTTGCTCTGCCTCGCGTGAGCTGTTGATGTAGGCCGTGCGATACCAAATAGGGTTGGTTGATGCGGTGGAAGGTGCGCTTTGAATGACTACCGGATCTGACCCCTCAGCCTGAGGCGTGATGCCGTACAAGAAAAAACCTTTGCTGGCGATATTGGTGTTAGCACCACCCGCACCCTCACCGCCCTCGGCAACCGGGTTGGCAGAGTCGGCATTGGCACCGACGTTGTATTTAAAGTCGATCTTGGCCGGTGGGTTGGTTGGCGTGAAGCTGCCGAACGGCAACTGGTAAATCACCAACGTGTCGCCAACGCCCATGCCGTAATCGACGGCTTTAAACACGATGGGTAAGCCGGTTGCAGGGTCGATCACGCTGGGTGATGAGGCGTTGCCCACACCGTCAAACGTCAACACAGCCACATCTGGCAGTGCTGCGCCTAAAAAGACGCCGCTGCCAGGGACGTAAGTGATGCCCTCTAGGTTGTTGGTGCTCGGGTCAACCGTAGACGGTGCAACGCGGTTGCTGTTGAATGCCACCGCTACATACGGCGCGTAGCCAATGTCAGTACCCGAGTTGGTAAACGTCACCGAGCCAGGCTGGTTGCTCGCGCCAATCAAAGTATTGGCAGGCAAGGTTAATGAGGTGCTAGGGCCAGCTGCCAACAGGTCGGTGTAACTTTCAAGCGCGCGCTGCGAAAACGCAAAGCGCGAATCACGCAGGCCGACGTTAAATTCAAGCACCCAGTTGCCGCCTTTGCCGGCCGCGCCGGTATCGTCAACTGACGCTGAAATGTCAGCCTGGGTCAAGTCGGCCAGCTTTTGCACAAAGCTTTCGCCTTTGGTGCCCTGGGCTACGTCGCAGCCCAAAATTAAAATGTCCGCCCCTGCCGCCATGCCGGACTGCCAGCCTTGCACTTGTGTGGCAATTGCCGGGTCGTTGAGTGTGGCGCTGCTGAGCTCTGACGCGCCCAAGCGTAGCCAGCCTGCCTGGCCGTGACTGACGATTTGCAGGCTGCTGACGTTGCCAGTTTGGCCCAACAGTTGGCTGATCACGGCGACGCCGTCTTCGTTTTCACCGATCACACGGACTATTGCCGAGGGGTCGATATCTTTGAGCAGCTCTTGGTAGTTAGCAACCCGGGAGTCAATGACAACTACGGTGTTGCCTTTTTCAACCGGCAGGGTGGGCAACGTGGCCAGGTCAGCGCCACGCTCACCTCGTTCAGCAGCGCGGGCTTGCTCAGATGCAACGCGCTGGGCTTCCATGTGCTGGGCCTCGGGGTTGTCAAACATGTTTTCAGCTGCAGCAAAGCCGGCTGCGTCAAACAAAATACGCGCTTCCAGCGCAGCATATTGCTTGCGCGGGCGCATGGAGGCCATGGCTGCCGCCGATGCAGCGGCTATTTTGGCAACAGCCGGGATGTTTGCCACCAGCTGCTTGCCAGGGCGGGACGGTTTGCGAGGCGAAACGCCAATGCGACCCAGTTGTTCAAATTTGGATGTCAAAATATTTTTGATTTTCATTTATCAACTTTCGCAGGGGCAGGAATGGGTGCCGAATTAAAGTGACACGTGCAAAACGCTCGCTTTGTGCATCTTTTTGCGAACGCGACAAGAACGTAATGCGTCAAACTGAATGTTTATAAACTTTCGACATACGTACACTATCGAATTAAATTTTTTCCGGAACCGAGCAGACTTTAAACTAGAAAATCGATTAAATCCAAGTATCCTGCAAAATTTTGGCGTTTTGAATTACAAATCCGTTAACAAAATTGCAAGTTAGTGGCACGAATGCCTTTGCCTTTGCAAGCTTGCTGTCAATTCAATCTCTATAAATCGATGCTGAAAATTTTTATAGTACTTAATATTTAAAATAATTTTTTGCATCACAGGATGTGATGTTGGGAGCTGCCAGACAATGGCAACGAGGGTTTCGCAGAGTGTGCGTACACTAACAACACCCAATTTTTAACAAGAAAGCCAGTATGAAACTCTATTATTCCCCCGGCGCCTGCTCGCTGTCTGTCCACATGGCATTGCACGAAGCCGGCATGGCTTTTACCGCCGTCAAGGCACCGACCAAAACGCATTTACTCGAAGACGGTACTGACTACTACAGCATCAACCCGCTGGGCTACGTACCGCTGCTGGAGCTGGACGACGGCACCCGGCTGACAGAAGCCCCGGCGTTGCTGCAGTACATTGCCGACCAGTCGTCTGAAAAGCACCTGGCACCGACCAATGGCACCACAGCGCGGGCCAAGATGAACGGCTGGCTGGCTTTTGTCAGCAGTGAGCTGCACAAGGGCTTTGCACCCCTGTTCAACCCGGCCACCCCTGCAGACTACAAACCCATGGTGACTGAAAAGTTGCTCAGCCGCCTGAAATGGGTGGACGAGCAGCTCGCAGGCAAGCAGTACCTGATGGGCGACACTTTCAGTGTGGCTGACGTTTACCTGTTCACCGTGACCAACTGGGCGCCCCTGGTAAAAGTTGATATTTCAGGCTTTGCCAACATTGCCGCTTTCCGCGCCCACATGGCCCAGCGGCCTGCAGTGCAGGCAGCGATGCGGCATGAAGGCTTGATCAAGTAGCCCTTCCAGTTGTTTACTTCAGCAGCCTGTTCTACAGGCTGGCGCTGACATGCAGTCGGCCACCTGCCTCGAACAAACCAGAACGTTTTGCGCGAAACTGACAGCCTGTTTGTCTCTGAAAGTTGCTGATGCCAACATTGTTTGACTCCGTCACCGCAGGTGACCTGAAACTTGCCAACCGCGTCGTGATGGCGCCGCTGACGCGCAACCGCTCGCCTGATGCGATTCCTGGCCCATTTGCTGCTGACTATTACGCCCAGCGTGCCACGGCCGGCCTCATCATCACGGAGGCTACAGCCGTCACCCAACAGGGCCAGGGTTATTCAGACGTACCTGGCCTGTACGGCACCGAGCAGCTCGATGTGTGGAAGAAAGTCACGCACGATGTGCATGCCGCTGGCGGCAAGATCGTGGTGCAACTGTGGCATGTTGGCCGCGTGTCGCACTCGTCTTTGCAACCGAACAACGGCGCGCCCGTGGCCCCTTCAGCCATCGCCGCCAAAACAAAAACAGTGCTCATCAAAAACGGCAAAGCCGAGTTTGTGGACACGTCCGTCCCCCGGGAGCTGCGTGCCCAGGAACTGCCTGAGCTGGTGCACAGTTTTCAGGCCGCCGCCCGCAATGCTGTCGAAACAGCCCATTTTGATGGTGTGGAAATTCATGCGGCCAACGGCTACCTGCTGGACCAGTTTTTAAAAACAGGCGCCAACCACCGCACCGACGATTACGGCGGCTCGATTGAAAACCGTGCGCGACTGCTGCTGGAAGTGACCCGCAGCGTCACAAGCGCCATCGGCGGTGGCCGCACCGGCATACGGCTGTCACCCGTGACCGAAGCCAACGACATTGACGATGCTGACCCGCAGGTTTTGTTTGACCATGTGCTGCGTGAGCTGGCAACGTTGAACCTGGCTTACATCCACATCATTGAGGGCAACACCGGCGGAAAGCGCACGCTGGACAACCGGCCTTTTGACTACGCTGCACTGAAAGCTGCCTACCGGCAAGCCGGTGGCAAAGGTGCGTGGATGGTCAACAACGGTTACGACCAGAAGCTGGCCGAAACCGCTGTGCAGGAAGGTGACGACCTGGTGGCTTTTGGCAGGATGTACATCGGCAATCCCGATCTGGTCGCCCGGCTCAGGCAGAGCGGGCCGTTCAACCAGGACGATAAAACGACCTGGTACGGCGATGGTGCAGAAGGCAACACGGATTATCCAACGCTATAATTTTAGTAGCTGCTCGCGCCCTATTTATGGGCGCTAGAGGCTCAAAATTCTTGTAAATAGCTTAAAACTCAGTATGCAGCCGCACACTGAACACCCTGACCGGCCCACGGTCAGCGTTATACGCCGGGTTGCGAATGTATTGCGCGCCCAGGCTCAGGGCGCTGCGTTGCAAAAACGCCAGGCCAACGCTGTAGTAGCCTTCAACAATCGATTCAGGGCGGTAGTTCAGCTGCCCGTCACCGACAAAAAAACCATTGCCGCCAGCTGCCAGAAACGTCCGATGCGAGCCAGACAAACCGTTTTGCGCATAAGCCAGGCCCAGTGTGTCCTGCGCCCTGCCCCAGCTGTTGCCCTTGGCCTGAACGCCGAATGACAGCGAGCGGTCAATTTCGGCAAAGGCGTAGGTTTCAGACGCGCCATCGCTTTTGCCCAGGCGGGCAAACAGCCCGGTGTTGTCTGTCAGGGATTGCTCCAGGTTGATGCCCCAGCCTTTTTTGCTGCGGAGCTTGCGGATGGGCGCAACGGCTGGATTGCCGCCGTTGGCTGCGGCCAGCGCGTCGTCAAAGCCGCCCATCACTGCCTGGTTGCGAAACACCAGCAACCTGAGTTTGCCGGGCCTGTTGGCAAGGGCATAGGCTTTTTCCAGCTCCAGCTGATCGCCATAGCGCCTGGCAATGCCCCGGTCCAGCACCAGCCCGTTGGACTCGCGCGGCATCATGAATCGGCCTGCACGCAACACCCAGTCGTCCGCGTAATACTCGAGCGCGCCGCCCCACGAATAACCGCGTGAATCGGCTGCAAAGTCATAAGCCCCATGGGTGAGAAAAGACCAGTTCATGAACTGGGTGCGCGGGTCTTTGGCATAGGCATTGCCATCAAAAATATCAGACACGGCCAGATTGCCGACCGTCGCTACCACGCGGTTTTTGCTGCGCAGCCCGGCCAGCTGGTTGGCGTCTGATGCAACTGCTTCACGTTCGCTGTCAAGATTGAAAGTTTGGCGCGCAAACAGCCGGGCACGGTACAACAAGGGTTTGCTGCCAGCGGTTTTTTGCAGCTCCGCATTGCTCAGGCCGCCCAGGCCGGTCAGCCCTGACATGGCCACACCCTGCACCACCTCCGGATTGAAATATAGCTCGGTGTTGCTTGCCAGGCGCAAACCCAGATACGCCGTGGACGTGAATGAGTAGCTTTTTTCAGGCAGTGGCGACAGGCTGTTGACGCCTGAATATGACGCCCGGAAAGCTGGCTTGGTTTGCCAGATGTAGGTGGCCTGAAATTTGGCATTGAATGCCTCTTGCTCATCCACAGCCGGGGCGGTGGTTTGTGCGGCTGCAAAGGCAGGCAAAAGCAGAGTGGCGATGCAAAAATGATTGAGGCAGTAGCGCATGAAAAAAATTTTACAGTGTGCTCACGACGGTGTCATGAAAAAGTAACGGTTGCCTGTAGTCCATGGCCGCCGGGGATAGCCGCCAGCGTCAATTGCGCACCCAGCAATTCGGCGTAGCGACTGACAATGGCCAGCCCCAAACCAGCGCCCTCGCCCAGTTGCTGGCCAGCCGGGCCCAGCGCCCATCGCTGGCGCAGCTGCTCTGCCTGCACTTGCGTCATGCCCGGGCCGTTGTCAGTGACTGACAAGCTCACAGAGCTGGCCAGTTGATGCACTGCAACAGTGACTTGCGGTTGTGCCGCTGCGCCGTAACGCAAAGCGTTGTCCAGCAAATTGACCAGAATGCCTTCGAGCAACGCCGCATCGGCCTCCACCACGGCAGGCTCGTCCAGCCCGTCACCGCCCAGATCAACGCCTGCCGCATCAGCTTTGGGCAGGTAACGCAGTAGCACACTGCGCGCTACTTCATTGACAGCAATAGGCACAAGTTTCAAGCTGCCTCTGGCCTCGTCTGCCAGTGCCAGGCCAAGCAGCTGCTCCACCAGGTGGCTGGCCCGCTCCTGTCCGCGTGCAATGCCCTGCAACTGCTCGCGCCACACGGCTGGGTCGGTACGGGCCAGAGCGTAGTCGGCTTGCGCACGAATGCTGGCCAGCGGCGTGCGCAGCTCATGCGCCACGTTGCCTGCAAACTCGCGCTGGGCTGTGACGCTGGCATCAAGCCGGGCCAGCAGCGCATCAACCGATGTGCCCAGCTTTTGAATGTCGCGGGTGCTGGCTGCCAGAGTGACTGACACAGGCATGGGACTCAAGTCATGCACACTGCGCTGGCCCAAAGCCTGCTGAAGGTGCGCCAGCGGCAACAGGTCCAGTTGAATCACGCGGCGCAACCACCACACCAGCAACACCAAAAACACAATCTGTGGCACCACCGCATACATCAGCATTCGGTGCAGCAGCTGGGTGCGACTGACCGTGGTTTGCGCCACCACAACTGTGAATTCAGTGGGCTCTGAACGCCGCAGACTGACGCTGCGCAACTCCCGGTTTTGAAAGCCGATGTCGGCAAATGCAAAAGCATTGTCTGGTGCCAGCAGTTGCGGCCTGAGGCCGGGGTGGCCCGCCAGCAGTGTGCCGTCGGGCAGCAACACGGCAAAATACACCGACTCGGTCTGGTCAAACAGCAGCGCCGTCATTTCGGTGGTGGACAAATTGAGAGCCGGACCCGTGCTGGCCACGCGCACATTGGCTGCCACTGCATAAGCATCGTCGAGCAGCGAGCGGTCAAAAGCGCGGCCTGCAAAATAACTGGCCACCCCCAAAGCAACAGCAGTTCCCAACGCCCAAAGCACCACCAGCGGCACAACCACATGCCTGACAACCCGGGTTCTCAACGATGGTTTGACTACTGTCACGCAGCACACTCTTCCAGCACATAACCCATGCCGCGCAGCGTGCGAATGCTGGCCCCAGAGCCCAGCAGTTTTTTACGCAGACGCGAAATGAATGCTTCCAGCGCGTTGTCGCCCAGCGCTTCGTCGACCTCGCTCAGTTTGTCTGACAACACGCGCTTGCTGACGACCCGGCCAGGCGGGGTCATCAGCTCCCACAGCACTTCAAACTCACGTGCAGGCAAGTCCCAGGGCTGCTGATGGAGAAAAAAACGGCGGGCTTTTCGGTCCAGCAGCAATGCACCGAGGCTCACCTGGTCATCGGTACCTTGTGCACGCCGCACCAGTGCCCGCAGGCGCGCCTCGACCTCAGCCAGGTCAAACGGTTTGCCCATGTAATCATCAGCGCCAGCATCCAGCCCGGCAATGCGCTCGTCCAGGCGGCTGCGTGCTGTCAGCACCATGACCGGTGTGCGGTCGCCTCTGGCGCGCGCTTCACGCAGCAGGCTCAAGCCATTGCCGGAGTCGGGCTTGCCTTGCGTGACTGGCAAATTCAGGTCCAGCAGCACCGAATCGTAGGTTTGCACCCGCCACCAGTGACGCGCCTCGTCGATGCGGGCCGCCACATCAACCCGATGACCGGCGTCGCTCAGGCTGCGCAGCATCACCTCGCGCAGCGCAGCATCGTCTTCAATCAGGAGAACTCGCATGGTGGCAAAGGAATAAGTAGAACTGCTGATGCCTTGGTCAGGTGCCAGTCAGTGACAAAAGGATACAAGCTTGCAATGAGCATACGACATTTTCTATCTGCAATCAGCCTGGCTGCGCTGACTGCATGCCTGCCCGCTGCCGCTCAAACAGCAGGCAGCCAGAGCGAACTTTCATTGGCGCAAGCTTTGCAAGCTGCCCAGAACAATCTGGACGTGTCTTTGGCACGCCGACTGGTTGACGCGGCCCGCGGCGACATCACAGCTGCTGACCGCGCGCCGACACCCACCCTGTCCGCCAAGGCGGCATCGATTGACCTGCAAAACGGCATTGGCAGTGGCAACCTGATCCGTGACAAACGCATTGACAAAAGCTTGGGCCTGGACTGGACATATGAGCGCGGCAACAAACGCGTGCTGCGCACCCAGGCTGCCCAAAGCCTGGCAAATGCTGCCCAAGCCGATGTGGACGAGGTCAAAATCCAGCAGCAGATCACGACAGCGGGCGCTTACTTTGACTTGCTGGCTGCGCAGGAACGCATCGCAGAAGTCGATGCGATTGCCAAAAGTGCTGCGCAACTGGCGGCCACGGCCCAGCGCCGCGTCAAAGCCGGTGACCTGCCAGCGCTGGACGCGGCCCGCACTGAGATTGAAGCGCAGCGCGCCGCAACTGACCTGGCCAGCACGCAACTCGACCGGCAGCGTGCGGCGTTGTCGCTGGCACTGCTGACCGGGACCAGCAATGCGGCATCGCTGCGGGTGGCTGCTGACTGGCCCCCTTTGCAAAATATGCAAACCCTGCCGCAGGACGGGGCGCTTTCTTCAGTCGACGCTCGCGCCGACGTGCGTGCCGCCCAGCAGCGGGTCGATGCTGCGCGGGCTGCACTGGACAGCGCCGCCGCACAAAAATCGCGCGACCTCACACTGGGCACATCGTTTGACCACTACCCGGGCACATCGACGCGCCTGCTGGAGTTCAGGGTGCAAATGCCACTCAATGGCTTTTTGGGCAGCTACAACTTCCAGGGCGAAATTGCAAAAGCCCAGGCGCAGCTGCTCCAGGCCGAAGACACACTCGAAAAAACCCGTCGCACAGCCGCTTCAGACGTGCAGCGCCTGCAGCAAGACCGCCAGGGTGCAGCGGCCAGGGCCCTGAGCTATGAAAGCGTCATCTTGCCGCGCGCCCGCAAGGTGGCCGAGCTGGCCGAGCTGGCTTATAGCAAGGGGGCCATGTCATTGACCGAACTGATTGATGCGCGCCGCACGCTGCGCACCATCTTGCTGGAAGCGCTCAGCGCCCGCACCGAGCAGGCCAAAGCCGCGCAGGCGTGGTTGCTTCGTCAGCTCTGAAAATTTTTAGTCCTATTTCAAAAAGTACACCGTGAAACATATTGCTCTGCTCATCACCT
>JANYGP010000026.1 GCA_025362315.1 Polaromonas sp.
GCTTTCACTCATGCCCGGGTTGTCGCGCCTCAGGTTTGCGGCTTGTAGCATTACAGCAGCACCCGTTTCGCCTGCCAGCTTTAGGCATCCGTCATTTTTTAAGCATTGCATCAGGGCCGGGATGCCGATACGTTTGATGACCGTACCCAGCCCGTTGTTGGTGATCTCGTTAAACCCAGCCGCCGCCCCGGCTGCGCCGCCCGTGATGCCGCCTAGCGCTGTGCCTGTAACTGTCAACAGGGCTGCCCTGACAGGCGCGCTAAGTGGGGTATCTTGTAACCACTGGCTCAGCGTAGGTGTGGCTAGGGCACTGGCTGCCGCGCCGACTGCACCATCTACACCGCCGCCTAGAAGGCCAATCCCTGCATGCATCATGACCCGAGCCGCGCCGCCTTCCTTCCAGTTTGACACTATCTCGTCGGCTTGTTTGAGTAACTCTGCTTTTCGGGCGGGGTCAGGCTCTAGCGCAGCTAGCGCGTTCAGGCCATTGGCTTTGTTTAACTGGTCTTGTGCAAACTGCGCACCTGCCTTGGTCGCTTCTCTGCCAAAAGCCTGAGTTATCGCCACCTGCGCATTGATCTCACTTTGTACCCTTTGAGCATTAAAGATCCGGGTCAGGCCAGTTTCAGCATCGCCTGTTCTGACAGATGTATTACCTGCTATGCCCGATATGCCTGCTGTGGTGGTGCTGGCGGCACTGCCTTTGTCGCTGCCCAGGCCTGCGCTGGCGCCGGGGGTGTAGTTGGTGTTGCCACTGCTTGGGTCTTTGCTCACCCCCATGCTGGCTGATACGCCTACTGCTGTGCCTTTGAAGGCTGCCTGGTTCTGAATGTTGGTGATGTTTAAAGCACCGCCTGTGGTGAAGCTGTTTTTATTGTTATCCACCGCACTTTGTGTACTGGTAATCACCCCGCCTGTCAAACTGGTGTTGCCCGCCACATTGACTTGGAATCCGCCATCGCCTGCTTTGATGCCGCTTTGCTGATTCACGGAGCTGAACGTGCTGTCGATGTTGGACTTGCCTGCGCTGACTGAGCCGCCTGTGATGGCGCTGCCGCCAAAGCTCAAACTGCCGCCTGAGCTTGTTTGCTGGCTGGTGTAGGTGCTGGTGTCTTGCAGGCTTTGGATGTTCAAGCTGCCGCCAATGTCTGCTTTGACGGAATTGGCCGTTACCACCGCCCCTTTGATCGTGGTGTCTTGCCCGCTTTTAATCAGTGCTGTGTTGCCTGCTGCTATGTTGGTGTTGGTAAATGTGGTGTCTTGCCCATTGCCGCTGCCTTGGCCTTTGGAGGCTGAGGCGCTAAAGCCAAAGCCGCCTGCGCCGTAACTGACCCCCACACTGCTAGAGCTTGAGCTGTTCGTACTGGTCTGGCTTGAATCGTTTCTGGCTGCTTGCAAGTTGACCTGGTTGTCTGCAACTAAGGCGACGCTGTTGCCTGCTGTGACGGTTGAGCCTTGAACAAGAAGGTTTGAATCTTGCCCTGCCCCTGTTGCTGTAATGTTGACGTTGTTGCCGGCTGAGATGCTGGAGCCTCTGGCGGTGTTGCTTAGG
This sequence comes from Polaromonas sp., assembly GCA_025362315.1. Taxonomy (GTDB): domain Bacteria; phylum Pseudomonadota; class Gammaproteobacteria; order Burkholderiales; family Burkholderiaceae_C; genus Polaromonas. The sequence goes on from JANYGP010000026.1 coordinate 1,553, forward strand.
CTGCTGGTGTTGGACTGACTTTTTGAGCTGCCTATGCTGACGTTGATGCTGATGTCGGCTGCTTTGGCAGGGCTGAAGTTGCCTGCCTTGTCGGTCAGGCTGTTGGCAGTGTTGTAGCCCGTCAGCCCTGCAGCGGCTAGGCCTAAGGCTTGCATGCGGGTGTCGCTGGTGTTGCCTGCTGCCTGGGTGATGCTTTGGGCGCTCTGGGCGGCGCTCAGCAAGGGGTTGCTAATGGAGATGGTCAGGCCGGATTGCTTGAACTTGCTTTGTAGCTGGCTGGCGGTGGTTTCGCGGGCATCGGTGATGTCGACTTTTTTGGCCAGGACGGTGATGTCGCCTTTGGGGGCGAGCAGGTCTGAGCCGGTTTGCTGGTAAGCGTTGTCTGCGACGATGCTGATGCTGCCTTTGATGGCGCCGACGGTGGATGCTGCCGCTGTGGTGCTGGTTTGACTTTGCTCTGTGGATAGGCTTCGGCTGCCAATGCTGATGGACAGCGGGCTGCCGCCTGACAGCAGGCCGGACTCTTTGGTCTCAAAAAAGCTGCTGCTGCTTTGTGTGTTGGTGCCAGCTTGAATGGTAATGTCTCGTCCTGCGCTGAATGTGCCTGTCTGGTCTGCAACAACGCTGGAGCCTTTGATGTTGATGTCTTTGCTGGCCATCACATTAACGTTGGCCCCGCCGACGCTTGTGCCTACGGCTTGGGCTGTGCTGCCGCTTTCTCGCC
>JANYGP010000036.1 GCA_025362315.1 Polaromonas sp.
AGACCCGATGACGGTGATGGACGAGATTGAACGCGAGCTGGGCATGGCCGTGGTGCCGTTCACCTGGCCAGTGGGCATGGGCAAACTTTTCCATGGCGTGTACGACCGCCGTGAAGACCGGATGCGCGTGTTCAGCCCCGGTGAAGACAAAGCCGGTGGAGATGATGAAATACTTGCTGGGCTGAACAATGCTGAGGCGGCCAAACGATTTGGTGCAGAGTATGAGCAAGCCAAGGGCGAAATTGAACTGGTCGCAGGCGCCACGCCAGAATTTAATCGCGAGCTGTTCTTGACAGGCAAGCAAACGCCGATGTTTTTCGGCTCAGCGATCAACAATTTTGGCGTGCAGGAGGTGCTGGACGCGCTGGTTGACCTGGCCCCTGCCCCCGCTGACCGCACGGCCATGCAGCGCGTGGTGCACCCTGAAGAGAAAAAGTTTTCTGGCGTGGTGTTCAAAATTCAGGCGAACATGGACCCGGCACACCGCGACCGCATCGCGTTTTTGCGCGTTGCCAGTGGCGAGTTCACACGCGGCATGAAGCTCAAAGTCGTGCGCAGCGGCAAAGAGCTGCGTCCCAACACCGTCGTCAGCTTCATGAGCCAGCGCCGCGAATTGCTGGACACCGCCTTTGCAGGTGACATCATCGGCATCCCCAACCATGGCGTGCTGCAGTTGGGCGACACGCTGACCGAAGGCGAGGCGCTGCAATTTACCGGCTTGCCGTTTTTTGCACCTGAAATGTTTCGCGCGGTTGAGGTGGCCGACCCGCTGCGTACCAAGCAATTGCGTGCGGGCTTGACGCAGCTGGGCGAGGAAGGTGCGATCCAGGTCTTCAGACCGATTGCAGGCTCGTTGCTGCTGCTGGGCGCGGTTGGCCAATTGCAATTTGAAGTCGTTGCGCACCGGCTGGAGCATGAATATGGTGTCAAAGCCCGCATCATGCAAAGCAGTTTTAACCTGGCGCGTTGGGTCACGTGTGACGATGCCAATGAACTTAAAAAATTCATGGATGCCAATGCGCACCGCGTTGCGCTGGACGCCGTAGATGCGCCCACGCTGCTGGTCGACCACAGCGCCACATTGCGCGCAGTCGAGCAGCAATGGCCAAAAGTCAAATTTCACGCCCTGCGCGAACATGCCGGGCTGGTGTTTCAGTCAAAAATGTAAACTGGTTAACCCGGCTTACTTAAGTTTCTCGGCATGGCATAAATGTGGTTGAGAACCATTGATTACGGGCGCAAGCAGCTACTTTTTCAGGAGCAAGTGTCCCAATAGGGTTTGCCAGGACCAGGCGGTCAAACAAATTGACAACAAAAATAAATTGATTCCTGTTGAATTACTGGAGCATCTGTGACTCAATGAGTAAAAGCGCCTTTCAAGAGCAGCCAGTTGAAGATCCGGTGACCTTGTTTTGGTCTTGTTTGCACCTTGCGTTTAACCTTGAATGTCCACGATGCAAATTAAATTTAAAAAATTAAAACTGACTGAAAACAAAGCGTGAACCGAATCCTGTTTTTGCTCATGCTGGTGCTGACTGCTGGATTTGCAGCCGGGCAAGCACAGGCACAAGAGTTTGACCGGCTGAACTCTGGCAGCGCCCAGCCCGCCCTGAGTCAGCCTTTGCAATGGGTCCGTGCCAATGAGGCAGCTGCACCTGCGCTGCCTCAAGCCTTTGCAGCTGCGCCGCAGGCCTGGGCTTTTGCGCCCTATACCCACAAAACAATTTTGCCGACATCCAGCGGACTGGATGCGTGGGCCAGATTCAGTCTGGCACCTGCGCCTGTGCCGCAAAGCTGGATCATTCGCATCCCGCGTGCGTCTGTCGGCAAAGTCAGTCTTTATAGCCTCGACGAAAGTGGGGTCTGGGCTGCACAAACTGCAGGCGTAAAAATTGCGCCGTCCCGCTGGAATCGCACGACCCGAACACCAAGCTTTGAGGTGCTGACCAGCAACACCGAGAAAACCTATTATTTGCGTTTTGAAAATAGCAGCCCCATTACCGAGCGGCCTGAGCTGATGAGCAACCTGGACTTCAGCAGTGGTGCGTCCAACGTGGGAACGCTGATCGGCTTGATGTTCGGCATGTTTGGCTTTTTGATACTGGCTTGCCTGGGAATCTTTTTTGTTGCGCGAAACACGGTATTTTTGGCGCTTGCGGCGCTGGTTGCTGCCGCGTTGTTGAACCAGCTGGTGTCACTGGGTTATGGCGCCTGGCGCATCTGGCCTGCCAGTGCTTATATGACTCAGGCCATGCAGTGGACGGCGCCATTTTGGACAATGGCCGCAGGTTGCTGGTTTTTTGCGCAAGCCAGTTATGCCAAAGACAGTCACAGGCGAATCTATCTGTTGCTGGCAGGTCTTGGAGCTGGCAGTGCCTGCCTGGGTGTGATTGCCCTGTTTGCCATTGATCTGTTGCCGCTGGTGTTTCTCAACTTTTGGGCTGGTGCCATTTTGGTGTTTGTTGCTTTGTCCCAGGCCTGGCTTGCCTGGCGCGGTACCCGCTGGAACCGATGGCTACTTGCGGGCCTGTTGCCTTTGGCGGGTGTGTCTGCTGCGCGGGTGCTTTACAACTACGGCTGGCTTTCCCACATTGAATTTGCACAGTTTTCCGGCATAGTTTGTATCCAGTTGAGCCTGATGCTGTTTTTCCTGGTGCTTGTCTGGCGCAGCCGCGATGCCCTGCTGTCTGCCGAGCTGGCCAAAGGATTGACCAGCAACGATCCGTTCACCGGATTGATCAACGCCCGTGTGGCATTGATACGGCTCAGACAAATGCTGCTTCGCACCGATCGCCTCCAGCTGGGCTGCGGTGTCATCATGCTGCGCTGGGGTTCTTTCAACAAGCTGATGGCGTCGCAAAACCCCGAGCAACAGCGGGCCTTGCTCAAACACTTTGCGCAGCTCCTGACAAAGCTGATCCGGGACATCGACACAGCTGCTGTTTTGGGAAATGGCAATTTTGTGCTGCTGATTGAAGGCCCCGTCAGCCGCAGTGCACTGGCTTCACTGTCAACCCAAATATTGACCAATTGCATTCGCTCGTCTGAAAAGTTTGATCTGCCAAATGCCTTTCAATTGAACATTGCCATCTGGCAGACCGAATCTACATCCCGCAGCACGGGCCAGGTCATGCATGCGCTGAAGACCAGGCTTGATCAAATGCCTGCCAACACCAGGCGGCCGGTTCAGTTTGTTGACAGCATGAAAAGTGATGCCGATCCTGAACAGGAGCCGGAGCATGAGTTTGGCCAGCGACGCGATGAATTGCTGGCCAAAATCAACGCCATCGAGGCCTCACCGAGCTTTCACGCGCCGCTGATGGACAAAAAAGAGAAAGCCCGTGAATAACGCGCAGTTCACAAGCAGTTGCACGCATTCAACACTCTTTTAATACGCACTTGATACGCACTTGATACGCAACCAGTCATCAGAATCAGTTTTTTGCAGTGAATATGCCATTAAACCAATAAAATTGGGCGCTAGCAGCTATTAATTAAGTAGCATTTATTTTATGTCCATGAAAAAATTGCGCATGGGTGCAGGCGCCGGCTACTCGGGGGATCGCATTCCGCCGGCCATTGAGCTGGCCGAAAAAGGCCAACTTCACTATCTGGTGTTTGAATGCCTGGCAGAAAGAACCATCGCGCTGGCACAGCTTGAACGCAGCAAAGATCCGGATCGGGGCTTTGATGCATTGCTGGCAGCACGCATGCGGGCGGTCCTGCCGGCATGCACTGCCCAAGGCGTAAAAATCATCACCAACATGGGCGCTGCAAATCCGCTGGCTGCCGGACATGAAGTGGTCCGCGTGGCGCGTGAACTGGGGCTCAATGGCCTGAAGGTGGCAGTGGTTTTGGGAGACGATGTTTTGCAAAACCTGCAAAACCTGCAAGGCCAGCTAGGCCAGAACCTGGATTCGATGGACAGTGGCATCACGCTTGCATCCCTCGGAAATTCAATTATTTCTGCCAATGCTTATGTCGGCGCAGAAGGAATCGTACAGGCGCTGGCCGGGGGAGCCGATGTTGTCATCACCGGCCGGGTGGCTGACCCGGCGCTGTTTTTGGCGCCGCTGATCCATGAATTTGACTGGGCGATGGATGACTGGGACTTGCTTGGCAAAGGCACCTTGGTGGGGCATTTGCTGGAGTGCGCCGGACAAATTACTGGCGGTTATTTCGCAGACCCTGGCTATCGGGATGTGCCTGACCTGGCGCGGCTGGGCTTTCCGCTGGCTGAAGTTGCAAGCGACGGCAGCGCCGTGATCACCAAAGTTGCCGGCTCAGGGGGCTGCGTGACGGTGGCCACCTGCACGTCGCAACTGCTGTATGAAATTGAAGACCCTGCTGCCTATTTGCAGCCCGATGTGGTGGCTGACTTTTCAAACGTCACGCTGTTGCAGCTTGGCCTGGACAGGGTTCTGGTCAAGGGCGCCACAGGCACGCAGCGTCCTGACAAGCTGAAGGTAACAGTGGGCCATCGGGGCGGCTTTATCGGTGAAGGGCAAATCTCGTACGCGGGCCTGGGTGCGCAGGCGCGTGGGCAGCTGGCTCTGGATGTGCTCAAAGTGCGCCTGGCAGGCATCCATGCGCTGGACAGCCGCTTTGAGATGATTGGCATCAACGCAATACACGGACAGGCACTGGCCACTGGTTACGAGCCCTATGAAGTCCGCGCCCGCGCGGCGATGCGCGTTCAGACGCGGGCTGAAGCAGAGCAAGTTGCCCATGAAGTTGAAGCGCTGTACCTGAACGGCCCGGCCAGTGGCGGCGGGGTAACGCAGTCGGTGCGCGAAGTCATTGCAGCCGCTTCTGTGCTGGTTTCGCGTGAGTGGGTGCAAACATCTGTGAATTTTCTGGAGGCCTGAATGCTGTTAAGGGACATCGCTTCGGCACGCGCTGGAGACAAAGGCAATCGCTCTACGCTGTCAGTGCTTGCATTCGACATCAAAGATTTTGCAATTCTTGAACGCCAAGTCACAGCCGAGCGCGTAAAACTGCATTTCACGGGCATCGTGAAAGGAGACGTCCTGCGTTACGCCCTGCCCCAGTTGGGGACATTAAACTTCGTACTGCTCAATGCGCTGGACGGCGGAGTGACCCAATCGCTGCGTCTGGACGCACATGGGAAATGTCTTGGCTCTGCTGTTTTGAGCCTGACAATTGACCGCGCACCTGACAAATAATTTTTAACTGGTTTAAACGGAGACAAACATGAAGTTCAAATTGCTGATCGTTGCGGCGGTAACTGCCGTGTCCCTGGGTGCCATGTCCTTCAGTGCCTTTGGCCAGGCTTACCCAAACAAAGCCATCAAGGCCATCGTGCCGTTTGCTGCAGGCAGTGCCACTGACCAGATTGGCCGTGCCTTTGCCGCCAAAATGAGCGAGACACTGGGCCAGACCATCGTGGTGGACAACCGCCCCGGCGTCAACGGTATGCTGGGCGCTGATGCTGTTGCCAAGGCGCCTGCCGATGGATACACCATTTTGATTGGCACCAACAGCACCAATGCAGCGCTGAAAAGCCTGATGAAAAAGCTGCCCTATGACCAGGACACTGCCTTTGCACCACTGGGTTACATGGGTTCACTCCCGCTGATCGTCGCGGTGAACAACGACGTGCCGGTCAAAACCCTCAAAGAGCTGGTCACGTTGGGCAAAACCAAAGCTGGCTTGCTGACAGTCGCCAGCGCCAGCACGTCGCAACTGGTGTCGTCTGAAATGCTGGCCGGCATGACAGGCATGGACATCACCAGCGTGCCGTACAAGAGTGGACCGGCCGCCATGACGGACCTGATTGGCGGCCAGGTGATGATGTTCACCGCTGACTTTGGCGTGATGCTGCCGCAAGTCAAGGGCGGCAAAGTGCGCGGCCTGGCCGTCACGTCAAGCAAGCGCTCGGCCGCCATCCCCGAGCTGCCCACCGTCAACGAAGCATTGGGCTTGAAAGACTATGAGCTGATCGCGTACTTTGCGATGTTTGCACCCGCAGGCACGCCGCCAGACATCATCGCCAAGCTCAACCAAGCCATCAACGCCGCCGCACAAAGCAAAGACATTCAGGAAAAGTTTGCAGGCATAGGCTTTGCAGTTGAGCCTGGCACGCCTGAAGCACTGGCGCAGCGCAGCAAGACCGAGACAGCAAAATGGGCCAAGGCGATTGCTGCTGCAAAGATTGAGCTGCAATAGTTTTAAGCCAATTACAAGAAAAAAAGCCGCGAATGCGGCTTTTTTTGCGAATGATTTCACTCAACGAGCAATATCGGCTGGCCCGAATAAGTTTGTCAAGATTCAGTGGACAGTTCAGCCCTTTTTTTAAATGCGTTTCTGGCATCCAAAATGGTTTGACGGTTTTCATCGGCCCAGGTCCACACCCCGCAAAAAGCTGCACCCAGACTTTGGCCCAGGGGCGTCAGCTGATATTCAACCCTCGGCGGTATGACAGGAAACACGTTGCGCAGTACCAAGCCATCGCGTTCCATCTGGCGAAGGGTTTTGGTCAGCATTTTCTGGCTGACATCGCCGATCAACTCGCCCAGCCGGGTAAAGCGCAGCTTGCCGTGCTCTTCGAGGGTTTCCAGAGCCAGCATGGTCCACTTGTCGGCCACTCTGCCAATGATGTCCCTGACCAGCGCTTGCAGCTCGGGGTCTACGGTGTTGACCAGCGGTGACTGGCCAGGCAGGATTTGTGTTGGTGAGCTGGTTTTGACCATATAAATTCTTCACTCTCTTTTGGGTAAGTATGCCACTTTCAAGCGCCTACTTCCTTTTAGTTTGCGAAAGTTTTACTATGGCTTCTTTCATTGATCTATCTCCAGGACACACCTTATGCAAACGACTCACAACACGATTTTGATCACTGGCGGTGCCAGTGGCATTGGCCGCGCGCTGGCTGAAGCTTTTTACGCGCTGGGCAACCAGGTCATCATTGCAGGCCGCCGCCAGGCGCTGCTGGACGAGGTCACAGCCGCGAACCCCGGCATGGCATCGAGCGTGCTCGACGTTGGCAGCGCTGGCGACATTGAGCGTTTTGCGGCGCAAGTTAAACAAAATTATCCGGCGCTCAATGTGGTGATACACAACGCGGGCATCATGCTGAGGGAGGATGTGCAAACGCAGTCGCTGAGCACGGCTGAAACCACCATCGCGACCAACTTGCTGGGGCCGATTCGTTTGAATGCGGCGCTGCTGCCGCTGCTGCTCAAGCAGGCGCAAGCCACGGTTATGACGGTCTCATCGGGCCTGGCCTTTTTGCCGCTGGCGACCACGCCCACCTACAGCGCGACCAAAGCAGCGATTCATTCGTACACCCAGGCACTTCGCTATCAGCTCAAGGACACGAATGTGCAGGTGCTGGAGCTGGCCCCGCCGTATGTGCAAACCGAACTGATGGGTGCACGCCAGGCGAATGACCCACACGCCATGCCGCTCAAAGAGTTCATTGCCGAGGTGATGGGCATTCTGACCGACTCGCCGAACGCCACGGAAATCCTGGTGGAGCGGGTCAAGCCGCTGCGATTTGCTGAAGCTAATGGTGGCTACGACGGCTTTTTCAAAACCTTTAACGATGGCATGGCGGCTGCGGGTGTGGGCAAATAAGCCAAGGCAATTGCAGCCGCGAACAAAGGGCCGCAATCAGACAAAACAGCGTTTTCAGGTCGTTTTTATGCTCTTTCAGATATCTGTTACGTCTATAGACCAATGAATACGGGCGTCAGCAGTTACTAATTAAATAGCAATCACGTTTTATGCAGCTGGCAAAGGCAACGCAGTTTTGTACCTCACCTGCTTCAGCGCAAAACTGGAGCGAATCTTTTCAATGCCCGGTATCGGCGTCAGCTGGTTCAGGATAAATTTTTCCAATGCGCCGATGTCAGCCACCGCCACACGAATCAAATAATCGCTGTCGCCAGTCATCAAATAGCACTCCATCACCTCGTCGTGCTCGGCAATGCAGCGCTCAAACTCGGCCAGTGCGTCCTTGTTTTGGCTCCTCAAGCTGATGGATATAAAAACACTCAACCCCAAGCCAAGCGCTGCCGCATTGGCAATGGCCACATAGCGGTCAATCACCCTGGCAGATTCCAGCGCTTTGACGCGCGCCAGGCAAGGAGACGGGCTTAAATGCACACGCCGGGCAAGTTCAACGTTGGACAGCGAACCATCACGCTGCAATTCGTCAAGAATCTTCAAATCGGTTGAATCAAGCTGCATGTCGTTCAAAAACCATAGATGCCGGCATTTTATGCCGCTTCAATCAACTTTCGCCTTTGATCAAGGCAGCACCTTTGGCAAGTTTTTGCGTAAAGTAGGGGTGATATGAATATTGACCATCAACACTTTGACACTGACACGCACACCGACCCGGACCCGCAAGAAACAGCCGAATGGTTAGCTGCATTTGAGGCGCTGGTCGCCACGCAAGGCCCCACCCGTGCGCGCCAGGTGCTGGATGCCCTGAGCCGCAGTGCGCGCACCCAGCGCATTGGCTGGCAACCTGAGCTGTGCACACCGTATGTCAACACCGTTCATGTCGATGAGCAGCCCGTTTTTCCGGGCGATTTGGCAATTGAAGAGCGCATCGCCGCGCTGATGCGCTGGAACGCGCTGGCCATGGTCGTCAGGGCCAATCAAGCCGAGTCTGGCGGGTCAAGTGAGCTGGGTGGGCACATCGCCAGTTATGCCAGCGCGGCAGATTTGTTTGAAACCGGGTTCAATCATTTTTTCAAAGCGCGTGAGGGTTTGAACGAAGGTCAGCACCGCGGCGACCTGGTGTTTTTTCAGCCGCACAGCGCGCCGGGTGTGTATGCACGCGCCTACCTCGAAGGTCGATTGACCGAGAACGACTTGCGCTTTTACCGGCAAGAGTTGACATCCGGTGATGCCCAAGGCCTGTGCAGTTACCCGCATCCGTATCTGATGCCCGACTTTTGGCAGTTCCCCACCGGCTCGATGGGCATTGGGCCGATCAGCTCGATTTACCATGCGCGGTTGATGCGTTACCTGACGCATCGGCGTTTGCTGGACTGCAACACCAGAAAAGTGTGGGGCGTGTTTGGCGATGGTGAGATGGACGAGCCTGAATCGATGAGCGCCCTGACGCTGGCTGCCCGCGAAGGCCTGGACAACCTGGTCTGGGTGGTCAACTGCAATTTGCAGCGGCTGGACGGCCCGGTGCGCGGCAATGGCCGCATCATTGACGAGCTTGAAAAGCTGTTTGCCGGTGCTGGCTGGAACGTTATCAAGCTGGTGTGGGGCAGCGACTGGGACGGCCTGTTTGCACGCGACACGACGGGCGCGCTGGCACGCGCTTTTGCCAACACGGTAGATGGCCAAATGCAAACCTTTGCCGCCAAGGACGGCCGCTTTAACCGCGACACTTTTTTCGGCCAAAACCCCGAGCTGGCGCGACTGGCCCAGGGCATGACAGATGAGCAGATTGACCGCCTCAAACGCGGCGGGCATGACCTGGTGAAAATCCACGCCGCGTACGCCGCTGCCGCCGCCCACAGAGGTCAGCCGACCGTGATTCTGGCGCACACCAAAAAGGGCTACGGCATGGGCAGCGCGGGCCAGGGCAAGATGACCACCCATTCGCAAAAGAAGTTTGACGAGACCGATCTGATTGGTTTCAGAAACCGCTTTAACCTGCCATTGACTGATGAGCAAGCCACGCGGATTGACTTTTACAAGCCCGATGCCAACAGCCCCGAGATGCAATATTTGCATGCCCGACGGCTGGCGCTAGGCGGCTATTTGCCCAAGCGCGACACCAGCGCGGCAATTGTGAATATCCCTGCCCTACCCGCCTACGCCAGCTTTGCGATGCAGGCAGATGGAAAGGAAATGAGCACCACCATGGCCTTTGTGCGCATGCTGGGTGGGCTGCTGAAAGACACTGAACTCGGCCCAAAAATCGTGCCCATCGTGGCCGACGAAGCGCGCACTTTTGGCATGGCCAATCTGTTCAAGCAGGTTGGCATTTATTCAAGCGTCGGCCAGCGTTATGCGCCTGAGGACATCGGCTCGGTACTCAGCTACCGCGAAGCCATGGACGGGCAAATTTTGGAAGAAGGCATCAGCGAGGCCGGCGCACTGGCCAGCTGGACAGCAGCGGCCACCAGCTACAGCGTGCATGGCCTGGCCATGCTTCCCTTCTACATTTACTACTCAATGTTTGGCTTTCAGCGCGTGGGCGACCAGATCTGGGCCGCAGCTGACCAGCGGGCGCGCGGCTTTTTGCTGGGTGCCACATCAGGGCGCACCACGCTCAGCGGTGAAGGCCTGCAACACCAGGACGGCACCAGCCACCTGGTCGCTGCCACGATCCCCAACTGCAAAGCCTATGACCCGGCATTTGCCTGCGAGCTGGCCGTCATCATTGACCATGGCATGCGCGAGATGATGGTGGAGCAACGTGACGTTTTTTACTACATCACGATGATGAACGAAAACTACGCCCAGCCTGATTTGGTCACCGGCAGCGAAGCCGAAATCATTCGTGGCTGCTATAAATTAAGTAGCTGTTTACGCCCGAATGATATAGGCTACAGCACTAATTATCCGTCTAAGATCGTTAAAAACGTCACCTTGATGGGTTCAGGCGCCATTTTGACCGAAGTGGTCAAAGCCGCCGAGCAACTGGCGGCGATGGCTATTGATGTCACGGTTTTCAGCGTCACCAGCTGGAGCGAACTCGCGCGGGACGGCGCAGCTGCGGCTGGTGTGGAAGAATCATTTGTCGAGCAGCAACTGCAACAAAGCCGGGGCCCGATCATTGCTGCAACAGACTATGTCCGGGCTGTGCCGGAGAGCATCCGTGCCTGGTTGCCCCAAGGCCGCAGCTACACAACGCTGGGCACCGACGGCTTTGGCCGAAGCGACACGCGTGCGGCGTTGAGAGCGTTCTTTCAAGTGGATGCAGCGAGTATTGTGAAAGCAGCACTGCATCAATTGAACTGACTCCCTCCCTTGCCGGGGAGAGGAGGGGTGGAGGCAAGCGCTGAAAAGCTGCATGCATCGCGCGGCCCCCCCCCTGCCATTCCTCCAGCGGGGGAAAGAACCCGAAATTACTTCGGCAGCAGCACCTTGTCAATCACGTGAATCACGCCGTTGGACTGGTACACGTCAGCAATGGTCACAGTGGCCGTGCCGCCCTTTTCATCCATCACCATGACTTTGCCGCCAGAGGTCATGGCAGTCAGATTGCCGCCGGCAACTGTTTTCAGGGTTGCTTTGCCGCCGCCGTCCATGATGGCTTTGGACAATGATGCCGCATCCATCTTGCCTGCCACGACGTGGTACGTCAGGATGCCGGTCAGCATGCCTTTGTTTTCAGGCTTGAGCAGCGTGTCTACGGTGCCAGCTGGCAATGCGGCAAACGCCGCATTGACCGGTGCAAACACAGTGAACGGACCAGCGCTTTTCAGCGTGTCAACCAGGCCAGCTGCCTTGACTGCGGCGACCAGGGTGGTGTGGTCTTTGGAGTTGACAGCGTTGTCAATGATGTCTTTGGAAGCCAGCATGGGCGCGCCGCCCACCATCACTTGGGCAAAAGATGTGGCAGCGCCCAGACCGAGCATGACTGCAAAAGATACCGAAGCAAGTTTGCGAGAGAATTTCATAAATATCCTGAAGTTGTGAGTTGAGATTGAACGAGGTTGAACACATTGCCGCCATAACATGAATTTCAGCGGCTGCAATGAATACGCCCTGGCGGTTGAATTGGATTCAACACATGCGAATTAGCATGCAAGCCCAATTAATATGGGCGCTGACGGCTATTGGTTGTATAGCAAAGCACGAACCGCTTTTGGGTAAAGAAGATGCTCTTGCACCAGCACACGCGCTGCCAGGGTTGCAGCGGTATCGCCTGGCAGGATGGGAACCACAGCCTGCGCCAGGATATGCCCGTGGTCCAGTTCGGCCGTGACCTGGTGCACGGTCGCACCCGCAACCGTGCAACCTGCATCAATGGCCCGCTGGTGGGTGTTCAGCCCGGCAAATGCTGGCAACAGCGACGGGTGAATATTGACCAGACGGCCCGCGTAGTACGCCACAAATCCGGGTGTCAAAATCCGCATGAAGCCCGCCAGTACCAGCAACGCCGGATGGTATGAATCGATGACATCTGCCAGCGCTGCATCAAACTTTTCGCGAGAGGGGTATTGGCTGTGGTCAACTAGCTGCGTTGCAATCCCCAGACTTTGAGCTGCTGCAAGTCCCCTGGCGTCAGGCCGGTTGCTGACGACGCATGCAACGCATGCGCCCAGGCTGTCATGCCATTTTTCTTTTTTTGCAGCCTGCACAATGGCTGCCATGTTGGAGCCGTCTCCCGAGATCAAAATAACAATGTTTTTTTCTACTTTTTGCATACCCTGCTAGTTTATGACGCACTATTCAGGCCGTTCTATTTATGACACTCAGACTGTTGACCCCAATTGAAGCCCGTGTGCTGGCCACCCTGATGGAAAAAGCCCGCACCGTACCCGACAGCTACCCGCTCAGCCTGAACGCTCTGGTGCTGGGCTGCAATCAAAAAACCAGCCGCGAGCCGCTGATGGAAGTGACAAGCGACGAAGCCGGTGCAGCGATTGCAGCCCTGAAAGCGCTGAGCCTGGTGTTTGAGGCCAGCTCCAGCCGGGTGCCCCGCTTCGAACACAACTTTCAGCGCGCAGCGGGCGTGACCGAACCCCAGGCGGTGCTGCTGGGCCTTTTGATGCTGCGTGGCCCGCAAACACCCGCCGAGCTGCGTGGCAATGCCGAGCGCTGGTATAAATTTGCAGACCTTGCTGCCACTGAGGCGGTGCTGCAAGACCTGAAAGATCGTGGCGACAACGGCGGCCAGGCCACAGTTCTGAAGTTGCCGCGCATGCCAGGTGCACGGGAGCAGCGCTGGACGCATCTGCTGTGCGGCGAGCCAGACATTGATGCCATGCTGGCCAACGCGCCCCTGGCAGCCGAGTCGTCTGATTTGCTGGCGCGGGTGACACTGCTTGAAAACATGCTGGCACGCCTGCGAGCGGACAACGATTTGTTGCGCGGGCAAGTGGCCCATATCAGCGAACAACTGGGCATCACCGTTGATTCAATCCTGCCGCCCGGACAGTCGGGCGACCGAGGCGGATAAGTCCCGGCGTTGACAAGCGCAAATGGATATTCGTGCTAAAACCGTGGATCATTCAAGCACGGAGCTCCCATGGATTTAGCTTTCACACAAGACGAGCAAACCTTTCGCGAAGACATACGCGCCTGGGTTCATGCCCACTTGCCGGCCGACATTGCACACAAGGTGCACAACGCCTTGCGATTGACGCGTGACGACCACCAGCGCTGGGCCAAAATTCTGGGCGCCAAGGGCTGGCTGGGCTACGGCTGGCCCAAGGCATTTGGCGGCCCGGGCTGGAATGCAATTCAAAAGCATCTGTTTGAAGAAGAATGTGCGTTGGCCGGCGCGCCCCGCGTCATACCGTTTGGTCCGGTGATGGTGGCACCGGTCATCATGGCGTTTGGCAATGCCGAGCAACAGCAGCGCTTTCTGCCCGGCATTGCCAGCGGCGATGTGTGGTGGTCCCAAGGCTACAGCGAGCCGGGTGCAGGTTCAGACCTGGCATCTTTGAAATGCAAGGCCGAAAGGGTTGGCGACAAATTCATCGTCAACGGCCAGAAAACCTGGACTACTTTAGGCCAGTATGGCGAATGGATTTTTTGCCTGGTACGCACGTCAAGTGATGGCAAGCCGCAAACTGGTATTTCTTTTTTGCTGATTGACATGAAGTCGCCCGGCGTCAGTGTGCGGCCCATTGTGTTGATCGATGGTGAAGCAGAAGTCAATGAAGTGTGGTTTGACAACGTTGAGGTGCCCGCCAACAACCTGATTGGCGAAGAAAACAAGGGCTGGACTTACGCCAAATACCTGCTGGGCAATGAGCGCACCAACATTGCCGACGTAAACCGCGCCAAGCGGGAGCTGGAGCGCCTCAAACGCATCGCCAAAGCTGAAGGCGTGTACGACGACACGCGCTTTCGGGACGAGATTGCCAAGCTTGAAGTCGATGTGGTGGCGCTGGAGATGATGGTGCTGCGCGTGTTGTCAGCTGAAGACACCGGCAAAAGCTCGCTGGATATTGCTGGCTTGCTGAAAATACGCGGCAGCGAAATTCAGCAGCGCTACAGCGAGCTGATGATGTTGGCCGCCGGGCCGTTCAGCCTGCCGTTTATTGAAGAAGCCATGGAGGCCGGCTGGCAAGGCAACTTTCCAGGCGGCGCTGTCAGCAACGCGCCGCTGGCCAGCACATACTTCAACATGCGCAAAACCACCATTTACGGGGGCAGCAATGAAGTGCAGCGCAACATCGTCTCGCAAGTTGTTTTGGGCTAAATTTTTCAGGACAAGCCATGAATTTTGATTTCACCGACGACCAAGAGCAACTGCGCGACGCTGCCCGCAAGTGGGTAGAAAAAGCGTACACATTTGACCGGCGCCGCGCGATAACCGGCACGGCCAATTCAGCTGGATTTTCACGCGAGGCCTATGGCGAAATGGCTGCGCTGGGGCTAACTGGCTTGTACGTACCTGACACCCACGACGGCATGGGCCTAGGGCCTGTTGACGGCATGGTGGTGATGCAAGAGCTGGGGCGCGGCATGGTGCTGGAGCCGCTGGCACAAAGCTTGATTGCAAGCGCCGTGTTGGCAGGGTATGCGCCTGAAGCCGTCAAGGCCGAATGGCTGCCAAAAATTGCCAGTGGCGACGCACTGGTGGTGTTGGCCTGGCAAGAGCGCGCCAGCCGCTACAACCTGTCTAAATGTGAAGCAAAAGCGACTGTAGCGCACAATTCATATGCGCTTACTGCTACTAAAAGTATAGTGTCAGCGGGCGACCAGTCAGACGCCTATTTGGTCCCAGCCATGCTCAACGGTGCGATGGCGTTGTTTGTGGTGGCCCGCCAAGCCAGCGGTGTTGCCGCGCGTGGGTTTGTGACGCAAGACGGCTCACGGGCGGCTGAAGTCACATTTGCTGATGCACCGGCCACGCTGGTCACGCTTGATGGTTTGACGGCGCTCACCCACGCCATTGACATTGGGATTGCCGCAGCTTGCGCTGAAGGTGTGGGCGTGATGGAAAAGGCGTTGGACGTAACGGTTGAGTACATGAACACGCGCAAACAGTTTGGCGTCGTCATCAGCAGCTTTCAGGCCCTGCGCCACCGGGTGGCTGACATGAAAATGCAGCTGGAGCTGGCCCGTTCCATGAGCTATTACGCAGCCTTGAAGCTCAATGCCCCGGCTGCTGAACGCTCTGCTGCCATGGCCCGGGCCAAATACCAGTTGGGTGTGTCGATGCGCAAAGTGGGGCAAGAAGCCGTGCAGCTACACGGCGGCATTGGGGTGACAGACGAGTACATCGTTGGCCATTATTTTAAAAAGCTGACGCAACTGGAAATGAGCTTTGGCGACACATCGCATCACCTGAGTGAAGTGTCGGCCAACATGCACGACACGGCTGGCGTATTTGCGTGAAGGATTCGACGAATCTGTCATACATTTGGTCAAAAACAAGCTGACTGGTTAGCCGCAAACTACACTCAAGTCCGTATTAGTAACTTGTGAGTCTGGCAGTCATGTTGTTGCAGAAAAGAAGCTTCCGACGTTTTTTTGCAGTTCTGGGCTTGCTCGGCAGTTTTCTTGCCAGCCAGCCTGGTCATGCACAAGTCACTTCATGCGGCACTCCGGGGCTGGACGGCCCCACGCTGATTGCACCGTCTTACTTCCCCGGTGCAGCCACTGCCAATGCAGGCCAGGCGGTGGTTCAGGTCGGCGCCATCCGCACCGGCGTCAATGCGGGCACTGCCTTGCTGACGCCAGGCAACCTTGTCATGATCATCCAGATTCAGGATGCTTTCATCAACAACGCCAACTCGGTTGCGTATGGTGATGGCAGCACGGGCCGTGGCTGGTCTAACTTGAACAACACCGGCATTTATGAATTCAGGCGGGTCGCGAGTGTGGCGGGCACCAGCATCACGCTGGACCAAAACCTCAGCGCCACCTACACCCGGGCCGCTCCTTCAGCAGGCACAGGCGCCTTTGAGAATGGCAACCGCCGCTTTCAGGTCATTCGCGTGCCGCAATTTTCAAATCTCACGCTGCCCGGTGGAAGCCTCTCGCCACCCGACTGGAATGGCGAAACAGGAGGTGTTGCGGTGCTGGATGTTGCAGGCACGCTCAACATGAACAACACCACCATTGATGTTTCAAAAACTGGATTTCGGGGCGCAGGTGGTGTGCCCAACAACGTCATCACAGGCGCTGTCGACTATGCAGCTGCGCCCGGTGGCCTGGCCGGAAATGGCGAAGCCTGTGGTGGCAACAACACAGCAAACAACAATGTCGGCGGTTTCAAGGGCGAGGGTGTTGCCGGAACACCGCGCTACATCCGGCGTTTGACCGGTGGCACGGCTGAACAGGTGGCTTACGGCTTTGTAGACCTTGGCAGTTCGGGTTATCCCGCCAGTTTGGATCTGGCCAGAGGTGCACCGGGCAATGCGGGCGGTGGCGGCACGCAGCACAACACAGGCGGTGGCGGCGGATCCAATGTTGGCCAGGGTGGGCTGGGCGGTAACTCATTTGCGTTTTACAACGCGGGCGGTTCCTGCGTTTCATTTACCGGTGGCAACCCGAATCCATTTTTAGCATGCAACGGGGATGGCGCGCGGGCGGTGGGGGGGCTGGGCGGTGGCACGCTGGCGCCCGGGGTCTCGCAACTGCTGATGGGCGGCGGCGGCGGCGCGGGTGACAGCAACAACGCCTGCGACAACATCGCCATTCCCCAGGCAGCAGGCGGAAACGGTGGCGGGATCATTTATCTTCGCGCTGGCGCGATTACTGGTGGCGGAAGCCTTTTGGCCAATGGTCAAAACGGCTTGCCAGGCGGCAGGGATGCAGCAGGCGGCGGGGGCGCGGGAGGCACCATTGTGGTGTTGACGGGCAGCGCCAATCCTGGATTTGCCAGCGTATTGGCCAATGGTGGAGAAGGCGGCAACACTGGCTGGAACGGCACCGGTGGCGTGGTGGGCACCACTGCACTCAGACTCAATGAAACTCAGGGGCCCGGCGGTGGGGGTGGGGGCGGCGCAGTGGTGCGCTCGTCCAACACTGCGCTGACAGGGGTGCAGGTCAATGGCGGCGCTTCCGGGGCAAACTTTCCTCAGGCAGACACCACCATCACCAACCGCTACGGTTCAGGCTCGGGCGGGGGCGCGGCTGCCACAGTGCCTTTTGTTCCCACCACGCCATCCCTGGCGGGCAATTGCCTGCCGCAGCTGGTGACCACCAAGCGCACCACAACGCCTCTGGTTGTCTTTCCGGCGTCGAATACAGCGCTGTATGTGATCACGGTTGCCAACAGTGGTGGTGGAGGCGGTGCTGCAGCCGGGGTGATCGTGCAGGACACTTTGCAAGCGCCTTTTTATTACACGCCAACCGTTGCACCATTGAACGCCATTGGCATCGATTATTTGGGCGGAGCGGCAGGGCCGGCCTCCCCCACCACTGGCAGCGGTACACGCACGGTGACCATTGGTACGCCCGGCAGCAACTTGCTAACAAATTCATTTTTGTTGCCAAACAATGGAACAGTCAGTTTCACGTTGACGGCGGTGATCAATGGTGAAGGCGTCAGCCCAACATTGGGCAGCACGTACCAGAACAGTGCCACGGTCAGTTATCTGGATCCGTTTCGCAGTGCGGTCGCAACACAGGTGTCTCCTGGTGGCATCTACACCCCGGGCGGCGCAGTGCCCGGCAGCAATTACCCGTCAAGCGCTTCCACGCAGGAGGACGTGACAGTCACCGGCGGCACTACTACCTTGACTGTTGCCAAAACCAATGGCGGCAATGCACTGGTTGCCGGGCAAACCACCAGCTACACCATCACTGTGGCCAATTTGGGCGGCAGCGCTGCGCCGGGGACTGTTTTGAAAGACCCTGTCGCAACCGGCCTGAACTGCACAACAGTGACCTGCGCCGTTACCGCGGGCGTAGCCAGTTGCCCGTCCCCGCTGAGCATGAGCGTACTGCAAAGCAGTGGGCTGGTCATCACGCCCACCTTCAACGCAGGCTCGACCGTGACGTTTGTTGTGACTTGCGGCGTGACTGCGACTGGTCAATAGCATCGCTGCTGCCGCGCTATTTTAAAAATAGCTAGTAGCGCTTATTTTTATTAGTCTTCAGGCCAATCGGCACTTCATTATCAAGTTACTCAGCCTTGATTCTTCACCCGTGAAGACGTGAGCTCTTGGGGATATGCGCCATCAAAAACTCCATCTGGTCCGCCAAAATCCGGCGGTTGCGCAAAATAAAGTCTTCCCACAGGCTGGGCACATACGGCGTGTACAGCAGCGGCATTCCGGCCTGCTCGGGTGTTCGGCTGCTTTTGCGGTGGTTGCAGGCCCGGCAGGCCGTCACAACATTCATCCAGGTGTCGATGCCCTTTTGCGCAAACGGAATGATGTGTTCGCGCGTCAGGTCTTCTTCATCGAAATGATTGCCGCAGTAGGCGCACACATTGCGGTCACGCACAAAAAGCTTGCTGTTGGTCAGGCCGGGTTTGAGTTCAAACGGATTGATCTTTGGCACACCCTTGGTGCCGATGATGCTGTTGACGGTGATGATCGACTGGTTGCCGGTGATGGCATTGTGACCACCATGAAAGGTTGCCACGCGCGCGCCCATTTCCCAACGCACCTCGTCAGATGCATAGTGAAGCACGGCTTCTTCAAGGCTGATCCACGACTGCGGCAAACCTTGCGCTGAGAGCTTTAAAACCTTCAAAACCTGACCTCCGTCCAAAAATGGAAACACGCTGTCACGCCAGCTTTGGATATTACAGGTAAATCATGACAAACAAAGCGCTGCAGTGGATTGACCTGACAGCCGTGCTATTGAAACGATAATCAGGCAATGAGAGTTTTTCGCGGTTATCGCCACCCACAGCTTGCGCGTACATGTGCCCTGACAATTGGCAATTTTGATGGCGTTCACCGGGGTCACCAAGCGATGCTGGCATTGCTTAAAAACGAGGCGCAGCACAGGGGTGTACCCAGCTGCGTGATGACCTTTGAGCCGCATCCACGCGACTGGTTTGCAGCGCTGGCCCACAAGCCCGAGTTGGCACCTCCGCGTATTGCCACGCTGCGCGACAAACTGACCGAACTGGCTGCCTGCGGCATTGACCAGACGGTGGTGCTGCCATTTGATGCGCGCCTGGCCAGCCAAAGCCCTGAAGCATTTATCAACGATGTCCTGGTGCAGGGCCTGGGCGCAAAATACATTTTGGTGGGTGATGACTTTCGCTTTGGCAGCAAGCGCGCAGGCGGTTACGCCATGCTGGATGCAGCTGGCCAGCAAATGGGGTTTGACGTTGCCCGCATGAACAGTTACGAGGTGCAGAGCACACGCGTGTCCAGCTCGGCCGTTCGGCAGGCGCTTGCAACCGGTGACATGGCACACGCCGCCAGTTTGCTGGGCAGGCCCTACAGCATCTCAGGCCACGTGGTGCATGGCCGCAAGCTGGGGCGTGATTTGGGCTTTCGCACGCTGAACCTGCGCTTTACGCACTGGAACCCGGCGGCCAGCGGCATTTTTGCGGTGCATGTGTTTGGTCTGACTGACAAGCCACTGATCGGGGTGGCCAATCTGGGCATTCGCCCATCGATTGAAGCAGATGATGTGAATGGCGGCCGTGTTTTGCTGGAGACCTATTGTCTGGACTGGCCTGCCGCGTTGGGCCCCGACGGAGGCTACGGTAAAATCGTGCGCGTGGAACTGCTGCACAAACTGCATGATGAATTGAAGTACGACGGTCTGGATGCGCTTAAAAAAGGCATTGCCAATGACTGTGATGAAGCACGTGCGTTTTTCAATACAAAATTTGCTGCGATGCATGTTGAAACCACCCGTCAGACCACCCGCGATCGAATTTAAACGATCTGTCAATGCGGGTTCGACCCGTAATGCTGCGTTTCCATCTCCTGACTTTCTAAATTGCGGCTTCAGTTCGCAATGACAAACCTGAGCGCTTGCCATGACAGACACCACTTCTGATGACGTTAAACCCGATTACCGCGGCACCCTGAACCTGCCCGACACACCGTTTCCCATGCGCGGTGATTTGGCCAAACGTGAAGCCAATTGGGTCAAAGAATGGGACGACAAGGGCATTTATAAAAAGCTGCGTTTGGCGCGGGCTGGCGCCGTCAAGTTCGTACTACACGATGGCCCGCCGTATGCCAATGGCAAGATTCACATCGGCCACGCGGTCAACAAAATCTTGAAAGACATGATCGTCAAAGCGCGCCAGCTCAAAGGGCTGGACGCGATTTACGTGCCGGGCTGGGACTGCCACGGCTTGCCGATTGAAAACGCTATCGAAAAGCTCCATGGACGCAATCTAAGCCGCGACGAGGTGCAATCAAAAAGCCGCGCCTTCGCTACAGAGCAAATTGCAGGGCAACTGGAAGATTTCAAACGACTAGGCGTTCTTGGCGAATGGGACAACCCGTACCGCACGATGGACTACGCGAACGAGGCCAATGAAATTCGCGCGCTCAAGCGCATCATGGAACGCGGCTTTGTGTACCGGGGCTTGAAGCCGGTGTACTGGTGTTTTGACTGCGGCTCGTCGCTGGCTGAATTTGAAATTGAATACGCGGACAAAAAATCTCAGACGCTGGATGTGGGGTTTAAGGCCTTTGAGCCTGAAAAGGTTTGGGCGGCATTTGGGCTGCCCTCACCCCAGCCCTCTCCCGTGCTCGGGAGAGGGGGCGAAGAATCCGCATTACTCCCTCTCGCCCCGGGGGAGAGGGCAGGGGTGAGGGTCGGCGCTGACAAACCCATCTTCGCTGTCATCTGGACCACCACCGCCTGGACCATCCCCGCCAATCAGGCATTGAACTTGAACCCCGAGCTGACCTACGCGCTGGTAGACACCGAGCGCGGCATCTTGATGCTGGCCGAATCACTGGTAGAAAAGTGTTTGGAGCGGTACCAACTCAGCGGCACAGTCATTGCCACCACACTCGGCAAAAATCTGGCGTTGCTTTACTTCATGCATCCGTTTTACGATGTCGATGAAGGTTACAAACGCCTCAGCCCGGTTTTCCTCGCCGACTACGCCACCGCAGACGACGGCACCGGTATCGTGCATTCATCGCCCGCTTACGGCGTAGAAGACTTCAACTCGTGCGTCGCCAACGGCATCGCTACAGACGACATTCTGAACCCGGTGCAAGGTAACGGCCGCTATGTCGACCACCTGCCGCTGTTTGGCGGCTTGAACATCTGGAAAGCCGCGCCGCTGGTGATTGACAAATTGCGCGAGCACGACCGCCTGTTTGCCACCGTCAACATTGAACACAGCTACCCGCATTGCTGGAGGCACAAAACGCCCGTGATTTACCGCGCAGCAGCGCAGTGGTTTGTGCGCATGGACAAAGGCGAGGGAGTCTTTACCAAAGACAAGGCGCCTACAACGCTGCGCAAACTGGCGCTCGACGCGATTGAGCAAACCAAGTTCTACCCTGAAAACGGAAAGACCCGTTTGCGCGACATGATTGCAGGCAGGCCCGACTGGTGCATCAGCCGTCAGCGCAACTGGGGCGTGCCGCTGCCGTTTTTTATTCACACCGCCACGGGCGAGTTGCACCCGCGCACGATGGAGATCATGGACCAAGCCGCCAACATGGTCGAAGCAGGCGGCGTTGAAGCCTGGAGCAAAGCCACGGCTGAATCCATCATCGGAAGTGATGCACCCGACTACATCAAAAGCACTGACATCCTGGATGTGTGGTTTGACTCGGGCACCACCCATGACCATGTGCTCAAGCACAGCCACGCCGCGCAATCGACCTGGCCTGCCGACCTGTACCTGGAAGGGCATGACCAGCACCGCGGCTGGTTTCACTCCTCACTGCTGACGTCATGCGCCATGTACGACCGCGCTCCGTACAAAGGCTTGCTGACGCATGGCTTTACGGTTGACGGCAAGGGCCGCAAAATGAGCAAGAGCGAAGGCAATGTCATCGTGCCGCAAGAGGTATCAAGCAAGCTGGGGGCTGAAATTATTCGCCTATGGTGCGCGTCAACG
Source organism: Polaromonas sp. (assembly GCA_025362315.1). Taxonomy (GTDB): domain Bacteria; phylum Pseudomonadota; class Gammaproteobacteria; order Burkholderiales; family Burkholderiaceae_C; genus Polaromonas. The sequence goes on from JANYGP010000036.1 coordinate 22,148, forward strand.
GACTATTCAGGCGACTTGGGCATTGACGACAAAATTTTGGCCCGCGTGGTCGACAGCTACCGGCGCATTCGCAACACGCTGCGTTTTTTGATGGCCAACGTCAGCGACTTTGACCCCGTCAAGCATGCCGTGCCGTTTGATGAATTGCTGGAGATTGACCGCTACGCCTTGAGCCGAGCTGCACAATTGCAAGCCGACATCCTGGCGCATTACGAAGTCTACGAATTTCAGCCGGTGGTGTCCAAACTGCAAATTTATTGCAGCGAGGATTTAGGCTCTTTCTATCTCGATATTTTGAAAGACCGGCTCTACACGACAGCTGCCAACTCACACGCGCGCCGCAGTGCGCAGACTGCGTTACGTCAGATCACCCACGCCATGCTGCGGTGGATGGCACCGTTTTTAAGCTTTACCGCTGAAGAAGCCTGGGCAACATTTGGCGCGTCTGAGTCGATTTTTCTGGAGACCTATTCAGACTTCAAGCTGCAAGACAATTCACTACTGGCCAAGTGGTCGCGCATCCGCGAAATTCGCGATGCGGCCAACAAAGACATCGAAGCGCTACGTGCCGACGGCAAGGTCGGCTCATCGCTGCAAGCCGAAGTCACGCTTGAAGTCGATGCTGACGATCACGCACTGCTGACAAGCCTGGGTGACGATGTGAAGTTCGTCTTTATCACATCCGCTATTAATTTAGTAGCTGCTAGCGCATATAAAACAAGCGTTAAGGCTAGCTTTCATACCAAATGTGAGCGCTGCTGGCATTACCGCAGCGATGTCGGCATCGACCCCGATCATCCGACCATTTGCGGCCGATGCACGAGCAACCTGTTTGGCCCTGGCGAGAAAAGGACATTTGCGTAATGGCCAAAACAACTTTTACCAAGTCATCGGGTGGCATGCTGCCCTGGCTGGGCCTGGCGCTTTTGATACTGATTGCCGACCAGTTCACCAAGGTGCTGATCCTGGGCTATTACAAGCTGGGTGATGCGACCTATGTGACCAGTTTTTTCAACGTGGTTCGCGTGCACAACGCGGGTGCAGCATTTTCATTCCTGGCCAATGCAGGCGGCTGGCAACGTTACCTGTTCACAGGCATTGGTGTTGTAGCGGCAATTTTTATCATCTGGATGCTTCGGTCTCACCCGGGGCAAAAGCTGTTTTCTTTTGCGCTGGCCTGCATTTTGGGCGGCGCGATTGGCAACGTGATTGACCGCACGCTGTATGGCTACGTCGTGGACTTTCTGGACTTTCATGTGGCACTCTGGCATTTCCCGGCTTTCAACATTGCCGATAGTGCCATCAGCATTGGCGCAGTGTGTTTGATTCTGGATGAAATTTTACGGGTTCGACGCAGCCGATAAATTGATTTTTGTACAATATGATTTTTCAAAAGTCATAGTGTACAAATGAGTCCTCATCCTGCGGTTATTTCTAGACTGGCAAAACCGGTTGTACAGCGCTTGGCGTCAGGATTTCCCGTCGTTGCGCTAACTGGCCCTCGCCAGTCCGGAAAAACAACGCTGGCTAGACAAGTTTTTTCGGACAAGCCGTACCGCACATTAGAAGATGTCGACACCCGCGTCGTGGCCATTGCTGACCCGCGAGCCTTTTTAAGCCAGTTTCCGCAAGGCGCTGTGCTTGACGAAATTCAACGCGCGCCAGAGCTCTTGTCTTACTTGCAGGGCGCAGTGGACGAGCGCGGCATCATGGGCGACTTCGTCATTACCGGTTCACAGCAGTTTGGGCTGCTTGAATCCATTTCGCAGTCACTTGCGGGGCGTGTTGGCCTGGTGGAGTTGCTGCCGCTGTCTTTAAACGAGATCTCGACAACTGGCCGGGCTTCGACACTTCAGCTCAATGAGGTCATGTTTACGGGCGGTTATCCGGCGCTCTATGACCAGCGCAGAAGAAGTACAACTCTGCAAAGCATTCAACCCTCCGACTGGCACCGCGCCTACTTGTCAACCTATATTGAGCGTGACGTGCGGCAGGTGCTGGGTATTCGTGATTTGGCCAGTTTTGAGCGCTTTGTTCTCATGTGCGCTGCACGCTCTGGACAGCTGCTCAACATTCAGGCGCTCGGTGCTGACTGCGGCATCAGCACCAGCACAGCGCGGCAGTGGCTCAGCGTGCTTGAGGCAAGCTACGTGATTCGCCTGCTCCAGCCTTGGCATGAAAACTTTGGCAAGCGACTGGTGAAAATGCCCAAGCTGTATTTCCTGGACAGCGGTTTGCTTTGCCATTTACTCCGGGTAGAAAACCCGCAAGCCCTGGCAACTCATGCCCTGCGTGGTGCAGTTTTTGAAACCTGGATACTGACGGAAACACTCAAACACCGCTTTAACCTGGGCTTGAGCGCCGACATTTACTTTTGGCGCGACAACCACGGCGTGGAAGTTGACCTGTTGTACCCGCACCAAGGCAAGTTGTACCCCGTAGAGCTCAAGTCAGGCATGACTTTCACCACTGATTGGCTCAGTGGCTGCGATCGATTTCGCAGTTATGCAGGTGCGCGCAGCGCACGGGGCACAGTTGTGTACGGCGGCGATTCCAGTTTTGATGTACTGGGTAGTCACGTCATGTCGTGGCGTGGTTTTGCCGCGCCAGCTGCTTTGCACAAAGCCAATAGCTAGAAACCAGCCGGTTTTCGTCATGCCACCTTCACAATGCCGGCTGAAAATGTAATCGATTACATTTTTAATGCCAGCTTTGAAAGTTGTGATGAGCATCCAGGAAGTTGCCAGGCAAGCCGGTGTGTCCAGTGCCACAGTGTCGCGGGTGTTTAACCTGCCCGACAAAGTGACGCCGGCAATTCGCCAGCGTGTGGAAGTTATTGCCAAAGCGCTGGGCTATGCGCCCAATGCCAGCGCCCGCACGCTGCGCACCCGGCGCAGCCGGGTGCTGGGTGTCGTACTGCCAACGCTGCTCAACCCGGTATTTGCCGAATGTCTGGACGGCATTGCAAGTGCTAGCGCAGCCGCTGGGTACGCCATACTGCCGATGACCACCGACTACAAGCTGGCGCAAGAAGACAGCGCCGTCAACTTGCTGCTGGCAGGCAATGTAGAAGGCATGATTTTGGTGGTGTCCAACCCCGCTACGTCGCGCGCCCTCAAGCGTTTGAAGCTTGCCAGGTTGCCCTATGTACTGGCATACAACCGCCATTCAGCGCATCCGTGTGTGTCTGTCAACAGTGAAGAAGCCGTCATCGCGTTGGTAGCCCGACTGGTCACCCTGGGGCACACCCGCATTATCCTGGTCAGTGGCCAGCTGGCGGCATCTGACCGCGCGCAGCAGCGACTGCGCGGCTATCAACAGGGCATGCAAGCGAGTGCTTTGAAGTCAACTGGCGTGATGGAAGTTCCGTTTGTGGAAAGCGCTGCGCACCAACTCGCCCAGCTGCTGCGCGCGCCCTTGCGCCCGACGGCACTGGTATGTTCCAACGATTTGCTGGCCATTCGCTGCCTGCGCGCTGCGCACCTGGCGGGGCTGCGTGTGCCTGATGATTTGAGCGTGGTGGGCTTTGACGGCATTGCTATTGGGCAAGACCTGACGCCGATGCTCAGCACCATCACCCAGCCCAATGCACAAATTGGCCGCCAGGCTGCAGGCTTGCTGGTCCAAGCATTGGCACGGGGCACGCCGCTCAAACCGAGTGCTAGCCTGACGCTGCCCCATGCATTTCGCATGGGCGAGTCATGCGCTCGCCTGTCGCCAGACCAGACAAAACCAAAATCCCAATCCAAATCTAAATCCAAGAAGTTTTCAGCCAAGAAAACCTGACGTCGAACCTTCAATTTTTTCCATCAAAAGGAGTTTTCCATGAAAATCGGCTTAAAAACGATAGCCGCCAGCGCCGTATTTGCCTGGGGCCTGGCCGCAAGTGGCCTGGCCGTGGCGCAAACCGCCATTTGCTACAACTGCCCACCCGAATGGGCCGACTGGGCCAGCCAGTTCAAGGCCATCAAGGCCAAAACCGGCATCACTGTGCCGCCGGACAATAAAAACTCAGGCCAGGCGCTGGCGCAGCTGGTGGCTGAAAAAGCCGCTCCGGTGGCCGACGTGACCTACATGGGTGTGACCTTTGCCATCCAGGCGCAAAAAGACGGTGTGGTCACGCCTTACAAACCAGTGGCCTTCAATGACATACCTGAAGGCCTCAAAGACCCGCAGGGCAACTGGTTCACCATCCACACCGGCACGCTGGGTTTCATGGTCAATGTGGATGCGCTCAAAGGCAAGCCAGTGCCCAAGTCATGGGCCGATTTGCTCAAGCCTGAATACAAGGGACTGATTGGCTACCTGGACCCGGCATCAGCCTTTGTGGGCTACGTGGGTGCAGTGGCTGTCAACCAGGCACGTGGCGGCACGATGGACAACTTTGCGCCCGGCATTGACTACTTCAAGGCACTGCAAAAAAATGAGCCGATTGTGCCCAAGCAAACCTCGTATGCACGCGTGCTGTCGGGTGAGATTGCAATTTTGCTGGACTATGACTTCAATGCCTACCGCGCCAAACACAAAGACAAAGCCAATGTGCAGTTTGTGATACCTAGCGAAGGCACCGTCATCGTGCCGTATGTGATGAGCCTGGTGGCCAACAGCCCGCAGGCCGCCAATGGCAAAAAAGTGCTGGACTTTGTGCTGTCAGACGAAGGGCAGACGGTTTGGGCCAATGCTTACCTGAGGCCAGTGCGAGCAGTGCCGATGCCTGCTGATGTACAAGCACGCTTCTTGCCCGCTGCGGACTACGCACGCGCCAAAACGGTGGACTATGCCCGCATGGCGGCTGTGCAAAAAGCGTTTTCTGACCGGTATTTACAAGAGGTGAAATAGCTAGAGCTAGCGAAGAAATGGTGGGTACTCAGCGCGCTGTTGCCTCTTGCTCCTTCCCCTCCTGGGGGAAGAAGGCAGAAAAAACAATCGGAAGCTTTATAGAAATGAAGAGAACTCTCAGTCTTTGCGCCGCCCCAGCGGTGGCATTTTTCGCGGCGTTCTGGCTGCTGCCTGTTGTGCAGCTGCTGGTGCTGCCGTCAAACAAAGGCTGGGAAACTTACTTCGCAGTGGTGACCAACAGCCGGTACCTGCAAAGCCTGGTCAACACCGTCAGTTTGTCGCTGGTAATTACGTTGTTGACGCTGTTACTCGGTGCGGTGGTAGGCATCGTGCTGGGCAGGCAAACCTTTAGAGGGCGTCAATTGCTGCTTTCGCTGTTGACATTGCCACTGTCTTTTCCTGGTGTCATCATCGGATTTTTCATCATTTTGCTGGGCGGCCGGCAGGGCCTGGTGGCTGACCTCACCGAATGGGCAGGCTTTGGCCGCACCACGTTTGCATATGGGCTGACGGGCTTGTTTTTAGGCTACCTTTACTTTTCATTGCCGCGGGCCATTGCCAACTACACCGCCGCCGCCAGCGCGATGGACGCGCAGCTTGAAGAAGCTGCCAGAAGCCTGGGCGCATCGCGCTGGCAAGTGGCGCGCGATGTATGGATACCGGAGCTAGCGCCTACATCAATTGCGTGCGGTGCTATTATTTTTGCCACATCGATGGGGGCTTTTGGTACCGCGTTCACGCTGGCCAGTAAATTTGAAGTGTTGCCCATCACGATTTACAACGAATTCACCAACTACGCCAACTTTGCCTTGGCGGCCAGCTTGTCCATCACGCTGGGGCTCATCACGTGGCTGGTTTTGTTCATCACGCGGCATGTGACCGAAGCACAAGCAAGCCATAAAACCAGCGCTTCGGCGTTGGGGGTGTAGGCACATGCGCACCCATTCCAAAACGCCTGGCTTGCTTGTCGCGGTCACGCTGGTGGTCAGCCTCTTTATGATCGCGCCCATTGGCCTGTCCGTCATGGCAGGGCTGGTCAACAACTACAGTGTCGGCATCAAAAGCGGGCTGACGCTGCGCTGGCTGACGGAGGTGCTTGACGTGTACGGCAGCACCGTCACCTGGTCGTTGCTGTTGGGGCTGATGTGTGTGGTGGGCAACCTGCTGATCGGTGTGCCGTGTGCCTATGCGCTGGCCCGCAGCAAGTCCCGTGCAGCACGCGCTTTTGAAGAGCTGCTCACGTTGCCGGTAGCGGTGCCAGGTCTGGCCACAGCGCTGGCGTTGATCTTGACATATGGCCATATGCGCGACTTCAGGCAGAGCTTTGGTTTTATTTTGGTGGGGCACATGGTTTTTACACTGCCGTTCATGGTGCGGGCTGTCAGCGCGGCTTTTCAACGCCATGATTTGCTGGCCATGGAAGAAGCGGCACGCACGTTGGGCGCCAGTTTTGCTCAACGTTTTCTGGGGGTGCTGGTGCCTGCCGTGCTGCCAGCCATCGTGGCGGGCAGCCTGATGGTGTTCACGCTGTCGGTCGGTGAATTTAATTTGACATGGATGCTGCACACGCCGCTAACCCGCACGCTCCCCGTGGGGCTGGCTGACAGTTACGCGTCGATGCGCATTGAAATTGGCTCGGCCTACACACTGGTTTTTTTAATTGTCATCCTGCCGGTCTTGTGGGGCTTGCAGGCCATTGGCAAAATCGTTGAAAAGCATCATGGATCTTGATATTCAAACTCCCATACGCATTCAAGTCACCGATTGCGCCAAGACATATGCTGACGGCACACGCGGTTTGCAAAGCACGACACTGACCGTTGAGCCTGGCGAAGTGCTGGCACTGCTGGGCCCGTCAGGCTGCGGCAAAACCACCCTGCTGCGCATCATTGCCGGGCTGGAAAAGCCTGATGCTGGCAGCCGCATTGCGTTCGGCACCCAAGACGTGACGGCCTTGAGCGTTGAGCAGCGCGGCATTGGCATGGTGTTTCAGCACTACGCGCTGTTCCCACAAATGTCGGTGGCGGCAAACATTGGCTATGGCTTGAAGATTCGCGGCGTGCCTGAAGCCGAACGCACAAAACGGGTAGGTGAACTGGTAGACCTGGTACGCCTGAATGGCCTGGAGCACAAACGCCCCGCCGAACTGTCAGGTGGCCAGCGCCAGCGTGTCGCACTGGCGCGGGCCGTGGCTGTCAGGCCCCAAGTGCTGCTGCTCGACGAGCCACTGACTGCGCTGGATGCCAAGCTCAAGGAGTCGCTGCGCGATGAGCTGGCCGACATGCTGCGACGCCTGCACATCACGGCGGTGTATGTCACGCATGACCAGCAAGAGGCCCTTAGTATTGCCGACCGCCTGGCGGTAATGCAGGCAGGTCGCATTGTGCAGGTGGGCCATGGCGAAGCTTTGTACCGTGCCCCAAGCCATCCGTTTGTTGCCACGTTTTTAGGGCGGGTCAATCGCCTTGAAAGAAGCGGGAAAGATTGTGCTGACAACGTTGTCGCTGTGGGCGGCCTGCTGCTGCCCTGCCCGGCCGATTGGTCAACCCAAAAAGCGGTGCTGGTGCGGCCTGAAGACATTGAAGTTGGGCCCTGCAGCCCAGGCTGGGGACAGGCCGTTGTGACGCACCGCAGCTTTTTGGGCGACCGCGTGCAGCTGACGCTGGATGCGGGCGCTGCAACAACACTGCGCGCCGATGTCGGTCGTGACCACGCTGCAAACCTGGGTGACACGATTGGCATACGCGTCCAGCCTGAGCGATGGATGCCCAGCCATGAAAGTTTTCAAAAACCATGACCAGCCTGCTGCTACAACTGACTGACCTGCACATCCGCGAGCCGGGCAAGCTGGCTTACGGACGCATCGAAACCGCGCCGTATCTGACCCGCGCCATAGACAGCATTTTGCGCTTGCCCCAGCAACCACATGCGGTTGTGATCACGGGCGATCTGACTGATTTTGGCCGCGCTGCTGAATATGACCATCTGCGGCAGTTGCTGGCTCCCTTGCCCATGCCGGTGTACCTGATGCCAGGCAACCACGACGACCGCGACCAGTTGCGCCGCAGCTTTGCTGACCACACTTATTTGGGTGACATCGGTTTTGTGCAATTCAGCACAGCCGTCGGCGACATGCAATTGATAGCACTGGATACCGTCGATTCAGGTGCCAGCAATGGATTGCTATGTGAAAAACGACTTGCGTGGCTGGCGCGGGAGCTGCAGCTGCATGCAGGCAAAGCAGTCGTAGTCGCCATGCACCACCCCCCATTTCAAACACTGATTGGCCACATGGATGCAATTGGCTTGCTGCAAGGCGCAAGCGAGCTAGAAGCCCTGATTGCCCAGCACCCCAATGTGGAACGCATCATTTGCGGCCACTTGCACCGCAGCATTCAGGTGCGATTTGGCGGCACGATGGCCATGACTACCCCGTCGCCAGCGCATCAGGTTTGCCTGGACTTGTCCCCTGATGCTGCGTCGATGTGGACGCTGGAGCCACCAGGTTTTGCATTGCACGCATTGCCTGCGGGGGAACGCATGGTGAGCCACACAGTGGCCAGCGGGCAATTCGCTGGGCCGTTTCCTTTTCACGATGGCGGCGAACTGATCGATTGACTTTCTTGCTGGTTGCCATGGCTGGCAAATCATCTGAATGCTATTATTAAAATAGCTATTGACGCCCATTTTAATTGGCTTGATGGGCAAAATAATGGGTAAAACGGTCCGTATGTCAGGGTGCGCAAACCCAGCTGCCATCGCCCTACAACGTCAAAATCGTGCAGCCAGTAGTCTTGCGCGCCTCCAGCGTTCGGTGCGCCTCGGCCACATCGGCCAGGGCAAAGCGCTGGTCAATCCGGATGTTGATCTTGCCGCTGGTTACCATCTCGAACAGCTCGTCGGCCATGGCCTGGGTGGATTCGCGCGTGGTGATGTGGGCAAACAGTGTCTGGCGCGTCACGTACAGCGAGCCCTTGGGGCCGAGAATGCCGGGTGAAAACGGCGCGACCGGGCCTGACGCGTTGCCAAAGCTGGCCATCAGCCCCATCGGTGCCAGGCAGTCGAGTGAGCGGTCAAAGGTGTCCTTGCCCACCGAGTCGTACACCACCTTGACGCCTTTGCCCTGCGTCAAATCCTTGACTCGCGCGACAAAATCTTCAGTGCTGTAATTGATGACATGCGCCGCGCCGTGGGCTGTGGCCAGCACGCATTTTTCGTCCGAGCCTGCCGTGCCAATCAGCTTGAGGCCCAGCGCCTTGGCCCACTGGCAGGCAATCAGGCCCACACCGCCAGCAGCGGCGTGAAACAGCACATAGTCGCCCACATGCAGCCCGCCTTGCGGCAGCGTGCGGCGCAGCAGGTATTGCACCGTCAAACCTTTAAGCATCATGGCTGCACCGGTTTCAAAACTGATAGCGTCAGGCAGCTTGCACACGCACTTGGCGGGCATCACGCGCAGCTCGCTGTAGCTGCCGGGTGGGTTGCTGGCGTACGCGGCGCGGTCGCCTGCCTGCAGATGCGTGACGCCCTCGCCGACGGCTTCCACGATGCCCGACGCTTCCATGCCCAGCTGCAAGGGCATGGCATTGGGGTACAGGCCGCTTCTTTGATACACGTCGATGTAATTCAGGCCAACGGCCTTGTGGCGAATGAGAATCTCGCCCGGGCCGGGGTCTCCCACCTGTACGTCCATCAGCTGAAGCATTTCTGGCCCGCCGTGCTGGTGAATAACGACGGCTTTGGCGGTTTGGGTGGTCATCGGTGTCTTTCGGGTTTTGCGTGTTGAAAATACAAGGCCTCCATGTTGCCACGCTTGTTAAAGTTGTGGGATGAACCAACGCCTGACGCTGCCAACCGCCCTGCTTTTAACTGTCCCCCCCATGCTGTGGGCAGGCAACGCCGTGGTGGGCAGGCTGGCGGCCAATCTGATCGGCCCGATGATGCTGAACTTTTTGCGGTGGGGCATTGCTTTTTTGATTTTGTTGCCTGTGGCCTGGCAAGTGCTGCGCCCGGGCAGCCCACTGTGGCCAAACTGGCGGCGCTACCTGGTGCTGGGCTTTTTGGGTGTGGGCTGCTATAACTCGCTGCAATATCTGGCGCTACACACCTCAACACCCGTGAACGTCACGCTGGTGGGCGCCAGTACGCCGGTGCTGATGCTGCTCACAGGCGCGCTTTTTTTCAGGCAACGCATTTCGCGCATGCAGCTGTTGGGCGCTGCGCTGTCGATGGCTGGCGTGATGGTGGTGTTGCTGCGCGGCGACTTTGCGCGATTGGCCAGCATTGCATTTGTGATTGGGGACCTGTACATGCTGCTGGCCAGTGTGGCTTGGGCTTTCTACAGCTGGTTGCTGGTGGATCGGGTTGACCGCCCAGGCAGTGCAGCCCGTGACCCTGCCAGCATCCGCAGCGACTGGGCTGCATTCTTGATGGCGCAAATGGTTTTTGGCCTGGGCTGGGCCGGCTTGTTTGCAGGCGGTGAGTGGGCATTGAGCAACGCTCCCATTCAATGGGGCTGGCCACTGGCCGCCGTGCTTTTGTATGTGGCCGTCGGCCCTGCCATCCTGGCCTACCGCTGCTGGGGCATTGGCGTGCAGCGCGTGGGCCCGGCCATGGCCAGCTTTTTTGCCAACCTGACGCCGTTGATTGCAGCGCTGTTGTCAGCTGCATTTCTGGGTGAGCTGCCTCGGCTTTATCACGTGCTGGCTTTTGTGCTGATTGTGGGCGGGATTGTGGTGTCGAGCAGGCGGTAGCCAGATCAGGCAAAGCTGAATTTGATTTTGGCGACTTCTCGCAAATTGACAGTTTTTTTGGCTTGCCATAAATCGTAGTGATGTTGCATGGTCAGCCAACTTTCAGGCGTGCGACCCAGAGCCTTGGACAAACGCAGAGCCATCTCCGGGCTGACAGCGCTGGCTTCGTTCAAAACACGATTGAGCGTTGACGCAGCGACGCCGAGTTTTTGAGCCAACTCCCGGCCGCTGATCCCGTTGGGAACAAGATAAACCTCCTGAATAAACGCTCCAGGGTGCGGTGGATTGTGCATAGCCATCAGTGGTAGTCCTCGTAGCCCAAAACCATTGCGTTACCGTCTTTGAATTCAAACGTCATACGCCAGTTACCGTTAACCCAAATTGACCATCGGTCAAGCGCTTGGCCCTGCAAGGGATGCAAACCAAAGCCAGGGATGTTCATGTCGTCAACTGTTTGTGCCGTATCCAGTGCAACCAGCTGCATTCTGATGCGATTGGCATGCGCGGGCTGTATGCCCGCTTTGCTGCCTGACTCAAAATATTTGCGCAAAACTTTATGCCTGAACGATACGATCATTCTGCTATTCTAGCGTGTTGCGCGACACGCAACGCGGACGATATTAAGTCTGGAAAAAGCAAACTTACATTCCCATCCGCGCCCGCCGCGCCGATTCCTCATCTCTTGCATCGTCTATCTCGCGCATCACGCTGCGCATGTCCACCGCGCCGGCTTTTTGTTCAAAGCGGCCAGTCAACAAGGTGTCAGGGTGCAGCACACCGCGCTGGTACAGGTCCCACATTTCCAGGCCGTAGCTGGTGTGAAGCAGCTCGGGTGCAAACTGGCCAAAAAAGTTGCGCAGGTTGGCCACGTCGCGCAACAGCATGCGGGCTGCGTGGTTGTTGCCTGCGGCGTCGATGGCTTGTGGCAAGTCGATGATGACCGGCACATTCACGCCCCCTGCTGCAGCGTCAGCCGCCTCCTCAAAGCCCAGCAAAATATTGAACTCCGACAGGTCGCCGTGCACCACCCCGGCGCACAGCATGCGCACGACTTCAAGCAGCAACGCAGCGTGGTGTTTGCGTGCATCGCCGGGCGCAAATGTCACATCGTTCAAACGCGGCGCTGCATCGCCATGCGCATCGGTCACCAGCTCCATCAGCAGCACACCATCGCAAAAGTTGTACGGCTTGGGCACACGCACACCGGCTGCGGCCAGGCGGTACAGTGCGTCAACTTCAGCACTTTGCCAGGCAGCTTCTTGCGCCTGCCGGCCAAACTTGGTGCCTTTGGCCATGGCGCGCGCCTGGCGGGTGTTTTTGATCTTGCGGTTTTCGGTGTAGTCCACTGCCTGACGAAAGCTGCGCTCGGTGGCTTCTTTGTAGACCTTGGCGCAGCGCGTGTCATTGCCTATTTGCACGACATACACCGTGGCTTCCTTGCCGCTCATCAGTTGACGCGAGACGCTGTCTATCAGGCCTTCTTCAATCAGCGCTTGCAGTCTTTTGGGTGCCTTCATAGGGAAGACTGATTAAAAAGTTCCGCCGTAAGCGCCGCCGTCAGCCAGCACGTTTTGTCCTGTCATGTAGCCGGCGTGCACGCTGCATAAAAAAGCGCAGATTGCGCCAAACTCTGCCGGTGTGCCAAAGCGCTGGGCGGGAATCGTTTTGCGGCGTGCGTCCATCACGGCTTCAATCGGCTGACCGGACTTTTCCGCAGCGCCTTTCATCGTGGTTTTCAGGCGGTCGGTGTCAAACGCGCCAGGCAGCAAATTGTTGATGGTTACGCCCTGCGCAGCGAGTTTGCTCCGCGATACACCCGCAACAAAGCCCGTCAGCCCGGTGCGTGCACCATTGGACAAGCCCAAAATATCAATCGGTGCTTTGACAGCACTGGACGTGATGTTGACGATCCGGCCAAAGCCCCGCGCAGCCATGCCGTCCACCGTCGCCTTGATCAATTCAATCGGCGTCAGCATGTTGGCGTCCAGCGCCTTGATCCATGCATCGCGGTCCCAGCTGCGAAAGTCGCCTGGTGGCGGGCCGCCAGCGTTGGTGACCACGATGTCAAAATCCTTGCGCACGGCAAACACTGCTGCACGGCCCTCGGTAGTCGTGATGTCAGCAGCAACATATTGCACACTGGCGCCCGTATCATGGGCGCTACCAGCTATTAATTTAGTAGCAGCTTCCTGCAGTGCATCTCGGCCCCGCGCCACGATCAGCACATTGACACCCTCGCCAGCCAGCGCCTGCGCGCAGCCCAGCCCCAGGCCCTTGCTGGCCCCGCACACCAGCGCCCATTTGCCTTTGATGCCTAAATCCATGATGAATCCTTGAAGTAAAAATTATTGTCTGGTACGGCTGAAGACATAAATGCCGGCAATAACCAGCGCAGTGCCAGCCGCGACCCACATCGTGAATGGCTCACCCAATACAAGCACACCCATCAGAATAGTCGACATGGTGCCCAACATGCCGATTTGCGCGGTCATGCTGGCACCAATGCGTTCAATTGCCATCATGATCAAGAGCACTGGCAACACAGTACACACAGACGCATTGAGCAGCGACAGCCAGATCACTTCAGGCCCAACAAATGCAGCAGACAGCGGCCTGAGCAGCACAAATTGCAGCAGGCAGAGAGCGCATGCGACCGTACTGGCCAGGCCAACCAGCCGCAGCGAGCCCAGGCGCTTGACCATCTCGCCGCTGTACACCAGATACAGCGCATAGCTGACAGCACTTGCGAACACCAGCATGGCGCCCAGCACTGCGTCCTTGCCTTGCAAAGTAATTTCATGGCCAAACACAAGCACCACACCGCTGTAGCTGGTGGCGACACCCAGCAGCTGACATCGGGTGGTGCGCCGCTTGAACAGCACCAGGCCCAGCAGCATGACGATGGTCGGATTCAGATACAAAATCAGCCGCTCCAGCGACGCACTGATGTACGCCAGCCCGGCAAAGTCCAGAAAGCTGGCCAAGTAGTACCCGCTGAACCCCAGCAGGCTGATCCCCACCCAGTCCTTGCGCGTCAGCGGCGGTTGGCCGCGACTGGCCCACCAGGCCATGGCAACGAACACAGGCAACGCAAACAGCATGCGAAACATGATCAGCGTGACCGCATCAACACCGTAGCGGTAAGCGAGCTTGACGATGATGGCCTTGCCGCTGAAGGCCAGTGTGCCAACCAGTGCCATGGCAAGGCCTGGCCAGATTGATTTTTGATTCACTATGATTTCAGGAGCTGCTTGCGCCCGTATTGATTGCGCTACAGGCTAATTTAACTCTAAAAATAATTAATATCCTACGGCCTGGCCGTCCCGGCGCGAATCGCTGGCTGCAACATAACCCTCCACTTTCGCATCACCCGCCAACCAGATGAACTGCCCCGCACCAAAGTCCTGGTACGAATCATTGATCACCTCCATTCGGTGGCCACGCTCTGCCAGCCCCTGCACAGTGGCCACGTTCATGCCGGCTTCCACATTGATCTCGAAACCCGCGTTGTAACGCCAGCGTGGCGCGCAGCACGCGGCCTGGGGGCTTTGGCCGTAATCCAGCATGCGCACCAGTGTTTGCATGTGGCCTTGCGGCTGCATGTTGGCGCCCATCACGCCGTAGGACATGACGGGTTCGATGTTGGAGATGGTTAGTGCGGAAGGGGATCCCTCGCCCCGGCCCTCTCCCGCTTGCGGGAGAGGGTGAAGGATGGCCTTCGGCTTGCTCAGGAATGCAGGAATGATGGTGTGAAATGGCCGCTTGCCGGGTGCGACCTGGTTGATGCCTTCATCCAGACTGAAACCATGGCCCCGGTTTTGCAGGCTGATGCCATAGTCAGGCTCAACGCAACCCGAGCCAAAGCCCATGTAGTTGCTTTGAATAAAGCTCACCATCATGCCGTCTTCGTCTGCCGTGCTCAGATAAATCGTGCCACCCTTGACGGGATTGCCGGCCCCAAAATCCTGCGCCTTTTTCATGTCGATCAGTTTGGCACGGCTGGCCAGGTACGCGTCGTCGAGCATTTGTTCTGGCGTCACGTTCATGGACGATGGCTCAGCCACAAATTTGTACACATCGGCAAATGCCAGCTTCATCGCCTCGATTTGCAAATGCTGCGAATCTACCCCGTCCACTGTCAAGCTCGCCACATCAAACTTGTCCAGAATGCCCACCGCGATCAGCGCGGCAATGCCTTGCCCATTGGGTGGAATTTCATGCAGCGTGTGGCCCCGGTAGTTTTTGCTGAGTGGCTTGACCCACTCCGGCTGGTAGTTGGCAAAGTCTTGAAGTGTGTGACTGCCGCTGTTGGCCTGGGAAAACCGGCAAATCGCCTCGGCAATCTCGCCACCATACATTGCTCTGCCTTTGGTAGCAGCCAGCGCCCGCAGTCCTTTGGCCGCAGCCGTGAATTGAAACAATTCGCCAACCTGGGGCGCACGTCCCCAGGGCAAAAAAGCATTGGCAAAACCTGGCAAGGCCTGCAGTTCAGGCGTGGCAGCCTCCCATTTTTGCTGCACCACGGGCGTGATCAAATAGCCGCGCTCGGCAATCTCAATGGCGGGCTGCATCAGCTCGGCAAACGGCAGCTTGCCAAAGCGCTCGCTCATGGCGGTCCAGCCGGCCACTGCGCCGGGCACTGTCACCGTATCCATGCCGCGCTTGGGCAATGCAGTGCCGCCCGGGTATTTGCGCTTGAAATACTCCGGCGTCCATGCAAGTGGCGCACAGCCCGACGCATTGAGCCCATGCAACTCCTTGCCGTCCCAAATCAGCGCAAAAGCATCGCTGCCCAGCCCGTTGCTGACCGGCTCAACCAGGGTCATGACGGCAGCAGCAGCAATGGCGGCGTCCACCGCATTGCCACCCAAAATTCTCATGCGCAGCCCGGCAGTCGATGCCAGCGGGTGCGAGGTCGACACCACGTTGCGGGCAAACACCGGGATGCGGGTGGTGGGGTAGGGGTTATTAAAGTTGAAGTTCATGAACTGGAGTCTCAAAAAAAATTATTCAACCAAAATCTTGCGGTCTGCAATGATTTTTTTCCATTTGCTATTGTCGGCTTTGACCATGGCAGCAAATGCTTGCGGTGTGCCACCTGCGGGCTCTGCACCGAGGCGGGCAAAGCGTTCTTTGACATCTGTATCAGCCAGAGCTGCATTGACAGCCTGATTCACTCTGGCAGTGATGTCTGCCGGCAATGCTTTGGGCCCATACACACCAAACCAGGTGACAGAATCAAAGCCCGGCAATACCTCGGCCACTGTCGGCATATCTGGCGCAAGCGAGCTGCGCTTGGCGCTGGTAATGGCCAGCGCGCGCAGCTTGCCGTCCCTGACATGCGGCATGCCGGTGACAAACGAATCAAAAAGCACATCGACCTTGCCGCTGACCAGGTCCGGAATGGCCAGCGCTGTTCCGCGGTACGGGATATGCAAGATAAAGGTGTCTGACTGCGCCTTGAAATACTCGGTTGTCAAATGCACGATGGTGCCGTTGCCACTGGACGCATAGTTGAGCTTGCCCGGGTTTTTGCGGGCGTAGTCAATGAACTCGCGCATGGTTTTGACGGGCAGCGTGTTGGGGACTACCACCACATTGGGCGAGCTGGCTACGTAAGCAATCGGTGTGAAGTCGGCTTCGGCGTTGTACGGAATTTTAGGATTGATCGCTGGGCCAATGCTGTGCGTGCTACTGGTAGCCAGCAGCAGCGTGTAGCCGTCTGCTGCTGATTTGGAAGCAGCGTCTGCACCAATCGTGCCGCCAGCACCGGGGCGGTTTTCTACCACCACGGTCTGGCCAATTTTCTCGCCGAGCTTTTGCGACAGCGCCCTGGCCAGAATATCGGTGGCGCCACCGGCCGGAAATGGCACGATCAAGCGGATGGGCTTGACTGGGTAATTATTGGTCGAACTCTGAGGCAGCGTCTGAGTCAGGCCAAGGCCCGGCATCAGCGTCAGACTGGCTGCGACTGACAAAACCATATTGCGTCGTTTCATGGCAAAAGTCCTGAGAAAGCCGACAGAAAATGAAGGGAGGCTTGTAAAAATTCAGATCGTGATGGTGCATTGTGTCGCAGCACCAACGGAGCAGCCTGAACGGCCAAACTCAACGGGCCAGCCTCATCATAAAAAAAGCACCCGAGGGTGCTTTTTTTACTGTCGGCGCCTGTTCACTCTTCAACGAAAGCTTCTTCTCGTTTGTTTTTGACGGCAGGCAGCAGCACGATGATCAGCATCAACAAACCCGCCGCCAGCAGCCCGGCAGACAGCGGACGCGTGACAAATACGCTCCAGTCGCCGCGCGACAGCAACAGCGCGCGACGCAGGTTTTCTTCCATCATCGGACCCAGAATAAAGCCCAGCAGCAGCGGCGCAGGCTCGCAGCCTAATTTGACAAACAGGTAGCCAATCACGCCAAACGCGCCGACTGTCCAGATGTCAAAAGTGTTGTTGTTGGTTGAGTACACGCCAATCGCACAGAAAAGTACGATAGACGGAAACAGGTAGCGATACGGCACAGTGAGCAGCTTGATCCACATGCCAATCAGCGGCAGGTTCAAAATAATCAGCATCGCGTTGCCGATCCACATCGACGCAATCAGGCCCCAAAACAATTCAGGGTTGCTGGTCATGACCTGCGGGCCCGGCTGGATGTTGTGAATCGTCATGGCGCCGACCATCAGCGCCATCACGGCGTTGGGCGGAATGCCCAATGTCAGCAGCGGAATGAACGAGGTTTGCGCACCGGCATTGTTGGCCGACTCCGGGCCTGCCACGCCGCGGATGTTGCCCTGGCCAAAAGGCACTTCACCTGGCTTCATTTTTATTTTCTTTTCAAGCGCGTACGCCGCAAAAGCGGCCAGCAATGCGCCGCCGCCCGGCAAAATGCCGAGGGCCGAGCCCAAAAAGGTGCCGCGCAACATGGCAGGCGCCATGTCCTTGAAGTCCTGCTTGGTCGGAAAAAGGCCTGTGACCTTGGCTGTGAACACTTCCCGGTCGTCTTCGGGTTGGGCCAGATTGCTGATGATCTCGCCATAGCCAAACACGCCCATGGCAATCACGACAAAACCAATGCCATCGGTCAGCTCCGGAATGTCAAAGCTGAAGCGCGCCACGCCGGAGTTCACGTCGGTGCCCACCAGGCCCAGCAGCAAACCCAAAACAATCATGGCAATTGCCTTGAGCAATGAACCTGAAGCCAGCACGACAGCGCCAATCAGGCCCAATACCATCAATGCAAAATATTCAGCCGGGCCAAATTTGAAGGCCAGCTCAGTCAGCGGCGGTGCAAAGGCGGCCAGGATCAATGTGCCCACGCAACCCGCGAAAAAAGAACCAATGCCGGCCGCCGCCAGCGCCGGCCCCGCTCGACCCTTTCGCGCCATCTGGTAACCGTCAATACAGGTCACAACCGAGGATGATTCACCGGGCAGGTTGACCAAAATAGCCGTTGTGGAGCCGCCGTACTGCGCGCCGTAGTAGATGCCGGCCAGCATGATGAGCGCTGACACAGGTGGCAACGAATAAGTCGCTGGCAGCAGCATGGCAATGGTGGCCACAGGCCCAATGCCGGGCAACACACCAATCAGCGTGCCTAACAGGCAACCGACAAAGGCATACAGCAGGTTGATGGGCGTGAACGCCACACCAAAACCCAAAGAAAGATTTGCAATCAGATCCATTTTTATTCCTTGTTTTTGTATGGGTTCAGTTTGTCAAAAATGTCGGCCACACTGGGAACTGCAGTTTGAGGACCACCACAAACGCCAGGTAGCTGCCCGCTGCCAGGATGGTGGCCAGAATCAATGTGTTTTTAACCTTCCAGCCCGGTTCGGCCATGCTGGAAATAAAAGTCAGCGCGTATATGCCCACAATCATGCCCATGGCCGGCAGCTTGATGCTGGGCAAACCGCCGAGCAAGACGCCAAATGCCAAATTGGCCAGGATGATGAACACCAGCGGTTTCCAGGCCCAGGCGCCAATTTTGTCGCCGCCGGAGGTTTCAACCACCAGGGACTTGAAAGTGATGGCTGCGCCCAGAAGAGCCATCAGCACACCGAGCATCAGCGGAAAATAGCCCGGGCCCATGCGCGCGCCTGTCCCGACGTTGTAAGTGGTGGCACCCCAGGCAAAAGCCGCACCGACGCCCATGAACATGAGCCCCGAAAAAAAGTCTTTTTGACTCTTGATATTCACAACCAGTCTCCTCGAAAAATTATGGATCCCCGCTATTTTGCAGCCAATCAAATTGCCTGGCCATGTGGCTTTCACCTACAGCCATGCATTTTTGGCCTGGCGCGCTATTCACGTCATGGGCGGGGTGGATGCCAGAATTTCGTCAATGGTGGTCAAGCCCTCGGCGACTTTGAGCGCACCGCCCAAGCGCAGTGGCTGCATGCCGTCAGCAACTGCTTGAGCCCGCAGCGCATCCATGCTGGGCTCTTTGGACACTTTGTCCTTGAAAGCTTCCGTTACCACCAGCAACTCATACAAACCCAGCCGGCCCCTGAATCCTGTCAGGCGACAGTCGACACAACCCACTGGTTTGTAGGGCCGATAACCGCCATTGAGCTGCCACGGTTTGACCAGTTCGGTCAAGGCATCACGCGATGCGTCTTCGCTCTTTTCACGGCAAGCGCTGCACAGTGTGCGCACCAGCCGCTGGGCCAGCACACCCAGCAGCGTGGCATTGATCAGATAGGGCGGGATGCCCAGCTCCATCAAACGCGACACGGCTGACGGTGCGTCGTTGGTGTGCAATGTGCTGAAAACCAGGTGACCTGTCAGCGCTGCCTGCACAGCCATTTCAGCGGTTTGCAAATCACGGATTTCGCCGACCATGATGATGTCCGGGTCCTGCCGCATCAGCGCGCGCAGGCCCTCCGGGAAATCAAAGTCAAGATGGGGTTGCACTTGTGTCTGGTTGAACGACGGCTCAATCATCTCGATCGGGTCTTCCACCGTGCTGACATTGACTGCTTCAGTCGCCAGCCGTTTGAGCGTCGAATACAGCGTGGTGGTTTTGCCCGAACCGGTGGGCCCGGTGACCAGAACAATGCCGTGCGGGCGCTGCACCAGGGTTTGCCAACGTTTGGCATCGTGGTCTGAAAAGCCCAGCGCGTCCAGGTCCTTGGCGGTGGAGTCCGGGTCAAAAATACGCATCACCATTTTTTCGCCAAAGGCGGTGGGCAATGTCGACAGGCGCATTTCAATTTCATCGCCAGCCGGGTTGCGGGTCTTGATGCGGCCGTCTTGCGGGCGGCGTTTTTCAACAACATCCATGCGGCCCAGCAGCTTGATGCGCGCTGTCATCGCGTTGTGCACACCCATCGGCAGCTGGTACACCAGATGCAGCACGCCGTCGATGCGAAAGCGGATCACGCCCTGCTCGCGGCGCGGCTCCAGGTGAATGTCACTGGCGCGTTGGTCAAAGGCGTACTGCCAGAGCCAGTCCACCACCTGCACCACGCCCTGGTCGTTGGCGTCCAGCTGCTTGCTGCTTTTGTTCAGCTCGACCAGTTGCTCAAAGCTGGCACCGCCGGCATTGCCGCCAGACTTGATGGCCGCCTTGACCGACTTGGCCAGTGCAAAAAACTCGGCCGTGTATTTGCTGATGTCCAGCGGGTTGGCTACCACCAGGCGCACGCTGCGCCGGGACTGCCGCTCCACTTCGCCAACCCAGTCGGTGACAAAAGGCTCGGACGTGGCAATGACCACCTCGGTGGCTGTGACTTGCACTGGCAGCACCTTGTGCCGCTCGGCATAGGTGGCGGACATGGCATCGGCCACTTTGCCCACATCGACCTTGAGCGGGTCAATGCGCAAATAATTCAGGTTGGCACGGCCTGCCAGCCACTGCGCCATCATGTCAATGTCCAGCGGCTTGCCGTCTGCCACGCGCGTCATGCTGACGCTGGCCAGGCGAATCAGCGGCGGCTGCGCGCTTTGCACCTGCGAGCAACGTGCGATGGTGCGAGCAGCTTCGGCCGGGCTGATGATGCCGTCGTCGCCCAGCCACTCCACCAGCTTGCGCCAGTCCAGCGGGCCGACGTGAGGAGTCCGGACAGATCTGCGTGGGGCAACGATGGGTGTGGCGCTCATGCTCTGGACTTTAACGCAAGCGCTTGAGCCAGATACCTGCATCCACCGCCCTGCAGAGCGATCAAACAACCGGCTTGAAAAGCCGCAACCACTTCTTGGCAGGCAAGCCAAAGCACGACTCAATGTCCGCCGCACGATTGACCAGATCGGCCCGCTCTGGCCGCGTGGGCTCGCGCTGGGCCAGAACCACGGTGTTGCCCTCTTTGGTGGGCCTGAAAGCCCAAAGCGCCTGCGGGCCAAATGCCTCGGCAATTTTGGCCAGTGACTGCTCGTAACTGGCATTGCGGCCAAACAGGTTGACGGTCATCACGCCGTTTTCAGCCAGCAGCCGGTAGCAGTTTTCATAAAACGCAAGGCTGTCCAGCACCGGCGCAGCGGCTTCATGGTCGTACAGGTCCACATGCAGCATATCGACCGTCTCAGCATGTTGCGGCTTTTGTATTTCCAGCCCGGCGTCGGCCTCAATCACTGTCAGGCGTTTGTCGTCTCTGGGCAGCTTGAACCAGGTGCGGCAGGCCGTGATGACCTGCGGGTTGATCTCGATGGCCATCGTGGACATGCGCAGCTTTTTGTAGCAAAACTTGGTGAGTGTTGCCGCGCCCAGCCCCAGCTGCATGGCCTTCAATTTGGGTACCGCCAGCGGGTTAAAAAACAGCAACCCCGCCATCATGCGCTGCACGTATTCAAGTTCAATGTCATACGGCTCATCCAGCAACATCGAGCCCTGTACCCACAGCGTGCCCAGGTGCAGGTAGCGCACATCCCCGTAATCGGAAAAGTTGACCTCGGGCAGCGCAGCCAATGCTGGCGAATTTTTGGCTGGCGGATTTTGGAAGTTTTTTGTCATTGGCCTGAATTGTCCAGCAAGCCACGCTGGTGAAACACGTCGCGCCAAGCAGCCAGTTTGCGGTCAAAACTCCAGGATGCATTGGCGGGACTGGTGGACGGCAGTTTAAACACAGGCAAGCCAAGCAGCTGGGTGTGGCGGGCCTGTTTGAAACTTTCGCCGCCGTTGTGGGCGATGGCTTGCAAGTCAGGGCACCGGGTTTTCAAAGCTGAAAAGTCATTTAACTCAGCACTGCGAATGGCACTGTCCAGGCTGCCTTCACGCTCACAGGCGGCGTAAACGTCCCACAGACCCAGGCGCTTTGACAGCAGCCATTTGCTGCGTATTTGATAGCTGCTAGCGCCCATATCATGGGATCTACAGCCGAATAGTGCATACAAAATCGGCCAGAAGTGGTTGCGTGGATGGCCGTAGTATTGCTGGGCCTGCAAAGACGCCACACCGGGAAAGCTGCCCAGGATCAGCATCCTTGTCTGCGGTGAAACCAGGGGCGCCAGTCCGGTCAGCATGTCAGCAATGCTTTCAGCCGTGGCAAAGCCTGAAGCGCATTGGCAGTGGTGGCCTGTGCCAGTTCATCAACCGGCATGCCGCGCAGGTTTGCCACATGCTGTGCAATGCGCGGCAGTTCGGCTGGCTGGTTTCGGCCTTGGGCCACGCCGCGTGCACGATCTGCTGCTGTTGTGTAAAGCCAATGGGGCGGTATGTCGGGCGAATCGGTTTCCATCACCAGTGCTGACAACGGCAATTGGGCAGCAAGGCGTTGCAGCTGGCGTGCGTTGTCATAAGTAACCGCGCCGCCAAAACCGAGTTTGAGCCCCAGCTTGACCAGCACCTCGGCCTGCTGAAAGCTGCCATTGAAAGCATGGGCAATGCCAGTCCAGTCGCCTGAAGGTGCAATGTCCCGCAAATGCTTGGCAATGACGTCTGCAGACTGCCGCACATGCAGGATGACCGGCAAACCGTGTGTTTTGGCCAGTTTGAGCTGCTCCCGGTAAAAAAATGTCTGGCGTTCGCGCATGGCAGGCTGGACCAGTTCAGGCAGAAAAAAGTCCAGGCCAATCTCACCGACTGCAACCAGACGTGGATCGGATTGACGAAGGTTTAACTCGCGGTCCAGCGCTTTCAGGTCCGAGTCCTGCGCTTGCGGCACTGAAACCGGGTGAATGCCCAGCGCATAGCTGTACCCAGACTGGTGGGCCAGCAAACGCACGGCTTCAAAATTGTTCACGCACACTGCGGGCAGCACGCAATGCATCACACCGGCTGCACGGGCGCGCGTCGCGACTTCTGGCGCATCGGCGCCAAAGTCGCTGGCGTCCAGATGGCAGTGGGTGTCTATCCAGTTTGTCATGTCAGGTGGTGCAGAAAACTGCAAATTATGATAGGGTGCGACCAGGAAGAAAATCAACATTCGGCAGTTCAACTCACAGGCAAACCCATGAGACGATCCGCGCTTTACAGCAGCTCAGGCAAACCCAAGATACCCGAGCAAGAAAAACAGGTGGAGCCTGAGGTTACTCCAGGCACGGATGGGCGGCGCAAGCGCCTGCAAAATGCTTTGCATCAGCGTTTGAGACTCCACCAATTCAAATTGCTGTGGTCAGCCCTGCTTTTGTTAGCCGTGCTGCTGGCTGCCAGTTTGTACGCTGCAAAGACGGGTGACCGCAAAATCACCCAGCAGGACATCAATGCCGCGGTGCTGAAAACACTGGAAACGACACAGTTGCCGTCGGCCGCCGCCAAGGCTTATGAAACGATCTTGCCTTCAGTGGTTCAGGTCATGGGCTACAGCAAAAAAAATGATGGAAAAGAAGGCAAAAACGATGAGGAAGCGGAGCGCAGCGTCGGCACCGGTGTGGTGATTGTTGACAAAGGCATCATCCTGACCAACCTGCATGTGGTGCAGGGCGCCGATATCATTCACATCACATTTTCTGATGGCATGACTACCACGGCGTCGATTACTGGCGCACAGCCTGAAAATGACCTGGCCGTGCTGCAGGCCCACAAGATTCCGGACGACATGATTGCTGCAACCATGCGGTCTACCGCAGACCTGCGGCCAGGCGATCAGGTGATGGCAGTCGGCTTTCCGTTTGGCATTGGGCCGTCAGCGTCCAGCGGCATTGTGTCGGGCCTGAAGCGGACATTTCGCTCGCCTGAAGGCCGCCAGGAAATGCGCAACCTGATTCAGTTTGATGCGGCTGCCAACCCCGGCAATTCCGGCGGGCCGCTGGTCACCATGGACGGCGAGGTGGTCGGCATCGTCACGGCTATTTACAACCCGAACCAGCAGCGTACTTTTGTGGGGATAGGGTTCGCTGTTCCGATTGAAAACGCGGCAGCAGCGGCTGGCATGCCACCGTTTTAACCTGACAACTTTTACTCAACCCTTTCTCAACTTTTTTCAAATTTGACCCCCATGCAAGAAAACCAGAACACCGCCCAGCTGATGGAACAAATCCTGTACGAAGTCAAACGCATTGTCGTCGGGCAAGACAAGTTTTTAGAACGTGTGATGGTGGCCATCCTGGCGCAGGGCCACTTGCTGGTTGAGGGCGTGCCCGGCCTGGCCAAGACCCTGACCGTCAAGACGCTGGCCAATACCATCACAGGAGACTTCAAACGCATCCAGTTCACGCCCGACCTGGTACCCGCTGACCTGATCGGTACGCGCATTTACAACCAGAAAACAGGCGACTTCAGCACGTCGCTGGGCCCGGTGTTTACCAACCTGCTGTTGGCAGACGAGATCAACCGCGCGCCTGCCAAGGTGCAAAGCGCCTTGCTTGAAGTGATGCAGGAAAGGCAAGTCACGATTGCGGGCGTCACGCACAAGGTGCCCTCGCCTTTTTTGGTCATGGCCACGCAAAACCCGATTGAAACCGAGGGCACTTACCCGCTGCCTGAAGCGCAGGTTGACCGCTTCATGATGAAGGTGCTGGTGGACTACCCGACGGATGAAGAAGAATTTGTGATTGTGCAGCGCGTGACTGGCCCGGCAGTGGCCGTGTCAGCCGTGGCCACCACCGCGCAGCTGGCTGCGCTGCAGGCTGAATGCCGCAGGGTGTATGTTGACCCGTCGCTGGTGCAGTACGCGGTGAAACTGGTGTCCGCCACCCGCAATCCTGAAAGGCATGGCATCAAGGATGTTGCCCGATTCATGACTTTTGGTGCCAGTCCGCGGGCCACCATCAACCTGACAGAAGGTGCCAGGGCCCTGGCGATGCTGCGTGGTCGCAGTTACGCCTTGCCCGAGGACATGACCGATCTCGTGCCTGATGTGCTGCGGCACCGGCTGGTGCTGTCGTACGAAGCCCTGTCGGAAGGATTGACCGCCGACACTGTGGTCAGCAAGATCATGGCCAGGATTCCTCAACCGGCCAAGCCCCTCGCTCATGAAGCACATGAACAACTTGCAGCCTGAACAAACCGGAGGTGCCGAGCAGCTGCTGCGCCGCCTGGAGTGGACGGTGCTGCGCCGCCTGGACGGCTTGCTGCAGGGCGACTACCGCACGCTGATGCGCGGCACCGGGATGGACCTGGCTGACCTGCGTGAATACCAGCACCATGACGATGTGCGCCACATCGACTGGAATGTCACAGCCCGCCTGCAGCAGCCGCATGTGCGTGTGTTTACCGAAGACCGTGAAATGAGCGCCTGGTTTTTACTGGACCTGAGCCCGTCGATGGATTTCGGCTCGGGCAGGCAGCGAAAAAAGCAACTGTCTGCTGAATTTGTCGCGGTGCTGGCGCGCCTGTTGACGCGACACGGCAACCGGGTGGGCGCCATGCTGTACGGCTCAGGTGTGGACGCTGTCATCCCCGCACGCGGCGGGCGGCAGCATATTTTGCAACTGCTGCACAGGCTGCAGACCAGACCCGATGCACCCCAGGCCGGGTCAACCCGACTGCATGAATTGCTGGAGTCCGCAGCGCGGCAGATCCGACGCCGCTCGACTATTTTCGTGGTGTCCGACTTCATCAGCGAAGCCGGTTGGGAAAAGCCGCTGGGCATGCTGGCGCAGCGCCATGAAGTCGTTGCGGTGCGTTTGCTGGATGCCATGGAGCTAGAGTTGCCCGACTTGGGCCTGATCCCGATTCTGGATGCCGAGACCGGCGAGCAGTTGCTGGTGGACACCAGCGACAGGAAATTCAGGAGGCGCTTTGCAGCGATTGCGGCGCAGCGTGAAGCAGACCTGCGGCTGGCCCTCGGCAAGGCCGGGGTGGACACGCTGGAGCTGTCCACCGATGGCAACCTGGCAGACGCGCTGGTCCGGTTTGTTGACATGCGCAAGCGCCGCGCCCGCTTGTCTGCTGGCGGCGCATTGCCTGCGCACCTGCAGCGTGCAGCTTGAAGCAATACTAAGGACCCAAGGACGCGCAACATGAATCTTTTTGCAACCTGGCCCGTGACATTTTTGTGGCCCCAGTTTTTGTGGCTCCTGCTGGCCCTGCCGCTGCTGGTTTTGCTGTACGTCTGGCTGCTGCGCCGCAAGAAAAAAATGGCGCTGCGCTATGCCAGCCTGTCCATCGTGCGCGAAGCCATGGGGAAGGGCATCAGCAGCAAGAGGCACATACCGCCCGTGTTGTTTTTGCTGTCTTTGGCCGCCATGCTGGTGGCGTCCAGCAGGCCATCTGCCGTGATCACGCTGCCAGCCGACCAGCAAACCATCATGCTGGCGATGGACGTGTCGGGCAGCATGCGGGCCACCGATGTCAAACCCAACCGGCTGGTGGCTTCGCAAGACGCTGCCAAGGCGTTTCTGGCAGAGTTGCCGCGCAACATTCGCGTGGGCATTGTGGCGTTTGCCGGCACGGCGTCAGTCGTGCAGCCGCCCACCCTCAGCCGCGAAGACCTGGTGGCGGCCATTGACAAATTCCAGCTGCAGCGCGGCACGGCTATTGGCAATGGCATCGTGGTGTCTCTGTCTGAGTTGTTTCCGGATGCTGGCATTGATGTGCAGTCCATGATGGCAGGCCGTGACCGCCAGCGCGGTGTGGCGATTGACCAGGCACCTGGGCTTGGCAGAGATGGCAAAGAAAAGAAGACCCAAGCTCCATTTGTGCCTGTAGCGCCCGGATCTTATGCGTCAGCAGCTATCATTTTGCTAACGGACGGCCAACGCACCACGGGCGTTGACTCGATGGACGCCGCCAAGGCAGCGGCTGACCGGGGTGTGCGCATTTACACGGTTGGCATCGGGACGGTGGATGGCGAAACGATTGGTTTTGAAGGCTGGTCCATGCGCGTCAAACTCGACGAAGAAACCCTCAAGGGGATTGCGCGCAACACGCAGGCCCAGTATTTTTATGCGGGTACTGCGAGTGACTTGAAGAAAGTCTACGAATCCCTCAGCTCACGCCTGACAGTGGTGAAAAAAGAAACGGAAATATCGGGCCTGCTGGCGCTGGTGGCTGCGGCTTTTGCGCTGTTGTCAGCCGGGCTGTCGCTGGCCTGGTTCAACCGGATTTTGTAAAGAAGCGCTCAGACATAACTGATTTTTTGACGCCCCTTTCCTACAAGGTAAGAAGGAGCAATATTTGGGCGTACCTGCCAATATTTACAATTGCTTCAGCAACTACTTGATATTGCATTCCCGCCGAAGCAGCGCCAGCGCATCGTCAATGCTGCCCACCGCATCGCTCGACAAAATCGCTTCACCTTCCTGCACAAAACTGCGCCACAGCTGGGCGTAATCGCTCTGGTATTGCGCTGGTGCGTGAGCAGCAATGTACTCAGTCGCGGCCTCGGGTTTGAAGCCAGCCTTCTTGATTTTGCGCAGCAAGGTCGCAGCACTTTTTTCGCTCAAAATTGTTTTTGGCGCTGCATGTGCAGCCATGCAAAAAAACAGCGTCAGCAGCGAACTGTCATCTGTGTTGCCGCCTGTCAGCTTGTCCCAGGCCCCCGACACTTCACGCGCATGGTGATCAATTTCACTTAATGCGTCCTCACGCCAAAAATAACGCCCCATGAAGGCGGGCGTCTGGTCAAACAGTTTTCGTGTGGGAAGCTTCACATCCAGGATTTTTACCTGGTCGGCCAGGATCGATTGCCGTGCGTTCTCGGTCACTTGCTGAAATTCATGCGGCAGGTTCTGCGGCAGCTGGACATGAAAGTCCTCGGGTTTGCTGCCGTGCTTTTGTCTCAAGGCTGCAATCATTTTGTCAAACGCCACCCAGTCAGGCAGCTTGCGGCCACGCTGCGACATGACCAAAAGCGCGGTGCGAATGACAGCCTCAGCGTCCTTGCCAGCGTCCTCAAGGTCATCTTCGTCAAAGCCCAACTGGTCTGCAAACCACACTGCGGCATCTATCACGCAGACCACCTGCTTGCGTTTGGCAAGCTCTGCCTGGTATTGGGCCAGACTGCACAGAGTCCATTTGGCCAGTTGTGGAATGTGGGTATCTGTAAAACCGCCGCGCTCGTTCATGCCGAAGTGGCTGTTTTGCGGCATGGCAATCAGCGCCTTGAGCATGTCCGAGCCGCCTTTGGAGCGCGACAAAAAAGAGTGCGCCTGCAGCGAAACAGCAGCTGCCTGCAAATCACCCAAGCAGTTGCTTTCAAGGTACAAACTCACCAAATTAACCATCCGGGCCATGGCTTTTTCAAGGTCAGGGCGCAGAAACTCGGTGCCAAAATAGCGCGCTATCTGCACCATGCCCTTGGGCGCATCGCTGCTGATGCTTTCGAGCTTCTGGCTGTCAATGATTTTGTGTTGCAGCCCATGCTGCAGAGCCTTTTCAAAAAACGGCCGTGCGTCGTACAGCGACAGTCCGGCAGCACTCATGTCTGTTGCCATGAGCGTCAGATCGCCGACTCTTCGTCAGAGTCACGTTTGGCAGGTGTGACATTGCCGCGGTCTGTGTCGCCAGTCTCCACTTTTCCGTCGTCCTCAGGTGCTGCTTCGTCTTCGCCAAATCCGGCGTCAAAAGCGCTGGCCTTGGCGCGCAGCACCAGCAGCATTTCAATGAACAGATCGGGCAACTCGTAGCGCAGTATCCAGGCCAGTTGCATCCAGTCTTTGTCGGCAACCTCGTCCTGCTCAAGCTTGGGCTTTTCATAGGCTCTGGCCAGCAGCTCGTCTTGGGGCAGCATGTCGCCGTGGTCGTCCACCGCATCAAACGAGCCCGTGCGGGCAAACGCCTCGACACGGCTCCACTTTTCAGAAAAATAATCGGCCAGGGCTTCGCTGCCACCTTCCAGATCGCCAATGGCAGTCAAAAATTCAATCGGGTCTGAATCGTCCCTGAAAATAATGGCGTTGACCATCCCTCGCAAATGCGAGCGTGTCAGGTCCTTGTATTGCTTTTCAATCACCACAGCGCGCGCAAACTGCCCGGGCGTGACCAGCAGATTGACAACCGACTCTTTGGAGTTGTCATATTCACGGATGATGGCCAGCACGTCCTTGGCAGGCAACTGCTCCAGCACAACCATCAATGCAGCGTCGCCCTCGGTATCGGCCAGCTCAACCAGGGCGCCTTCAGCACCTGTGATGTCGCCAGCGGCTATCAGAGCCTGCGTTTTTTCAATCAGTGCCAGATGATTCATGTCTGTTCCTTGCGGTCAAAGCCCTGGCCGACCATCCAGTCTTCAGCAGCTTCCTTGCGGGCTTTGGCGTCTGCACGCTCTTCAGCGTCGCCTTCAAACTGCTCTTCGTCACCGGCTTCATTGTCATCGCCATCATCAGCCTGGGTTGCATGCAGGGCCGGCTTGCCAGACATGTATTCGAGCAAAGCCGCCACCGTTAAAAACCATTCGCCACCTGGCTCGCTCAGTACTTTTTCGGCCAGTGCCTGTGCCCACGGTGCGACCTGAATCTCAGCAGACAAAGTGTTCCAGCCGGGCAGCTCATCAGCTTCAAAACCCAGCAAATCGTCCATCACAGCGGGTGCACCAAATGCAAACGCCTGATGGAAAACCACTGCCACCATTTCGGGGCTGAGCTCCATCATTTTGACCAGAAAATCAATTTCTCCGCGCTTGTCAGCCAGACGCTTTTTCAACACATCCTTGCCTTCCGAGTCCTGGCTCAAATCGTCCAGTTCGGCCTGGTAAGCTTTGTGCAGGTCCGTTAAAAATTCAGATGTTCTCATGTCCATGCTCAATTCAAATCTTGTTCAGGCAATTGTCAAAGTAGCCGCGCCAGATGTCCTGAGCAGTCACAAGCGGGTCGTCCAGCAAGCTGCGGCGGCGGTTGTCGTCATAAGCGCGCCTCTTGTCACTGTCAGAAAGCACGTCATAGGCCTCTTGCACCGCCCGAAATTGCGCTGCAGCATCAAGCGCATCGTTTCGGTCGGGGTGATAAACCGATGCTTTCTGACGAAATGCTTTTTTGATGTCCGCCAGCGTGGCGGCGCTGTTCAGGCCGAGCGTGGTGTAGTGGTCAATCACAATTGAAAAGCCTCGACTTTCAAGCCGGCAAATATTTTGAAATCTGGGGCATTGCGTGTCAAAACTGCATAGCCATGGTGGATTGCCGTCGCCGCAATGAGTGCGTCGTGCGCGCCAGCTGTTGCATTTTTAGACAATGCAGCGACCATGCGTGCATGTGTGCGAGCAATCGGCATTGAAAACTCAAGCACAGGGATGATTGATAACAGGTTTTCGACAAATGCTGCGCGCTGCGCCCTGCGTTGAGCGGTACTGGCGCGCTCAACACCTGCCAGCAGCTCGCTGGCTGTGACGGCACTCATGTAGGCCTCACCATAAGCGGACCACCGGGCCAAATCCAGTTTGGCACCAGAGCGCTCGGCGAGTATCCACACATCAGAATCAATCACTAAGCCCATGGATCAGCTTTGGCTCTCAGGCTGGCACGTACTGTGCGAACATCTCCAGCCATGGCCAATCTCTCACGGGTTTTAAGCAGCGGCCCTTTTGCCAACACCTCATCGAGCTGATCAATTGGAAACCCGGCGCTTGCCATCGCAGGCAACACACGCGCAACCACCCGCTTGCCGCGCTGTATGTCCAGCGCCTGACCCTGGTATTGCACCTGGCTCAAAAAATTGGACAAGCCACGGGAAAACTCCGTGACGGTTAGCGCAACTGCGTTCATGGCATCTTCTCCGAAAATCTGATAATCATTTTATCTGATTTAACAAATTTAATTTTTAGGGTGCCAAACAGGCTTTATGCAGTGGGCACTGAGGATTAGTCTTGACCGTCAATTTCACACTTACCCCACTCAGTAGAGGCTTTTATGCAACGCTTGAAAGGGTATTTGGCATTGGTGTTGATTGCGGCGAGCCTCATCTGGATTTCACTGGCTGAACGTGTCGTGCGGAAGTAGTCGAATACTTCGCCGTTCACAACGATGGCTGCTTGAGGAGAACCACCTCGCCCGGAGCTTGCGTAATCAAGCTTGTCTTTGAACGGCTTGACCGCTGCTGGCAGGAACAACCCAGCAGGAACTGTGGATCGGATACTTTTTATGACGTATGAAAAAGTGATGTTTTTGAACTCGTCCAAAGCTTGCAGTTTCGGCAGTTCATCCTTGCGCCAAGCTACGCAGGGTGGGCAATCGTTACCGCCCATCCAGACAAAATGAACAACAGGAGAAGTTTGGGCTTGTGCCGACAGTGAAATGAAAAGAGCCAGCCCAAGCAAAAATTTATGCGCCTGCATTGGGAATTCCTCAGAGATGATTTGGAAAAAAGGTTGAAATAAAAATCTATTCAAACAACTGCCCCTCAACCAGCCGGTAACGCCGTGCACAACGCGCTGCCAGTGTTTCGTCATGCGTGACCATGATGAATGCCGTGCCCTGCTCGCTTGCGAGTTGCAGCATCAGTTCAAACACGCCTTCGGCAGTGGATCGGTCCAGGTTGCCGGTAGGCTCATCGGCCAACACACAGGCGGGCTGCGTGACCAGGGCCCGTGCGATCGCCACACGCTGGCGCTCGCCGCCTGACAGCTCGGCCGGACGGTGATGCAGGCGGTCCTGCAAGCCAACACTTGCCAGCATTTTGGTAGCTCTTTGCGCACATATCTCAGGCGTCAGACGCCGAATCCAGAGTGGCATGGCGACGTTGTCAAGTGCTGAAAACTCTGGCAACAGGTGGTGAAACTGGTAAACAAAACCCAGGTGCTGGTTGCGCAACTGGCCTTGAACTTGCGGGGTCAGCGTTGACAGGTCTTGCCCTTTGAGCATCACCTGCCCGCTGCTCGGGGCGTCCAGCCCGCCCATCAAATGCAGCAGCGTGCTCTTGCCCGAGCCTGACGCACCAACGATGGCAATCGTGTCGCTGGGGTTGACTTGAAGGTCAACACCTTTGAGCACAGTCACGTCAAGGCGCCCTTCAATGAAGCGCTTGGTCAGGCCAGTGGCTTGCAGAACAGTTGGGAGCGGGGAACCCTCACCCCTGCCTTCTCCCGGGGAAAGTGGGAGTAAAGACGTGGAAACATCACTCATAACGCAAAGCCTCCGCCGGATTGACCCGGCTGGCACGCCAGCTGGGGTACAGCGTCGCCAGAAAAGCCAGGATCAGCGCAATCACCACGATCGGCATGATGTCGGCGTACTGCGGCTCGCTGGGCATGCGGCTGATGAGGTAAATGTCTTTGGGCAAAAAGCTGGCGTTCAGCAGCCGCTCCAGCGCCGGCACCAGCACATCAATGTTCAGTGCAATACCCAGCCCCAGCAGCAGGCCGGCCAGCGTGCCAATCACGCCCACCATGGCGCCCTGCACCACAAATATGCCCATGATGCTTTTTGGGCTGGCACCCAGCGTGCGCAAGATGGCAATGTCGGCACGCTTGTCTGTTACGGTCATCACCAGGGTTGACACCAGATTGAACGCAGCCACCGCAACAATCAGCGTCAGGATGATGAACATCATGCGTTTTTCAAGCTGCACCGCGGCAAACCATGTTTTGTTTTGCCGGGTCCAGTCGCGAATCAGCAAGTCGCCGCTCAAAGAGCGTGACAGTTCTGTAGCCACTTCACGCGCTTGATGCAAATCACGCAGCTTGATGCGGATGCCGGTCGGGCCTTCGAGTCTGAAAATCTTGGCCGCGTCGTCCTGATGCATCATGACAAGCGCGGAGTCGTATTCGTAGTGGCCGGAATCAAAGGTGCCCACAACTGTCATCTGCTTCAAGCGGGGCACGACGCCAGCCGGTGTGACTTGCCCACTGGGTGCAATCAGCGTCACTGAATCGCCCTCACGCACGCCCATGTTGCGCGCCAGCTCAGCGCCCAGCACCACACCAAATGCACCCGGAATCAGCTTGTCGAGCGTGGGGCCAGACATGGCCGCCAGATCCGTGACCTGCCCTTCAAGGGCCGGGTCAATGCCGCGCACCAGGGTGCCCTTCATGTCTTCGCCTCTTGCCAGAAGCGCTTGGGCAGCTATGAAAGTTGCAGCACCCACCACATTTTTATTGGCTTTGATCTCTGCCAGCGTTTTTTGCGGATCGTTCAGGGCTGCGCCGTTGGGTGCAAACACTTCAATGTGGGAGATGACGCCCAGCATGCGGTCACGCACTTCTTTTTGAAAGCCATTCATCACGCTCAGCACAATGATGAGCGCTGCCACGCCCAGCGCAATGCCCAGCATCGAAACGCCTGAAATAAACGAGATGAAACCATTGCGCCGCGTGGCGCGGCCTGCACGCGTGTAGCGCCAGCCCAAAATCAGTTCATAAGGAAGTTGCATAACCCTCAATTGTGGCATCCCGGACAATATGGGCATGTCAGTTAACCCCGCTTCACACCTTGCTTCCCACTTTGTTATGGCATTTGCAGCTTGCGCTGGTGGCGACTGGCTGCAGGCCACGACGTCCGTGGAGCTCAAGAACCTGGGCAAACTGCTGCGCGGCATGACACTGATCCACACCGATGCAGGCGCGGCAGATTCTTTGTCGCCACCGCACGAGCGGGCATTGGCCCAAGCCTTGGGAATGACGCCTTCAACCATAGGAGCGGCAGCTGTTCAGGACGGGCTGATTCCGTGGGCAGCGCTTGAAGCCAAAGCAAAACCTGGCGATGGCTGGGCTGTCATCACCCCTTGTCACTGGGCCATGGGCCGTGAACATGCCACACTGACCGACCCAGCCACACTGGCGCTGACCGAGGCTGACTCCCGCACACTTCTGGATGCGATGCAGCCCTACTTTGACACGGAAGGCATCACGCTGCGTTACCAGCAGCCCACCCGCTGGCTGGCAAGCGGCGATGTTTTTGCCAGCTTGCCTACCGCATCACTAGACCGTGTGATGGGTCGCAATGTCGGCATGTGGCTGCCGGCATCAAAAGCCATCAAATTGCTTCAAAACGAAATGCAGATGCTGCTGTACATGCACCCTGTCAATGACAACCGCGCAGGCCAAGGCCTGCGCAGTGTGAATTCATTTTGGGTGAGTGGCACAGGGGCCATCAGCGAGTCATTCGATTCTGAAACTGCCAGTGCCCAGGTCAGCCTCAACCGCGACCTGGCCCCTGCCGCATTTGCGGGCGATTGGGCAGCTTACACACAAGCATGGGCGCAGCTTGACGCCACTGCCATTGCGCAGCTGTTGATTCAGCAAAGCAGTGGCAAAGCCGTGCGCATCATTTTGTGTGGCGAAAGCAACGCGATGACATTTGAAACGGTACAACATGGTTTTTTAAACAAAATCAAGAGTGTTTTCAGCTCCCAGCGCCCAATTGATATGCTCAAGCAGCTATAAATAAAAGAGCACTATGAAAATCCATATCAGGGATGTCCCGCCACGCGCCGCATGGGCGCTGCAGCAGGCAGGCGTGCACCCGCTGCTGGCACAGCTGTATGCAGCGCGCGGTGTGCGCACGGCCGACGAACTCGACGAAGGCCTGGGCCGACTGCTGAGCCCCACCAGCCTGAAAGGCGCAAAAGAGGCCGCCATATTTCTGGCAGATGCCATCGCAGCTGACAAGCGCATCTGCATCGTGGCCGATTACGACTGCGACGGCGCAACGGCCTGTGCAGTTGGCATGCGTGGTTTGAGATTGCTGGGCGCACAACACGTCAGCTATCTGGTGCCCGACCGGGTGGTGGATGGCTACGGCCTGACTGCGCCAATTGCCGATCGCGTCAAATCCAGCGGCGCGGACGTGCTGGTCACGGTCGACAACGGCATTGCCAGTTTTGACGGCGTGGCGCGCGCCAAAGCGCTCGGCATGCAGGTACTGGTGACGGACCACCATTTGCCAGCCTTGACCGATGGATTGATTGGTTTGCCTGATGCCGACGTCATCGTCAACCCCAACCAGCCAGGTTGCGAGTTTGAAAGCAAGTCAATTGCCGGTGTGGGCGTGATGTTTTATGTGCTGCTCGCACTACGAGCGGAGCTGCGGGCGCGTGATGTGTTCACAGCTCAAAACCAGCCGAAAGTTGATGTGCTTCTACCGTTGGTTGCGCTGGGCACAGTTGCCGATGTTGTGAAGCTGGACGCGAACAACCGCCGCCTGGTCGCGCAGGGCCTGAAACGCATCAGAAGCGGCTATTTACAGGCGGGAGTAGCTTCGCTTTTTGTAGCAGCAGGCCGCAAAGCGAACGTGGCTACCACCTTCGACTTTGGCTTTGCCCTCGGCCCGCGCATCAACGCCGCAGGTCGCCTGGCCGACATGACGCTGGGCATCGAATGCCTGCTGACCGACGATGCAGCCCGGGCCGACGAGCTGGCCAGAACACTCGACAGCATCAACCGTGAGCGACGCGACATTGAGGCCGACATGCGCGAGCAGGCCCAACTGGCTGCTGACGCGATGATTGATATTGACGATGAGCCACCTCCCGCGATAGCGATTTACGAGCCCAGCTTTCACGAAGGTGTAGTCGGCATCGTCGCCTCCCGCATCAAAGATAAATTGCACCGCCCGACCTTCGTGTTTGCCGCCAGCCAGGCAGAGGGCAAGCAGCATGAAATCAAAGGCTCAGGCCGCTCAATTGCGGGCTTTCATCTGCGCGACGCGCTGGACCTGGTTGCCAAACGCCAGCCCGGCGTGCTGCTGAAATTTGGCGGCCATGCCATGGCGGCGGGTTGCACAATTGAAGAAAAAAATTTCGAGCTGTTCGAGCACACGCTCCAGCAAGTCGCCCGTGAATGGCTGGACGCCGCCACACTGACTCGCCGCATCGACACCGACGGGCCCCTGGCTGCAGAATTCCGCCGTACTGACATGGTCGACACCCTGCACAAAGAAGTCTGGGGCCAAGGCTTTGCCGCGCCCACGTTCAGTGAAGAAGTTGAAGTCGTGTCGCAACGCTTGGTCGGTGAAAAGCACCTCGCGCTAAAACTGAAACACCAGGGCCAGCCAGTAGACGGCATCTGGTTCGGCCACACCGAGCCGCTGCCTGCGCGGGTGACGTTGGCGTTCAGGCTGGATGCGGACGAGTGGCAGGGGGTGCGGCGGGTGCGTTTTTTGGTGGAGGCTGCTGAGGTTTAAAGTTTGAGATTTACATTACCTGAAGCTTTATTAAGGATCACATTAAATGTCTGCTCTGCGTAGATTTATGACTGACACGGTCAGCATCATTAAGCCGGATGGCAAAAGGCTCGGCCCGTACCAGGCTTCAGTCTCATCTGAATCGATAACCATAATGGAGAAGTCGCTCGACATCGATGAAGGCGACCATGTCGCGCGCTTGATACCGAGTGGAAAAGAGGAGCTTTACCTTGTGCTGTCTGCTGACTACAGCAGCGGGCTTCTCTCAATCCCACCAGGCTACACGTTAAAAGTCCAAAAGACCACAGCTCTAAATGCTGCGCCACAGACTTCAAAATCGACAACTATTAATATTCATCACTCCACAGGTGTGCAGGTTGGCGACTACAACACCCAACATATTCAAGCAACCTTCAATGAGCTTTTTCAGCAAATTGATCAATCGTCGGCATCGCAAACCGAAAAGGCTGAAGCCAAAGGTCGGCTTGCCGCTTTTTTAGAGCACCCCCTGGTTGTTTCAGTTCTGGGCTCGGCTGCTGGAGTGCTACTTGGATCGATCGGTGTGGGCTAGTCATATGGGTCGAGTAGGTGAAACCTGAGGGTCAGGTCTTTTATCATCGCATTGACGCGCCATCGACCTTCAGTATTGCCGACAACAGGCGGCTCGAATTAACAGCTCTAAGGCTTAACAAACAGCCTTAAACCTCTGCAACATCCCCGCCCGCCTTGGCCAATATCTCAAGCGCGCGCTGCGCTGACCCGCCCTGGGCACGCGCCTGCAGAAATTCTTTTGCAGTGCGGCGGCACGCCAGCTTTTCGGCTACTGCTACGTTGATGTACTGATTGATGGCAACCCCGTCATCTGCAGCAGCTTTGCGCAGCGCGTCCAGCATCGAATGAGGAAGTCGCAGGGCGAAATTGTTGGTTTGCATCGTCACTACTCCTAGTGCGGTTTGGTGGGTGATTGAGTTTCATAGAACTCAGCCGGTGTGGTCAATTTCAAACTAAAACGAGGGACGGCTTGTGCAAAATCGCGCAAGTTCCATGTCACTAAATGGGTGCACTGGCCGTTGACCGCAGCTTCCAGAACCATTTCGTCTGCGGGATCTTTGAGTTGCGGTCGCCATAAAAAAGAAATGTCGATTGGCCTGAGCACACCCGCCAAACCAGCCAGGAATTCATCGACTTCTATTGCGTTCAAGCCGAACGCTGCCCGTTGTTCCTCACGCTGCAAAATTGCTTCGTATTCAATAAACAACGGAACAGAAACGCCTGCCATCAACTCTCGGCGGAGCACCTGCGCCAACATTTTCCTTGACCAGCCGGTGCGTGACCGCAATGCAGAAACCAGTACATTGGTATCCATGATGATCATGATTGATATTATATACAGTATTGGTTTCGAGTCAGGCCAGCAAAGTACTTTCCATGCATTGCAGGTTATCTCCGGACAGCTTAAAAAGCTTTCGCAAAGCCAACACAAGAGACGTTAAAAACCATGACCAAGCACGCACCACTGATCGACAAAGACGGCGAAGTTCATGAGCTGGCAGCAGCTGATCTGCGTCGTTTCAAGCCAGCATCTGAGGTACTGCCGGCTGAATTGCTGAAGGTCATGGGCATAAGGCCACACAGGCCGCAAAAAGCACCTACCAAGCAAGCCACGACCATCCGCTTGTCGCATAACGTCATGGCTGCGTTTAAAGCGACGGGCACGGGCTGGCAAACGCGTATTTATGCAGCATTGAAAGATTGGCTGCGAACCCATTCGCCTGTTTGAGGCTGTTTCAAGGCTGTTTTTTCGCCTTTTTAAGTATTATTCAGGCCGACAACCCAATATATACAGGCGCGAGCAGCTCCTGAATTGCTAGCATTTTTTTGGCACTATCACCCTTGGCCAGCCAATCTTCGCATAACAGCCACTGCCGCCTTATATGTCAGCACATGGTTGCCCGCAATAAACCACAGCAGTGAAAAGTCATTGCGCAGCACGCGCACATCGCGGACCTGCGCACTGCGCTCAAACAGGCGGTGGCCGATGAGCCCCAGTGCGGCATGCACCACCGGGTACAGAAGCACCAGCCAGGGCCAGGACGACAGCAGCGCTGCTGGCACAAACGCTGTGCCCAGCAGCGTGCCAAAAATATGCAGGCCGCGGTTGACAGGGTGCCGGTGCTCTGCCTGAAAGTGGTCGCGGTAAAAAGCCTGAAAGCCGATGGCGGGTGTTGTCATAGCGTTTCATAAAAAGTTGGAATGCAGCAATAACGCGATGGATTGCGCATATTTCAAACTCGCATTGAACAACACACAAAAGCACCCATGCCGTCCATCAATGTTGCCCCCCGGAAAGCGCCGCGCCAGCAGCGCTCTCAGGCCACGGTTGCAGTTATCCTACAGGCAGCTACTCGCGTTTTGACTCGCCTGTCGCTGGCGGGCTTCAATACCAACCGTGTGGCAGAGGTGGCGGGGGTCAGTGTTGGCTCGCTGTACCAGTACTTTCCCAACAAGGCTGCCCTGGTCACGGCTTTGATCGACCGCGCGCAGACCGAACTGGCCGATGCATGTGAACAACTGGTGCAGCAGATCAAAAATCCGGCAACAGGCCAGCCGGGCAACACGCTGGC
Source organism: Polaromonas sp. (assembly GCA_025362315.1). Classification (GTDB taxonomy): domain Bacteria; phylum Pseudomonadota; class Gammaproteobacteria; order Burkholderiales; family Burkholderiaceae_C; genus Polaromonas. The sequence continues at coordinate 60,731 of JANYGP010000036.1, forward strand.
TGAATCTTTAGGTGCCCTGGCGCAATTGACGATTGGACAGCAATATGCCAAGCCGGTGTTTGCCGCAGCGCTGGACCATGAAGAAGCGCGCCTACCGGTGCAAAAGCAGTACAGGGCAGCGCAAGAACGCGTGCTGGCCAGCATGTTGCAGCTGTTTGCGCACCAACACGCAGAGCTGGCGACAGACTTACCTGAGTCTGCGGCGCGTGACTTTTTTGCCATCACCAAAGCACTGGTTGAGACAGAGGCAGGTGTCCTGAAAAAGTCGCTTGCGGACCTGGACGTGAGGATTGCGCGAGCCTTGCTCGGGTATCTGAAAAAGTTTTGAGATGCTTCGGAAATTGATGGCAATCCCATTGGATATGACGTGCATTCAAGCCATTTACAGCTTCAATTATGCTTTTACCCCAACAAATTCGGGCGCTAGTAGCTCCTAAATTAATAGTAGACAGATTACTGCACCAAGATCGCTTTGCCTGGTGATGAAGCAGGTGCAGGTGGATGCGGCACTTGTTGCAGCAAGTGGCTTTTGTCTGACCTGATCACAGCGACAAACACCACACGATCTGCCAAGTGGAGCATGCACAGTGGTGTTAATGCTCCCCGGGGGCTGGCAGGCACATACCAGCAAGGCAAATCATGAATCCTTCCACACCTTCTTCCCTTCCGATCGTTTCATCGCCCGGCATGAAGCCTGTTGATCCAGACACGGATGAACAAGCAGTCCCCGGCCACGGGGTTCCGTCCCAGGACCCTGAAGCTGCAGCTCAAGTTGGCCTGAGCCCTGAAGAAGCAGCGCGTGAATCTGAATCAGCTCTGGTCGGTGGTGGCGTGGTGGCTGGCATGACATCAGGTGCGGCTATGGGGGCTGTGGTTGCCGGCCCAGCCGGGATTTTGGCAGGCGGCGCGGTAGGGGCCATCGCGGGGGCGGTGGGCGGTCAGGCCGCCGGCAAGTCTGCAGATCCAAAAAGCAGGGTTCATGGTGATGGCAAATCAAAGTCAACAGTGCATTGAAAAATACGGGCGCATCCACCGCATTGGTTTAACCGCGAGAAAATCCATGGCAAGCAAAGAATTGAAGGTTGGCGACAAAGTCAGCTGGAACAGCACGCAAGGCAAGATAGAAGGCACTGTCAAGAAAAAATTGACGGCGCCGATGGACATCAAAACGCACCATGTGGCTGCAACGCCAGACGATCCACAGTTGCTGGTTAAAAGTGCGGGCACTGGCCAGCTTGCGGCGCACAAACCAGCGGCGCTTAATCCGCTGAAATCAATAACAGCGGCGAAACCTGCAACACCCGCCAAGACAGGCGCAAGCAAGACCGGGACAAAAAAATGAGCACTGACGACAACCATGCTGCATTGCAAGAATTTAAAAAATCCGTCAACATGTCGTCGAAGGTTTTAAGCAAATGGCTGGACACCAAAGAGTCCAAAGCCGTGGGTTTTAAAACCACCGAGGGCGGTGGATCAGTGGGGCATCTGTCAGGTCAAAAAATCATTGGACTGCTGGGCAAATCCCCGTCTGAATTTACCAGCGACGACACAGTTCATGCACGCAAGGTTGTGGGCTACATCCACCGGTACCTGGCGCAACGCCCGGCCGGAGACATCAGTAAAACCCACTGGCGCTATTGACTGATGAACTGGGGACATGATCCGATTTGAACGGAAAAACAAGACTCGAGCACGGTAATTCAATCATGTTTAATGTTATTTAATGCCTGTAGCCCAATATATTCGGGCGCTAGCAGCTACTTAAACAATAGCAAATCAACAACTTTCAGCTTGTGAGCTTATATTCACCACCCCGTTCAATGGCGCGCTGGTAGGCCGGTCTGGCGTGAATGCGCTGCAAATAATTCATCAACCGGGGCCGGCTGGCGTCGAGCCCGCCACGGGCCGTTGCCGCCTCCACCGGAAAGCTCATCTGCACATCAGCAGCGGTGAAATCGTCCCCGACAAACCATGCACTTTTGCTCAATTCGGCTTCGAGGTAATCCAGATGGGTATTGAGCTGGGGCATGATGAAACTGCTTTTCGCCTTGCCTGAAATGGCTTTGGCAATCGGCTTGGCAAAAAACGGCATGGGCGTTGTTTCAATCTTGTCAAACACCAGTTTGAGCAGCAGCGGCGACATCAATGAGCCCTCCGCGTAATGCAGCCAGTAGCGGTAGCGCAGATAGGCAGCTGTCTGGATGGATGGCGCAAAGCAGCCATCGCCATAACGCTCTACCAGATACTCGATGATGGCACCGGACTCGGCCAGCGTCAGGTCGCCATCGGTGACGACGGGCGACTTGCCCAGCGGGTGAATTTTGCGCAGCTCAGGCGGTGCCAGCATGGTGACCTTGTCACGCTCGTAGCGTTTGATCTCGTAGGTCAGGCCCATTTCTTCCAGCAGCCACAGCACGCGCTGGGAGCGGGAATTGTTCAAATGGTGGACAACAATCATGGCTGTTCCTTTTTGTGCAAAGTGTCATTGTGCGGGCAGCAAGCCAATGCTGCTTGCAAAGCCTAAAATGAGGTGGTGATTTCAGCCCACACCAGTATCCTGAACGCCGACCTGCACTGCCATTCCATGGTGTCAGATGGCACGCTGACGCCTGAAGCGCTGGCGGAGCGGGCCAAAATCAATGGTGTCGAGCTCTGGTCGCTGACCGACCATGACGAGATTGCCGGTCAGCACCGCGCCGCCGCAGCAGCCCACGCGCAAGGCATCAAATACCTGACGGGTACCGAGATTTCAGTGACCTTTGCAGGCGAGACTGTGCACATAGTTGGCCTGGGTTTTGACGCCAGTGACGCGGCTTTGACAAATGGTTTACAGGCCACACGCAGCGGGCGCACCGAGCGCGCCATGGACATGTCAGACGGCCTGGCCAAAGTCGGGATCAAGGGCGCTTACGAAGGCGCTCTGAAGTTTGTAGGCAACCCCGAGCTGATTTCCCGTACCCACTTTGCGCGCTTTCTGGTGGAAAGTGGCGTGTGCAGCGAGACACACGAGGTGTTCCGCAAATACCTGACCGAAGGCAAGCCAGGGTATGTACCCCATCGCTGGGCCACGCTGAAAGACGCAGTCAGCTGGATCACGGCTGCCAAGGGGATTGCCATCATTGCGCATCCTGCGCGGTACAAATTTACGGCCAACGAAGAATACGCCTTGTTCACTGAATTTATCGCTCATGGCGGACGCGGCGTGGAAGTGGTCACTGGCAGTCACTCAGCGGCCGAATACGTGAAATATGCCGACACTGCCCAGGAGTTTGGCCTGGCAGCATCGCGCGGCAGCGACTTTCACAGCCCAGCTGAAAGCCGCGTAGATTTGGGTTCCTTGCCGTTTTTGCCCGGCAAATTGACGCCCGTGTGGGAACTGCTGGCGGACCGCATTCAGTGAATGTTGTACCTGCCCAGCCTGCACCACCTGCGGGTGCTGTGGGCGCAACCGGCTTGATTGGCATTGGGCTGACGATTGCTGCCATGGCCTGCTTTGCAACGCTGGACACAGCAACCAAATATGTCAGTGTGGGTGTTCCGGTGCTGATGGCGCTGTGGTTTCGCTACGCATTTCAGGCTGTGGCGACCACGCTGGTGGTACTGCCCCTGCGCGGCCTTGCCGGTCTGCGCACGGCACACCCGAAGTTTCAGGTGCTGCGCGGCGCGCTGCTGCTCGCGTCCAGCCTGTTTGCATTTCTCAGTCTCAAGTTCATGCCTGTGGGTGAGTTCACGGCGATTGTGATGCTCACCCCGCTGGCCATCACGTTGCTGGCCACGCGGGCGCTGGGGGAGCGCGTGACGCTGGGGCAGTGGGCACTGGTGTGCGGGGGTTTTGCCGGCACGCTGGTCATCATCCGGCCGGGGCATGAAGCGTTTGAATGGACAACCCTGTTGCCGCTGGGGCTGGTGGTGTGCAACGCGTGGTTTCAGGTGCTGACCAGCAAACTGGCCAAAACAGAAGACCCCATCACCATGCATTTGTACACTGGCTGGGTGGGTACAGTGGCGGCCTCACTGCCGTTGCCCTGGGTGTGGGCCAAGCTGCCCGGCACTGCATTGTGGGGGGCGTTGATGTTGATGGGTGCAGCCGCAACAGTCGGGCATTTCATGCTGATCCTGGCTTACAAGCGCGCACCTGCAGCTACCCTGACACCTTATCTCTATGCGCAAATTGGTTTTGCCATGCTGGGCGGCTGGCTGGTGTTTGCCCATGTGCCCGATGGCTGGTCTGTGCTGGGGATGGCAATGATTGCCGTGTGTGGTGTTGTGGGTGCCTGGCTGGCCCTGCGCAGGCCCAACCGTGCTGCCCCGCCCGCATTGTCAAGATCCAAGTCAGCAGCGACTTGAGACAGCGCTTGTATGACCCAGTTCTTTCAGGTGCATCCCGACAATCCGCAGCCCCGGCTGCTCAAGCAGGCCGCTGCGTTGCTGGCCAAAGGCGGTGTGGCAGCAGTGCCAACCGATTCAAGTTATGCACTGGTTTGCCATCTGGACGACAAGGCAGCAGCGGACGCCCTGCGGCGTATCCGCGGGGTAGATGACAAGCACCACCTGACGCTGCTGTGCCGGGACCTGTCTGAGCTCAGTGCGTATGCACGGGTTGACAACCGGCAGTTCAGGCTGCTCAAGGCGGCCACACCGGGGCCTTTTACTTTTATTCTCGAAGCCAGCAAGGAAGTGCCGCGCCGCCTGAGCCACCCGTCGCGCAAAACCATCGGCCTGCGGGTTCCGGCGCACAAAACCTTGCAGGCACTCTTGGGCCTGCATGGGGCACCGCTGTTGGCCACGACCTTGATCCCGCGCGATGCTGCAGAGCCCCTGAACGACGCCAACGACATACGCGATGCCATGGCGCATGAGCTGGCGGCGATTGTTGATGCGGGCGCGTGTCATCTGGCACCCACAACGGTGATTGACCTGACTGCCATGGCCAGCGGTGGCGAAGCAGTCATCATTCGCCAGGGCCGCGGTGATGCAGCGTTGCTGGGCCTTTAAACGGGCCTTCAAATTGGCCTTTAAACTGACCGTCCACCCAGCCTTACCGCCAGCGGTCTGAGACAATCAGGCGATGGACATTGCCAACCTGATTCAAACCGTCGCCATTTACGCCCTGCCGGTGCTGTTTGCCATCACGCTGCATGAAGCAGCCCATGGCTATGTCGCCCGTTATTTTGGGGACAACACTGCCTGGTTGCTGGGCCGCGTGACGCTCAACCCGCTCAAGCACATCGACCCGATCGGCACCATCGTGATGCCTGCCATGATGTATCTGGCCACTTTTGCAATACCGGGCGGGCCTTTTATTCTGGGGTATGCCAAGCCAGTGCCTGTGCGTTTTGACAAACTGAAAAATCCCAAGCGCGACATGATCTGGGTGGCGCTTGCCGGGCCTGGCGTCAACTTTATTCAGGCACTGATATGGGCAGTGCTGTTTGTGGTGTTTGACAAAACCGATGCAGTGGACAGCTTCTTTGTGCTGATGGCCAAAGCGGGCATTGTGGTCAACCTGGCGCTGGCGGTGCTGAACCTGTTTCCGCTGCCGCCGCTGGACGGCGGTCGGGTGCTGGTTGGCCTGCTGCCCTGGCGTTATGGCCAGTATGTGGCGCGCATTGAACCCTTCGGCTTTTTTATTGTGCTGGGGCTGATTGTGTTCAAGGTGTTTGGCCCGCTATGGATGGAGCCCATGATGGCGCTGTCTTTTCGGATGGTCAACTCCCTTATCACTCCGCTGGCCATGATTTTGAGATAACTTTTTACCCACCATGGAACACGCTGCCAAACAACGCTTTTTAACCGGCATCACCACTTCAGGCACGCCGCATCTGGGCAACTATGTTGGCTCAATCCGGCCATCCGTGGCGGCCAGTCAGGGCGCCAATGCAGAAAGCTTTTATTTTCTGGCGGACTACCATGCACTGATCAAGACAGGTGAGCCCGCGCGCATCCAGCAGTCCACGCTCGAGATTGCCGCCAGCTGGCTGGCCGCCGGGCTGGACCCGGAGCGGGTGATTTTTTACCGCCAGTCAGACATTGCGCAAATCCCGGAGCTCACCTGGTTACTGACCTGCGTGCTGGGCAAGGGTGTGCTGAACAGAGCCCATGCCTACAAGTCACAGGTGGACAAAAACACCAGCAGCGGCGCCGAGCCTGATGCAGACATCACCGCTGGGCTTTTCATGTACCCGGTGCTGATGGGCGCTGATATTTTGATGTTCAAGGCAAACCAGGTGCCGGTGGGGCGCGACCAGATTCAGCACATCGAGATGGCACGCGACATGGCCAAGGCATTCAACCATCTGTATGGCGATTTGCTGGTGTTGCCAGAGGCCTTGATTGAAGAGTCTGTCGCCACACTTCCAGGCCTGGATGGCCGCAAGATGAGCAAGAGTTATGACAACACCATCCCGCTTTTTGCCAGCCGTGAGCAACTGAAAAAACTGATTGCCGGCATCGTGACCGACTCCAGCGGGCCGGGCGTTGCCAAGCAGACTGAAGGCTCAGCTGTTTTTCAAATCTACCAGGCATTTGCGAGTTCAGATGAAACCGAAGCCATGCGGCGCGCTTATGCAGATGGCATCTCCTGGGGCGACGCCAAAAACAGCCTGTTTGAGCGGATTGACCGTGACGTTGCGCCCATGCGCGTCACCTACCAGGCGCTGATGGCGCAACCAGAAAAAATCGAAGCCATTTTGCAAGCTGGTGCCAGCAAAGCGACTGCCTGTTCAATGCCGTTCATGCACCAATTGAGGCATGCTGTGGGCTTGCGTCCGCTGGCCGCAGCGCAAGCATTGACACCGGCATCCAGAAAAATGAAATCCGACTCGCCGAGCTTCAAGCAGTACCGTGACAAAGACGGCATGTTTTACTTCAAGTTTATTGGTGCAGACGGACAATTGCTTGTGCAAAGCGACGGCTACACTTCGCACCAGGAGGCTGCCAAAGCCATGAAATTGCTGAAAAACGGGAACATTGCCAGCCGCTGATTGCCGATTTTTTTTGTTTGAACTTGTGTGTCGGGATTCATAAACCTGTAAGCTTAAGTTGCAACAAAAAACGAATCAGCAGTTGAAGTTAAAGCATTTGCATGAACAGGGAATGTCCATTTAATAAAAATGATTGAACGTATTGTTGGCGCATGAACTCAGACATGCAAATTAATCTACATTTTCGTAATTAATTTGGCTAATTTCTTGACTTCAAAGCGGTTATGCTTGATTTCCAGAAAAAAAATTGATCGGTTTGAGGCTGAAATTAATGGTTATTTTTGTAGTTGACGATCATCCCCTGATGCGCGAAGCCATCTCCATGCTGGCCCGCAGGTTGAGTCCAAATGCGGTTGTAGTTGAGCTTGGGCGCATAGCAGTTATTGCTGCTGCAGTTGAAAAACATGGCACTCCGCAATTGATTTGCCTTGACCTGAAACTGCCAGACACACATGGCGTTTCTGGCATCAGGGAGCTCAAGAAAACCTATCCTGAGGTACCAGTGCTGGTGTTGACGGCCTCACCTGCCAGTGACTACGAAGATCTGGCAATGGAAGCCGGCGCTGATGCTTTTGTTGAAAAATCAGCCGGGGCCACTGAAATCACCAACATGCTGAAGGCATTTTTAACGCCTGAAGTTGATGTTGACGCGGACACGCCCACTGCGATTGGAAAACTTTCAAAACGCCAAAAGCAGCTCCTTATCCTGCTCGACAAAGGTTTGAGCAACCGGGATATAGCTGAAAATCTCCAAATCAGCGAGCACACTGTCAAGGTACACTTGTGGCGACTGTTCCGAAGGTTAAATGTAAAAAGTCGTTCCCAAGCCAGCCATCTGGCACGGACTCAAGGGCTTTTGTAGCCAGCAATTTCGACACCAAAAGTAATTGCCACCGGGGCTTTTGTGATCAAAAGCTTTTAAGAACAATTTCCTGCTCAATTCGAAAAACACTGCCCCGTCCTGGCCGGGAATGCATTTGCAGGCTGCATCCCAAAACCTGACTCAGGCGTTTGGCAATTGTCAGACCCAGACCAAATCCCTCTTCAGTCCCCTGACGTGGAATCCGGTAAAACTCATTGAATATGGCGTCCTGGTATTTGGAATCAACACCAATGCCGGTGTCCCAAACTTCAATGCGCCAGTGACCCGCACTTTGCCGCAATGCCAGCAACACACCGCCTCGCTGGGTGTTTCTCAGCGCATTTGAAATCAGGTTTCCAAGCAGGCGTTTCAGCAGCACCGGGTCTGATACCGCATGTGTGCCGGCTATTCCTGTGTACAGCCTCAGCTTCAAAAAATTTTCTTGTGCAATAGGCGTGTATTGATCTCTCAAATCAACCAGCAGTTCATTCAAATCAACTTGCTGCCAGTTGACTTGCGGTGTGTCTGCATTGAGACCTCAAAAATCAAACAGTGAATCAAACAATTCATTGACTGCACGGGTGCAGCGCACGATTTGAGGTGCCACCTGCGTTGCCAACTGCGGCTCATCTGCAAGCCAGCTTGCGTAAAGATTCAGGGCATGTACGGGCTGCCTTAAATCATGTGCAGCACTGGCTATAAAACGGTTTTTATTTTCAATAGCTTCAAGCGCTGCCGTACTTTTGGCAGTCAATGTTTGGATCAGCTGACTGTTGTCAAATTGAAGTTGCAGGCTTTTGAACTGCAACTCATGAAAATGAATCGCAAAATATCTGAGCATGACGTGAAACATTGCCACCAGCACAATCAGGCTCACGCTGTCGCTCGTAGATGGTAAAAACCCCGTTGTCAACAAATAATATATGAACACGCCAAGAGTCGTACCCATCAGCGAGTTGGAAAACGCGAAATAACATTTCAGGCGCGAAGCATAGGAATAAACGGTAAAGCAGGAGACGCCAATCAGGATAAGGCCGCAGACAAATTGCTCAAAGACCACGGCATTTCCAACAAAAAGAAAGCTTGACGCGCCCCAAAGCACACCACTTGAAACCCATAAAAAATCGTATCGGGCCAGAAAATTGCGTAAAGGCAATCCGCTGACTCCAGACATTAATTTTTGATACCGAACGGCTGCGAGATACCGGCCTGCGTTCACGACATTGAACAGCACCAGCCAGCTCAACAACCAGATCACCGGCGCAGATCTGTACACCATACTGGCCATGATCCATGACACTGCACACGATGTCAGCATAGATTGCTTGGTGTAACGCATAAAGCTTTGAACAAGCTGCATGTCAACCCAATCCGCACGCTTCAGACCGTCAATCAACAGCGGGGCAGATTCAGACTCTTGGGGGGTAAGTGCTGTCAAACTGAAAGCCTTGATGTTTGTATCAGTACAAAACAAAATCGGACACATGACGCGCTGGCGGAGAGGGTGGGATTCGAACCCACGGTACCTTGCGGTACGCCTGATTTCGAGTCAGGTACATTCGGCCACTCTGCCACCTCTCCGCTCGATAATTGATTCTAACCGAGCACTTCTTTTAGTTGGTTAACCGAGTAAGGCCACCCATGTAGAGCTGTAAAACTTCTGGAATGTCAATGCCACCATCTTCGCGTTGGTAATTTTCAAGCACAGCGACCAGCGTGCGCCCCACTGCCAGACCTGAGCCATTGAGCGTGTGAACAAATTCGTTTTTGCCCTGGGCATTTTTGAACCGGGCTTGCAGTCGCCGCGCCTGGAACGCGCCGCAGTTGGAGACGGAGCTGATTTCGCGGTAGGTGTTTTGCGCAGGCAGCCAAACCTCAAGATCATGGGTTTTGCTCGCACCAAAACCCATATCGCCAGTGCACAGCAGCATGACGCGATACGGCAAGCCCAGCTTTTGCAAGACAGCTTCAGCATGGCCCGTCATTTCTTCGAGCGCATCATCGCTTTTGTCTGGGTGCACGATTTGCACCATCTCGACCTTGTCAAACTGGTGCTGGCGAATCATGCCGCGGGTGTCGCGGCCATGGCTGCCAGCCTCTGACCTGAAGCATGGTGTGTGTGCGGTGTATTTCAGTGGCAGATCAGCTTCAGGCGTGATGATGTCGCGCACAAAGTTGGTCAGCGGCACTTCTGAAGTAGGAATCAAATACAGCGCTGTGTTGTCATCAGCACCTTCTTGCCCACCTTTGTTCGCAGCAAACAGGTCCTCTTCAAACTTGGGCAACTGTCCTGTACCGCGCAGCGAATCAGCGTTGACGATGTACGGCACATAGCACTCGGTGTAGCCGTGCTCTCGGGTTTGCATATCCAGCATGAAGGCTGCCAATGCCCGGTGTAGCCAAGCAAGGCCGCCCTGCAGCACAGTAAATCTCGAGCCAGTCAGCTTGGTTCCCATTTCAAAGTTCAGGCCCAGCGGCTGGCCGACATCAACATGGTCTTTGATTTCAAAGTCAAACGCTTTGGGTGTGCCCCAGCTGCGCACCAGCACATTGCCTTCTTCGCCCTTGCCTGGTGGCACACTGGCATGTGGCAGGTTGGGCACGGCCAGCAGCAGTGTTTGCAGCTCTGACTGGATCTGGTCAAGCCGCGTGCTGGATGATTCCAGCTCGGCTTTGGAGCTGCTGACCTGCGCCATCACGGCATCGGCGTTTTCACCCTTGGCTTTGAGCTGGCCAATCTGTCTGGACAGCGTGTTGCGAAGGTTTTGCAATTCTTCAGTGCGGCTTTGAATGGTTTTGCGCTCTTGCTCCAGCGCTGTGAAGGCAGCCACATCCAGAAAAGTTTGCGGCGATTTGCGCGTCTCAAGCGCAGCAACAGCCAGCGCCAGGTCTTTTCGCAACAGGGTGATGTCAAGCATGTATTTTCAGGGCAGGTTGTTTGGGCAAACTCAAGCCAGTGTGGCTGGATCAATGTTGGCACCACAGATGATCATGCAGACATTTTCGCCTGCTTTTGGCTTGTAAGCGCCAGTCTGCAGCGCGGCCAGTGGCAAGGCAGCCGCAGGCTCAACCGCCAGTTTGAGTTCCCTCCACAGCCACAACTGCGCGGCGGCAATGGCATCGTCATGCAAAAGCAGCGCATCGCACGCGTGAGCCTGCGTGATGTCCCAGGCCAGACCGCCGATGCGTTTGGCCCCCAATGAATCTGCTGCAATGCCGCCCACCGTCACATCGACAGCCTGCCCGGCAAGCCTGGCGTTAAAAAGTGTGGGTGCCAGTTCGGGCTCGAGCGCCACAACGCGGCTTCGCCGTTCAAACCATGCAGCCACGCCGCCGATCAGTCCGCCGCCGCCAACACTGGCCAGCACACTGTCCGGCAGACCACCCCGCGCTTCAATCTCCAGGGCCAGCGTGCCAGCGCCAATCAACACCTCGCTCTGGTCATAGGCGTGGGCCAGCAGCGCGCCGGTTTGCTGCTGGCGCGCCACACAGGCGCTGAATGCATCGGCGTAGGCTTTGCCCGCAACAACAACCTGTGCGCCCAGGGCAGCCAGCCGTGCGCGCTTGGCGGGGCTGGACACTTCGGGCACAAACACCTCACAGCGCACGCCAAGTTCTTGTGCAGCAGATGCCGCAGCAATCCCTGCGTTACCACCTGAAGCTATCACCACACCGCTGGCGGGGATCGGGTTGGACAGCAGCCGGTTGAGCATGCCGCGCGCCTTGAAACTGCCGCCAGTCTGCAAATGCTCCAGCTTGAGCCAGACTTCAGCGCAACGGACTCCCAGGGCTTTGCCCGGCAGTTTCCAGAGCGGTGTCTGCCGGATGAAGTGGCTGTGGCTTTGCACGAATGTGGCCTGACAGGCCTGAATGCTGGCGCGATTGATGGGTAGCAAAAAAGGCTTTCTGATTGATTTTCGGGCACGAAACATGGCTCTAGCGCACATAATATCTGCGCTGGCAGCTACTAAATGAATAGCATACAGTGTTTCAAGCCTGCTGGTGCAGCTTGCTGAGCCCCGCACTCAGCTCGCCCTGCGCGTCCAGCTTCAATCCCTTGGGCAGCGGGAACTTGATGGTCTCTTCAATGCCGTCCATCTTGCGAACAGACACTGCGCCCAGTGCCTTGATGCGGTCAATGACCTGTTTGACCAGAATTTCAGGAGCCGATGCACCGGCCGTCAGACCTACTTTGGCCTTGCCTTCAAACCAGCTTTCCTGCAGTTCGCTGGCGTCGTCAACCATGTAGGCTTCAGTGCCCAGCTTGTTGGCCAGCTCGGCCAGACGGTTGCTGTTAGAGCTTGTCGGGCTGCCCACCACAATCAATATGTCGACCTGTGAGCTCATCACCTTGACGGCATCCTGCCGGTTTTGCGTGGCGTAGCAGATGTCCTGCATTTTCGGGCTGCGCACCAGCGGGAAACGCGCCTTGACAGCAGCTGTGATCTCGGCAGCATCGTCAACACTGAGCGTGGTTTGCGTCACCACAGCCAGCAGCTGCGTCTGAGTTGGCGATATGTTGCCTACGTCTGCCACGTCTTCCACCAGATGAATACCGTACTCAAGCTGGCCCATGGTGCCCTCCACTTCAGGGTGGCCCTTGTGGCCAATCATGATGAACTCGTAGCCTTCCTTGTTCAGCTTGGCGACTTCGACATGGACTTTGGTCACCAGCGGGCAAGTGGCATCAAATATCTGAAACCCGCGGCGCTGCGCATCCTGCTGAATGGCCTTGCTGACGCCATGCGCGCTGAACACCAGCGTGGCCCCGGGTGGTACATCCGCCAGGTCTTCAATAAAAATGGCGCCTTTTTGTTTCAGGTCATTGACAACGTAGGTGTTGTGCACAATTTCATGGCGCACATAAATGGGCGCGCCGAATTTGGTCAGCGCACGTTCAACGATTTCAATGGCGCGGTCAACACCGGCACAAAAGCCCCGGGGCTCGGCTAACAAAATGTTGACCCCCATGCTTTCCACTTCGTGTGATTCGCTGCCATCCAAGGGGGCTGATCTTCCCAGGGGCGGCCCGTCGGCAGATCTTTTTTCTTCAGGACGCATGGTCACAAAACTCCAATGATGTGGACTTCAAAAGTCACAGCCTGACCGGCCAGCGGATGGTTGAAATCAAACTGCACAGCCTCTTGCGGGCTGCTTACCTGCACCACGGTGCCCGCATATTGTCCTGCTCCATCGGGCGTGGGAAACTGCACCACATCGCCCGCCAGGTAAGCCGTCTGTGCACCGCCCAGGTCGTCCAGCAGCTTGCGCGCCACCCACTGGACCAGCTCGGCATTGCGCTCGCCAAATGCTGCGCCGTTTGCCAGCTCAAACGTGGTGTGGATGCCTTCCGGCAAGCCCAGCAAATGTTGCTCAATGGCCGGTGACAGCTGGCCTGTGCCCAGACTCAAAGTGGCGGGCTTGCCGCCAAAGGTGTTGATGACTTCAAAACCGTTGGGGCCGGACATGCGGTAGTGCAGGGTCAAAAAAGACCCGGCTTGAACAACCGGTACCAAAGAAGATTCAGGAGCAGGCATAAACTTTCAGGGCAAATCGCCATTGCAGGTAGGTAAAGTTTAAATGGCGTGAAGGCAGCGAAGAAGTGTTTGTAAACTGCTCTTATTGTAGAAAGTTAGTGACCCACGCCAGACATGCTGCTAAAAGACCTGCCCCAAGATGCCCGCCCGCGTGAAAAGCTGCTGGCCCGTGGCCCCGGCGCGCTGAGCGACGCCGAGTTGCTGGCATTGCTGCTGCGCACCGGACTGCCAGGAAAAAACGCCTTGCAGATGGGGCAGGAACTGGTCACCACTTTTGGCGGCATGGCCGGGCTGCTCAATGCACCGGCCCAGGCGCTTGAAAAAATCAAGGGCCTGGGGCCTGCCAAACGTGCCGAGATCATGGCCGTCCTTGAACTTGCCAGGCGTGCACTGGCCAGCCAGTTGCAGGAAAAAACTGTGTTTGGCAATCCGCAAGCCATCCGCGAATATTTGCAGTTGCAGCTGGGCGGACGCGGGCATGAAGTTTTTGCAGTTTTGTTTCTGGACACCCAGCACCGCCTGATCGTGCTGGAAGAAATGTTCCGGGGCACCTTGACCCAAACCAGCGTCTACCCACGCGAAGTTGTGGTGCGCGCCCTGGCCTTGAATGCGGCCCATGTGGTGCTGGCGCACAACCACCCAAGCGGCAAGGCTCAAGCGTCGCGTGCCGACGAAGCCATCACGCAAACCCTGAAAGCCGCTTTGGCCCTGGTGGATGTGAGGGTGCTGGACCATTTCATCGTGACAGCAACATCGAGCATGTCGATGGCTGAAATGGGGCTGATCTGAATCATGAAAGCCATTGCCATCAAGGACTTGAAAAGCCTCAAGGCCGTCAAGGCAGAAATGCTGGCGCGCGCCAAAAAAGTCAGGGAACAGGAAGCCGCCCGTCAGGCCGAGCTGGCCAAAGCCAAGGCCGAGCAGGAATTTTTTGCGCTGGCTGTGGGACCGATCAAGCCCCTGCCTGCCAAACACCGCCCAGGCCACCGCGCCAGCCTCGCCCGCACTGCCGCCGCGCCCATTGCGCTGCAGCACCAGATGGACGAGCAAGCCGTGATGCGCGAGGCTTTGTCAGACGAATTTGATGTGGAAACGCTGCTGGACACCGACGACGCGCTGAGCTACCGACGCCCGGGCATTGGCACCGACGTGACCCGCAAACTGCGAATAGGCAACTGGAGCATTCAAGGTCAGGTGGACCTGCACGGCCTCCGGCGTGAAGAAGCGCGTGATGCGCTGGTTGACTTCATCAAGGATGCCGCCCGCATGGGGTGGCGCTGCGTGCGCGTGGTGCACGGCAAGGGCCTGGGCTCGCTGGGCAAAACGCCTGTGCTCAAAGGCAAGGTGCAAAGCTGGCTGATCCAAAAGCAGGAAGTGTTGGCCTTTGTACAAGCCCGGCCTGCGCACGGCGGCGCTGGGGCGCTGGTGGTGTTGCTGGCGCAAAATTGACATTGCTACTTATTTTATAGCTGTTAGCGCATATTAAATTTGGGCTAGAGACCTATTTACTTCACAAACTGATTGAGCTGGATGATTGGCAGCAATACGGCAAGCACGATCAGCATCACCACCAGCCCCATGCCGACAATCAGCAGTGGCTCCAGCAGCGTGGCCAGCGTCATGGCTCGGCGCTGCACTTCGTTGGACAGCTGCACGGCAGCCCTTTGCAGCATGACGGGCAGTTGGCCGGTTTGCTCGCCCAGGCGGGCAAACATGCTGACCAGGCCGGGAAAGCGCTTTTTTTGTGCCATGGCCGATGCCAGTGGCGCGCCCTCACGCACCAGCACCAGCGCGTCCATGGCGTCAAGGCGCATGGCCCGGTTTGACAGTGTTTCTGCAGCGGCCTGCACCGCTTTCAAAATGGGCACACCCGAGCTGGCCAGCATGGCCAGTGTGCCCACAAACCGCGCCGCGTTGTAGTCACGAATCAGGCGGCCCACCAGCGGCGTGCGCAGGCTTGCGGCGTCAAACCTTTCACGAAAATAGTCCTGACGCAAGGCAATACGGGCGCAAGCAGCTCCTATAATCATAGCAACCAGCAGGTACAGGCCATAACTGCGCACCACGCTGCTAATCGCCAGCATGGCCACGGTCAAAAAGGGCAAGGCACGCTTGGTGCCTGCAAACACACTGGCCACCTGCGGCACCACATAACCCACCAGAAACATCACAATCACAATGGCCACCAGCGTGACAATGGCTGGGTACAGGATGGCCGCCATCAGCCTGGATTTGAGCGCCAGTCGTTCGTCGAGGTCGTTGGCCAGGCGCTCCAGCACACCGGCCAGGTTGCCGCTTTGCTCGCCTGCGCCAATGACCGCCTGGTAAATGCTGCTGAACTCTCGCGGGTGCTGGCCGAGCGCCCGCGCAAAGCTGCTGCCTGCATTGACCTCAGCGCGCAGTGCAGCCACCAGATTTCGCTGCTTGTCATCTTCTGCCTCGTCGGCCAGGGCCGTCAGTGCACGCTCCAGCGGCAAACCGGCTGTGACCAGCCCTGCCAGCTGGCGCGTCCAGATGGCCAGCCGTGTGGCATTGAAAACCCGCCCACCAAACAGGTCCATTTGGAGCAACGACCGGTTGCCTGCTGCACTGTCTGGGCCGCTCAGCACCGTGACGGTCAAGGGCACCAAGGCCTGCACGCGCAATGCGGCTCTGGCCGCCTTGGCGGTGTCGGCCTCCAGCACGCCCTTGCTGACTTTGCCATTGGCCTGCATGGCTTCAAATTGGTAGGCGGGCATGGGCGGCTGCTAAAGAAAGGCTTGAAAGTACTCAGTCGCGCGTGACGCGCAGCAGCTCTTCACGCGACGTGATGCCGCTGGCCACCAGGCGCTCGCCATCGTCGCGCATCAGCAGCATGCCGTCAGCCATCGCAGCGGTGCGAATGTCGGCTTCAGCTGCGCGGTTGTGTATTTGCGCACGTATGGCATCGCCTGCCACCATCAGCTCAAACACGCCGGTACGGCCCTGGTAACCCGTGTGCCCGCATTCAGCGCAGCCTGCACCACCACATGATTTGCAAAGCTTTCTGACCAGCCGCTGGGCCAGCACACCCAGCAGCGACGAGCTGAGCAAAAACGGCTCGACACCCATGTCTGTCAGGCGCGTGACGGCGCTGGCGGCATCGTTGGTGTGCAATGTGGCCAGCACCAGATGGCCCGTCAGTGACGCCTGAATGGCGATTTGCGCGGTTTCAAAATCGCGGATTTCGCCAATCATGATGGCGTCTGGGTCTTGCCGCAAAATGGCGCGCAAAGCTTTGGCAAAGGTCAAGTCAATTTTGGGGTTGACCTGGGTTTGGCCAATGCCGGGCAGCTCGTATTCAATCGGGTCTTCAACCGTCATGATGTTGCTCGCGCTTGCGTCTAACCGCTGCAAGGCGGCATACAGCGTGGTGGTTTTGCCCGAACCTGTGGGGCCGGTGACCAAAATAATGCCGTGGGGCTGGGCAATCAGCTGGCTCAGGCGGGCCAGCACATCGCCCTGCATGCCGACCGATTGCAGGCTCAAGGTGCCGCCGCTTTTGTCCAGCAGACGCAGCACGGCCCGCTCGCCGTGGGCGCTGGGCAGTGTGCTGACCCGTACATCCACAGCGCGGGTTCCAATGCGCAAGCTGATGCGGCCGTCCTGCGGCAGGCGCTTTTCAGAAATATCCAGATCGGCCATGATTTTCAGGCGTGAAATCAGCGCAGCGTGCAGCGCCCGATTGGGCTGGACCACTTCGCGCAGCGTGCCATCGACCCGAAACCGCACGCTCGAATGCCGCTCATACGGCTCAATGTGGATATCGCTTGCCCCGTCCCGTGCAGCCTGGGTCAACAATGCATTGAGCATGCGAATAATCGGTGCGTCGTCTGACGCGTCCAGCAGGTCGGCAATGGCGGGCAGCTCCTGCATGATGCGGGACAAGTCGGCGTCAGACTCGACCTCACTGACCACCGCTGCTGCACTGGACTCACCCTCGGCATAGGCTGCGCTGATGCGCTGGGCCAGTGCCGTGCCGTCCAGGCTTTGCAGCTCGATCGGGCTGGTGCTGCTGGCGTATTTGCGCATGATCTCGCCCAGCGCGTTGGCACTCGGGCTGGCACCATGCCACAGCGTGCGATGAGAGCCGTTGTCTTCAAGCAGCAGCGCGTGGCTGCGCGCAAAGCTGTAAGGCAGGGGGTAACGGGAAGCCACGGGCGATACCT
Source organism: Polaromonas sp. (assembly GCA_025362315.1). Classification (GTDB taxonomy): domain Bacteria; phylum Pseudomonadota; class Gammaproteobacteria; order Burkholderiales; family Burkholderiaceae_C; genus Polaromonas. Next base: position 78,300 of record JANYGP010000036.1, read on the forward strand.
TTACCTGGCAGCTGGTGCGGGCGTGCCCAGCGGCGGGGTCTGCTGCATGTTGGCTGCCGGATTGGGCAAAATGGTTTCGCGTTTTGACTCGGGCAAAGCCGGCAGCACAGGCGCGCTGTTGATGGGCACCATCACATTGGGAAGGGGCTGGCCCTCCTGCTGGGCGCTGCGCATGAAGTCATAGCGGTCCTGTGACAAACGCTCGGTTGACGATGCATCACGCACCACCACCGGCCGCAAAAACACCATCAGGTTTGATTTTTTGCGGGTACGGGCCTGCCCCTTGAACAGGTTGCCAAACAGCGGCACGTCGCCCAGGATGGGCACCTTTTCCTGCCCACCTGAATACTCGTCTGTCAGCAGGCCGCCCAGCACCACAATGGCGCCGTCTTCGACCACCACGTTCGATTCAATTGAGCGCTTGTTGGTGGTGGGGCCGTTGGGTGAGTTGACGGTGGCCGGGTCGACGCTGCTCACCTCCTGAAACACCTGCAGCTTGACACTGCCGTCTTCACTGATTTGCGGCTTGACGCGCAGGGTCAAACCCACGTCCTTGCGCTCAATGGTCTGAAACGGGTTGACCGAGCCTGAGTTGGAATTGTTGCTGGTGAACTGGCCGGTGACAAACGGCACATTGCGGCCCACCACAATGCGGGCCTCCTCGTTGTCAAGTGTCAGCAGGTTGGGCGTTGACAGCACATTGCCCTCACCACTGGACTCCAGAAAGCGCGCCAGAAATCCCAGCACATACACACCGTTGTTTTGCCGGTTGGCAATGCCAAAGTTGCCCCCAGACGATGGCAAAACGCCCCCTTTGGCAGCTTGCGTGGCCAGGCTGATGATATTGGCCCCGCCAATGTTGAAGTTGGTCCCCAAAAGGCCAATGCTGCCGTCACCTTTTTTGCCCAAAGCACCTTGAAACTGGATGCCGAACTCGGCCGCCTTGTCGGCATTGACCTCGGCTATCAGGCTTTCCACAAATACCTGGGCGCGCCTGGCGTCCAGCTTGTCAATGACCGAGCGCAGCTGGCGGTACTGCGGCTCTGGTGCCGTGATGATCAGTGAATTGGTCGCCGGGTCGGCCTGAATTTGCCCGCCGGTCGACGGTTGTGCACTGCTCAAAGCAGCTGTTGCAGCGCTGCTGGCGCCAAGGGCTGCCTGAGGCGCGCTGACAGCTGCCAGGACCGAACTGCCTGCGCTGCTGGTGGCGCCAATATTGCCTGCAGCCACTGCCGCGCGCAACGTGGCAGCGAGCTTGGTAGCGTCAGCATTCTTCAGGTAAACCACATAAAGATTTCCACCAGCGGCATCCTTGTTGCTGGTGTTGGTCGGGTTGAAAGAGCCTTGATCCAGCTTTTCAACCAGTGTTCTGACCAGCGCCAGCCGGGCCGGGTTGGCGGCCCGCAAAATCAGCGAGTTGCTGCGCGGCTCAGCCAGCAATGTGGTTCTGACGGATGTGTCAGCCTGGCCAGCCGCGGCGCCGCCGGCTGTGCCAGAGTCAATCAGCCGAGTGACCAGCGGTGCCAGGTCTGTGGCAATGGCATGCTGCAGGCGGATGATTTCAACGCCCGTTGCATTGGCCACATCCAGCGACGCAATGATGGTGGCAATGCGCTGAAGATTGTCAGCGTAGTCGGTGATGATCAGCGAGTTGTTGCCGGGATTGACGTTGATGGTGTTGTTCGGGCTGATCAGCGGGCGCAGCACGGGCACCAGGTTGTTGGCAGTTTCATGGTTGAGCCTGAAAATCTGCGTCACGATCTGGCCGCTGGCGCCTCTGACTTTGTCAACCGAGACAGTACCGCTTTGCAGTTTGGCGTCTGCTTCAGGCACCACCAGGTACAGGCCGGCAGACTCGACCAACGCAAAACCCTGGGTACGCAGTTGAAGCGAAAACAGCCTGAGCGCCTGAGCGGGCGCTACAGGCGTGGTGGTGCCAAGAGACATGACACCCTTGACACGCGGATCCACGACAACATTGCGGTTGGAGATAACAGCCATGGTGCGGGCCACCGCTTCTATTTCAGCATTGGCAAAATTCAGGCTGACGGGGCCGCCCGGGCGGGACTGGACAGCATTGCCAGCACTGCCAGCATTACCAGTACTACCAGCTTTACCAGTATTACCAGTATTACCAGCATTTGCAGCACGGCCACCGGAAGGCGCAGACGAAGGCGCAACTACCGGAGCCGCGGGGAAAAGCGGCAGCCCCTGATTAACGCCTGCTGAAGTGCCAGGCGCGGGCACTGGCATGGGGGATGGCATGGGCGCCACAAAAGGCACCGGCAATGCCGGCGGTGGCACATTTTGTGCATGCAAAGCGCCTGTAGCGCACATAATATGGGCGCAAGCAGCTATAATTAAGATAGCGTTTGGCTTGTACACGCGGGCAGCCCGGCCGCTGGCGCGATGACCAGTTTGCCGCGGATGGCCCGGGTTGTTGCTCAGGTGATTTGCCATGTATTCAGCCTAAAGTGATGATGGATTGTGCGCCCTGACGACGGCCAATAATGTTGAGTAAATTGGTAAACGCGCCCAGCAGCTCTGGCTCCACCGACGCCGTGCCACTAAAACGCAGCCGGGTGCTTACCCAGTTGCCATTGCCGCTGAGCTTCAAGGCACCGGACAACGTGCTCAATGAAAGCGCAGGAACCGCACCACCGCTGAAGACCAGCTGGTAGCTGCCCATGGGCCGGACGGTGGACAGGCGAGATGCCATGTCCAGTGCCTGCAATTGTGCCGAGCCTGCAACACTCAGTTGTCCATTGAAACGGCTAATCTCCAGTTGCTGCGTGCTCAGGCTCAAGGTACCCGCGGTCTGCAAGGTGTTAAACGGCGTGCCCAAGCCTGCCAGCAACTCAGCAGGCCACTGCGACACGGCGTTGACCAGAATAAGTTTTTGGGTCTGCAGACCCAGCGACAGCCGTGCTTGCAGCGGCGCGGGCGTGCAACACGCCGCATTCAAGGAAACTTTCAAGCCCGTCCAGGCTGGCCGTATGCGCCAGTCAATGCGGCCAGGCAGTGCAGCTGCATCCCGGCTGCCAGTGCCGCCAGTGACAATCAGCCGGGCTGAACCGGTCCAGACAGTGCCGCGGGTGTCCTGCAGTTGCAGCATGTTTTGCGACACGCCTGGCAATGCTGCAGCCAGCCACGCAGCAGGCGCATAAAACACCAGCGCCGCCAGCAAACCCAGCACACTGCCCAGCAAAGCCCAGCCCCAGGGCGCTGATGCCATGGCGTGGCGACCAAAGCCAGAATTAACAGGCATTGGGGTTCATCAGTTTGCAGGAAGGTTTCAAAGCGCCTGTTGACCTGAAACGGGCAAAGACAAGACCAGCGTGCCATCCCAGGCCTGGGGGTTGGCAACGCTCCGGCGCAGCCGCGCCTGTGATGGCAAGGCACTGGCACTTGCCCTGGCCTGGCTTAAAAATTGTGCCAGCGCATCTGGGCTTGCGCCGGTGAGTTGCAGGCTGGCCTGATTGCCCACAACTGACACCTGCGTGTTGGCACCCAGGCGCTGGCGAGCCAGAGTCTCCAAAGCCCGGGCGGCTTCAAAATTTTTTATTTTTGGCTGAGCCTGCAACGCTTTGGCTTGTGCCTGCAAGCCCTGCATTTGCTGCAATTGCGCATCCAGCACGATGCCTTGCGTTTTCACTGTTTTCAGTATCTTCAGGGCCGGGGCAATACCCACCCACCACAACAAGGCCAAACCCACCAGTGCCGCTGCTGCGCTGATCAATGTTTTTTCACGTGGATTGAAAGCCTGCCAGCGGGCAGACACGCTTTGCAGAAGAGACGACATGTGTCCCGACACTGAGTTGGTGGACGGAACTGACGATACAGGCAGTGCTGACATCACGGAGTCGCCTTGTCATCCGGTTTGATGCGGTAGGTGTCACCTTCAAGCTGCGCCATATAGCCTTTGCTTTTCATCTGCGCACCAACGCTGCCTTGCAAATTTTCGGCAAGGCCTTTGACACGCAACTCACCGGCTGAATAGTCCAGGGTGCTGATGCTGCTGGCAGGCGCAGCCGTGGCCAGCGCGGCCAGCATGGCTTCCAGGTCGCTGCCCGACAGAGCGCCACTGGCCAGGCGCAATGCACTGACCTCCCGCTGCATTTGCACAGGTGCGTCCACCACCACCTTGACGTTGGGAAAGGTCTGCGTCAAAGTGCCTTGCAGTGCCGCGCGCATGGCACCCAGCCTGGTATTTTGCTGCCAGGCCCACACGTTCAGGCCGGCCAGGTTGGCCAGCAAAAACACGGCCACACCCCAACGGGCTGGACGCCATTGGCGTTCGCGCAGCAAACTGCTGACAAAACTGCTGAGCTTTTTGACTGTGCGCGAACGTGCGTTTTGCGCCAGGTCGAACTGCGCCAGGTCCCACGATGAACGCGACGCTTCCAGCCAGCGCTCTGGCTGCGTGACCAGACCGACACTGGACTGGGTGTATTGCTCGGCCTGGGCAACGAGCGAAGGCTCGGCAAAAACAGCTGCGCTTTGCTGCGGCGGCAAATCAGGAATGATTGACAAGGCCGCCGCCGAAAAAGGCAAGCGCATCAAGCCGCCAACAGCATCGCCGGTCATGACCCAGCTCGCTGAGTCATTGCCCTCTACGGCATACAACTGCAGCGGCCCCGTGTCGGGCGAAAATTCGGGTACCAGGCGGCCGGCGGGTCTTTGTGCGGTTTCCAGAGCCTGCAGGTGGGATCTGAGCCAGGCTTTGTCACATGCCATCACCCATGTTTTGCCATCCGGTGCGGTACCCGTTTGAGGTGCAATTGCAAAATGCAGGCGCTCTTCGTCGTCAAGGAGATGGTCTTCGAGCAATCCTGCCAGTACGGCTCGCAGGCGCGGCGATGTGGCACCAAGCCCCGCAGGCAAGTCAACGCCATGCCAGGACAATGCCGCCGAAGGAACCACCACCACCAGCTCACTGCCCCGCACTGGTGCCGGCAGCAGTGCAGCAGTTGCGCTCGACAGGCCGCTTTGCCGGTCTGGATGCACGCCATCGCCGGACTGCATATAGCCATAGCTGGCTGACAGGCCCGCATCAATGCTTGGCAAACAGACGATTAAAAGGCTCATGAAATGGCGGGGCGATTCATCAGCGGCATTGTAGGTGCGTTAAATATCACGGACGCAGCGCCGGGGCCGGTGTCCTGGCGCTGGTATTTCTGGAAGTTGCAGAAGCCGGCACATCGTTTGACACCCCGCGAACCCGCCACAGTGTGCGAACCGACAGGCCGTCCCTCTGGACCAGCGAGCGTTCAAAAACAGTCAGATCATCCAGCCGCAACTGCCCGCGCACTTCAAAAAATCGGGATGCAACGCTGTGCACGCTTTCGGTAAAAACCACGGCCGGGTTGCCCAGCGCAGCAGTTGCATCACTCAAGGTGCTGAAGTGTTTGCGGGCCCTGGCAGCAATCAGTTTTTCAGCTCCTGCCATGTCCAGGCCTGGCGTGCTGGCGGTCAGCACCAGCGCACTTGCTGTGTTCAGGTTGACAAGCGTGCGAACAGGCAGCATGGCCAAATACGGCGTCAAAGCGTCCAGAGTGGCAGTGTCCAGGCCCAGCCAGAGCAATTGACTCAAGCGCTGCGGCAGCAACAGGTCTGCCTGGTTGGGTGCGTTAACGGTTGCAGCAGCGTTGACATTCTTGCTTGCTTCCAGGTAATTTTCAGACAGGACTTTGAGCGCCTGTGGCGGCAAATCAAGCCGGTCAAACAGGCGCTGAAAACTGGCAAGGCCGGTTTCCGACATTACAGCACCTTCAACCAGATTGGCCACGTTCAAACGGCCTTGCATGTCAACGATCAATCCGGACAAAAATGCATCCTGGCTGGTGTCGCCGCTTGTGCCATCGACTGCCAAAAAGCTTGACAGCCGCGCTTCTTCCAGGGGCACCGCCCAAGGCTCGGCCAGATGGTCAGCGCCGCCTGTCCGCGCGTCTTCCCGCAAGATCAGCCGCGCCCAGTCTAACGCACCAGTCAATATCAGCGATGACTGCAGACGCGACCGCTCTGCGCTTTCCACCTGAAAGCTTCTGTACTGTTGCCACAAGGCAGCGGACGCGAAGCTGGCCACCAGGGTGACTGTCAGCATTGCAGACAAAAGCGCAGCGCCAGACTGGCGCGAACCGTACCGCGTTGTCAGCAGGTTCATGGCCTGTCTCCGCCCAGCGTGGGTTTGACCCAGTCCTGGATCAGCTTGCCCGCCAGCGCCTGCCCGGGCGGCAGGGTCAACACGAGGCGAATGCCGTCAGGCACCACAACTACGGCAGTGGCAGAAAAAGATGCAGTCCCGCCAGGGATGGTGCGCGGTGCACCCGGTGCGGCAGGTACAGCAGCACCTTCGCTGGACAGCGGGTTGCTCCAGGCGTTGTTGCGGAAGTAAAAGATTTGCCATTCCAGCAGAGGTGCGATCTGCGTTTCTGACTTCTTACTCTCCGCACTGGGGTTTTGCGCCCACAATGCAGCCTGATTCCAGGACTGCTGCCAGCTGCCCCATTCCCGGCTGGGCACAGACTGCCAGCGCAGCCACTGGCCATCTGAGTCAAAGCGACGCGTCCAGGCAACGACTTGCAGGCCGTCGCCAGCGTCCGGCGCCAGACGGGTCAGTCGCAGCACACGGCCGTCCCAGTCCAGACTGGTAACGCGAGGTGTTTGCGCCATCGCGTCCAGGTCAAACTTGAATTGCGCCAGTCCGGCTTGCAGCGTCAGCAACTGGTCAGAGCGCTGGCTGAGCGTGGTCTGGGCGCGTGCCATGCCATCAATGGAGCGCCAGCTGAGCAGCGCCATCAGCGCCATCACCGACAGAGCCACCAGCAGCTCAATCAGCGTGAAGGCCCTGCAGCGCTTAAATCGCGTGGATCTGCCTCGTGAAATGGCGGTGCGAACCAGCATGTCAGTACTGCGTCACGATGGTTGACAGCTGAAGGATGGGCAAGGCGGCATCGCTGACCTTTGCATCCACCCGCCTGAATTGCGGATTGGGTGTGGGCCGCACAGTAACCAGTACCTGCAGCGCACGACCCGTCTGCTCGCAAGTGACCGTGCTGTCACCCACACTGGGCAACTGCCGGGACAGCCGGATTTTGACCAGCTCGTTTTCAGCGCACAGCTGCCCCAGCAGAACATCTGCCTGGCGCGACGCATTGCTGGTCAGCGCCTGCATGGCCTGGGTACCCGCTGCCAGCGCGACAGCCACGATGCTGAGTGCCACCAACACTTCTATCAGTGTGAAACCCGCGTTGCACAGGGTGCGTGAACATTTCACGGCAGCTCCTTTGATCCCGGCAATGACTGGAGTGAAAAAGGCCTCAAGCCATCTGTGGCAACGCGCACCCATGTAGCTTGCGAGTTGCCGCGCTGGCTTTCATCTGCCAGCTCGACACCCTGCGCGCCAATCATCGGCTCCGGGCCAAGCTGCAAGCTGGCTGTGCCAACAGTCCGGGTAGACGCTGACAGCCAGCGGGTGGGCAAGGGCGGCCCGGCAAGCCCCGTGAATTCAAAACCGGCAGGCGTTGCTTGCCAGCGAACCCCAACACCGCTGGCCCGGGACTGCGCCCGGGCGGACTCCAGCAAAACTGCCAGCCGCTGGGCGTCCCGGTCCAGTGCTGTCTGCGTGCCATCACGCAGGGCCAATACAACCCCGGCCGAGGCCGCAGCAATGATGCTGATCACCACCAGCAACTCCAGCAATGTAAAACCGCCGTGTCGACTTTGCCGGATCTGACGCCGCCAGTTTGACGGGCGTGCCAATCGGCTATTGCCAGCTGCCCACATCCGCGTTTTTACCTTCGCCACCGGCAACGCCATCGGCTCCGAATGACATCACATCGACTTCGCCCTTGATGCCTGGGTTCAAATACTGGTAAGGCCGATTCCAGGGATCATTGGGCAATTTCTCCAGATAAGGTTTCCAGTTGGGCGGAATGGGTCCGCTGGTCGGCTTGGCAGTCAGCGCGGCCAGGCCTTGCTCGGACGTCGGCATGCGCTGGTTATCGAGCTTGTAAAGCTTGAGTGCCTGCATCAAATTGCTGGTGTCTGTGCGTGCTGCCATTACCCGTGCGTCATCGGCCCTGTCCAGTACGTTGGGCACAATCAGCGCAGCCAGCACGCCAATGATGACCAGCACCACCATCAGCTCAATCAGGGTAAAACCGCGCTGCAGCAGTGTGCGGAAAGAATGTTTGCTAAATTTTCGGGGTTCAGGCGACATGGTTTTAACTTTTCTTGACCGATTCTTTTCAATCATAATGCGGCCATGTTGGCTTCGACTCAGACACGCATAGTTTTACACGCCACAACTTTTGTGGTTTGGGCACTTGCTGCCAGTTGTGTCAGCTACTGGGTTTTACAGCTCACATCCAATTCAGAGCTGGGCAATCGGGTTTCAACTGCCACAAGCAGCGAGCCCCTGAACAGTGCTGCAGACACTGCCAGCATGGCGCGGCTTTTGGGTGAAATCGCTCCGCAAGCTGCCGCGCCTGTCAACAACAGCAACCGCTTTTCATTGAAGGGCGTGGTGTCCGGCGCACGCGGTCAAGAAGCCGCTTTGATTGCCATCGACGACAAACCTGCCAAAGCTTTTCGCGTTGGCAGTGCTGTTGAAGACGGCCTGTTTTTACAATCTGCGACAACCCGCAAGGTCAGCCTTTCAGCATCGCCCAATGGCCCGGCGGTCATGACGCTCGAAATGCCGCCACTTGCCAACTAAGCCGGTATTGGAAAGGTCAGATCAAACCAACAGCGCGTTGACCCGCTTGACATACGCAGCGGGATCATTTGGCAAGCCGCCTTCAGCAAGCAAGGCCTGATCAAAAATAATGTGGGCCAGATCGTCAAAATTGCTCGAATCCACCAGCTTTTTCACCAGCGGATGTTCGGCATTGACTTCCAAAATGGGTTTGACTTCAGGCACAGCCTGACCCGCCTGCTTGAGCATGCGGGCAAGCTGTGTCGACATGTCGCCATCTTGAACCACCAGACAGGCAGGTGAATCTACCAGGCGGCTGGTAGCACGCACGTCGCTGGCTTTGTCTTTCAACGCTTTTTTCAGCCTGTCGAGGGTCGGCTTGAATTCAGTCTGGGCCAGTTCGGCCGCTTTTTTCTCATCCTCATCCTGCAGCTTGCCAAGGTCAACCGCGCCTTTGGCCACCGACTGCAGCGGCGTGCCGTCAAACTCGTGCAAATAGTTCAGCGCCCACTCGTCCACGCGGTCGGCCATCAGCAGCACTTCGATGCCTTTTTTGCGGAAGATTTCCAGCTGGGGGCTGCTTTTGGCGGCAGCCAACGAGTCAGCAGTGATGTAGTAAATCGCGTCCTGGCCGTCTTTCATGCGGGCTTTGTAATCGGAAAAACTGACGGTGGCGGTGTCAGTAGTACTCGATGCAAAACGCAGCAGTTTGGCAATGCGGTCGCGGTTGGCAAAGTCTTCGCCCAGGCCTTCTTTGAGTACCGCGCCAAACTCGGTTTGAAAGGTCGCAAATTTGTCTGCCTCGTTGGCGGCCAGGTCTTCAATCATGCCCAGCACGCGCTTGGTACAGCCTTCACGAATGGCTTTGACGGCGCGGCTTTCTTGCAGCAGCTCGCGCGATACGTTAAGTGGCAAGTCGCTGGAATCGACCACGCCTTTGACAAAGCGCAAATACACCGGCATCAGCGCCTGCGCATCGTCCATGATGAAGACGCGCTTGACATACAGCTTGACGCCTGCGGCCTTGTCGCGGTTGAACATGTCCATAGGCGCCTTGCTGGGGATGAACAGCAATTGCGTGTATTCAGTCGCGCCCTCGACCCGGTTGTGGGTCGTGGCCAGCGGCGCATTTTGGTCGTAGCTGATCTGTTTGTAAAACTCTTCGTACTGCTCGGTTGTGATGTCTTTTTTAGCCCGCGTCCACAGCGCTGCGGCCTGGTTAACGGTGTCCCATTCGCCAGTTTTGACCATGCCGCCCGGTTGCCTGCCGCCTTCTGGGTCTGTAGCCGAGATCAATTCGCCATCTTTCCACTCTTCTTTTTCCATCAGGATAGGCAGCGAGATGTGGTCTGAGTATTTGTTGATCACGCCTTTGAGCTTGTAGGCGTTCAGGTAGTCGAGTGAGTCTTCCTTGAGGTGCAGCGTGATGGATGTGCCGCGGTCGGCACGTTCAATTTTTGCCACCTCAAATTCACCCGTGCCTTCACTCGACCAGCGCACGCCTTGCGCCGCTGGCAAGCCAGCGCGCCGACTTTCGACCGTGATACGGTCGGCGACGATAAAGCCTGAAT
>JANYGP010000039.1 GCA_025362315.1 Polaromonas sp.
GACGTCGGCAAAAAAATGCCGACCTTCAACCAGCATGTCGCTCGATATGGCCAGTTGCATGCCCAAGCCGGGTTCAAGCAGCGCACAGTCGTCGCCCACACCCAGTACGGCGCGTTTTGGTGGGCGGGTGAAGTAGCGGGCGATCAGGTCAAACTCGGTCATGCAGCAAGGATACAGCCAGTTATTGATGCCCTGATGCCGCATCCAAATCAGCCCTGCGTGTGCGCCAGCACCCCCCGAAAGCGCTGCGCTGCCTGACGAATCACCTCTGCCAGCAAGGACTCCTGGCTTTGGCGCTCGCGCAGCCAGCGCGCGTCGTTGTCGCCACGTTCGGTACTGCTATGCAGCATATGAATAAAGGCGCTGGCCCCCAGGCTGTCGGCATACGGGCCCACTTGCTGCAACGTGCGCAGGATGTGGTCGCGCAGCAGCATGTGCTGGCCTGTGGCGGGGTCTACGTAGGCGGCATCCAGGCCAAAACGGCAGGCCTGAAAGCGGTTGTAGGTGTAGACGAGGTAGTCGTCTTCTTGCGGCATGAAGGGCTGGTCTTGCATGAACCACGCGGCGAGCGCCTGCACAAAACCCGACAGTGCGGCAGCGCGTTCAACCGTCAGCGGGGTGTCAAAAACACGGATTTCGATGGTGCCAAATTCTGGTTTGGGACGGATGTCCCAGTAAAAATCTTTCATGCTTTTGACAACGCCCGTACGTGCCATCTTGTCGAAGTACACCGTGAAGTCGTCCCATGTCAATGCAAACGGTGCGCGGCCTGACAGCGGAAATGCAAACACTGAATTAAGCCTGGCCGAGTCAAAGGCCGTGTCTTGACCCTGCACATAGGGACTGGACGCTGACAGGGCAATAAAGTGCGGAATGTAGCGCGACATGCGGTGCAGCGTGAGCAGGGCGGTGTCGGCATCGGGGCAGCCCACATGCACATGCTGACCAAAAATCGTGAACTGCTTGGACAAATAACCGTAGAGCTCTGACAGCTCCCGAAAGCGCGGCTTGTCATAAATGCGCCGCTCATGCCACTGCTGAAACGGGTGCGTACCGCCGCCGACCGCCGCAATGTTGAGCTTGTCGGCGCTTTTGACCAAAGCATCACGAATTTGCGTCAGTTGCCCCAGCACCTCCGATGACGACTGGCAAACATCCGTTGATATTTCAATCATGCTCGATGTCATCTCGGGCACCACCGCGCCGGGCAGCGGTATTTTTTTCATCAGGCGCAGCATGTCCTCGGCATACGGAGCCAGGTCGTAGTCGTGGGTGTTGACGAGTTGCAGCTCCAGCTCTACGCCAAGCGACAGCGCGGCTGATTTTTGAAAAGCTTCAAGACTCATGAACACGCCCTTTCGGCGGTGTGCGCAAGCGCAGCGTATGTGGCCTTGAGCTTTCACCAGCTTTGAAAATAGCCACCGTTGTCAGCACAGCACCCAGCACCTCCATGAGCAAAATGGACGGCAGCGCAATACTTGCAATTTGCCGGCCAATGAGGGGCGCGGCGCTCACGTATTGCGACACCATCAGCAGCGCCACAGACGACATGGGTGACATGGCGCAACCCACCCACAGGCCTTGCTGCCAGCTTGCGCCACTGCCCACATTGCCGACAGCCACACCCACAATTTTGGCCAGTGCACGTGCAGCAATCAGTGCTAGGACCAAAGGAGCGACCGGGCCAGCCCAGGGCGCTTGCGCAGCCACGACAGACACCAGCACAAACATCAACATGGTCAGCATGCTTGAAGCGGTACCCATCTGTCGGGGCCATGACCACGGACGCGGGTTGAGCTGTTTGAGCAGCATGCCTCCTAGCAGTGCCGCCAGTGGAGCCGAGCCGCCGAAGTGGGCCGCCAAGGCAGCCCCTGCAGCAATCAGGGCCAGCAGCAAAATGGCGGTATTCTCGCTGGTCGGGCTCATCACACGCAGCGCCATACGCAGCACCAGGGCCAGCACAGCGGCCACCACTACCGACAAGCCAAGCACCACCAGTACCGGGTAAAAACTGCCGGTTAAAGTGATTGGCCCCAACAGCTTGTCGCCCCTGGACAGCATGCCCGCACTGGCACTGCACAGCGTTAGCGCATACAGTGTGCTCAAGGTTGACAGCACCATGGCGCGCTCGCTGACCGGGCCGGATGCACGTGTGTCTATCAATACACGCGACAACACCGCAGGAGACGCGGCCATGGCCAGCAAGGCCAGCGGCTGCGCAATAGCGACCTGCACACCCAGCTTGTGCAAAACCCAAAACACCGCGATAAAAGTCAGGATGGATTCAGCCAGGCTTTGCACCAACAGCATCGGGTTGTGCCTGAACCAGCGCAGCGGGATTCGCCCACCGGCTTCGAACAGCACCACAGCAACGCCGAGCTCCAGCAAAAAAAGCCCCGTGCCTCCCAGCGGCCAGATGGCACCGGTAAAACCGGCAAAGCCTGCGAAAGCGCCTACCAGCGAATAACCGATGACTTTGGGCAACCCCGCCAGACGCTGGACCAGGTGCCCCGCAACGGCTGCAACAGCCAGCAAAATGGACCACTGCACCGTGGCCAGACCCGCGGACGGTTTGATCCATTCCGCCCAGATTGACAGTAGTTCCTGCATGGATTGAAACGCCTTTGAGAGTTGCCCATGAGGGTACTGGCAATGCAGGTCCGTCCATGCAAAAACACTGCGTGACAGACGTAACTGTCTGCAATGAGTTGTCAGCTACCGGGGAACAAAAAAGCTGCCCGGTGAATTGCGCCAACGCGCCCGGATGGCCTGGCGGATGCGTGCCCGGTCAACACCGCTGACATTGTGGGCCTGCAAAGCCAGGCGGAAAGCGCAGTAAAAACTGACCGACAAATTGAGCGCACCAATCAGCGGAATGGCCGCCACGCACCACCAGATCATCGGCTGCCTGAAGGCGTCCAGCCCCAGCGCAGCACCAGCGGCTGCCAGTTGCCCGGCAGACAGCGTGACATGGCGGGCTTGCAGCTCGAGACCAAAAAAGCCGGTAAAAGCCGGGATCAAACCCAGCATGAAACCGAGTGAAATATTCGACGCAAAACCCGAAACATTGGCCCGCATAAAAGTTGACCAGTCTGCAGCGCGGCGTGTGCCCAGCACATGGGTAAAACGCGGGTTGTGCCGAATGGCGGAGTCCAGCCTGTGCAGCACAAACCAGTTTTCAAACCAGCCGGCGATCAGGCTGGCCGCAAACAAAATCATGCCGGTGAATGCCGCCCACATCAGCGTCGGGCCCAGCAGCGTCAAAGTCTCCAGCACATGCACCGCTTCTTTGGCACTGATCATGGTCTGGCTGGTCACCAGCACAACTGCCACATTGACCAGCAGCACGGCAGGCACCACCATCAGCACATTGCCAAACACAGCCGCACTTTGGGAGCGCACCAGATGCGCAACCTCGTCAACAAACTCGTCAATCGCGTTGCTGTTGGTGATGTCCTTGAGCTTGGCGGCCATGGCCGGTGCTGTCATGGCGGGCTGTTTGGTCGCCAGTGTCAGGTGCAGCAACTGGATCAATACAAAACTGGCGGCATACACAAGCCCGGCGGCAAAGCCGTTCCAGAAGGCCGACAAACCGATGGCCATCACCGCAAACTTCAGACCAGTCGTCAGCGCTGTCACGGCACCGCCGCCCATGGCTTTGCCGAGCATGCGTTTGTACTCAGTCCGGTCACGGGTGATGTAGTGCTCGCCCAGTTCGGCGCTGCGCTCTGCCATCTTGGCCGACAGCAGGGTTGAGTTGGCGCTGATCAGGGCGCCAATGCTTTTGCTGTCTTGCCCAATCGTGACGCGGCGGGCCAATAGACGGATGACAGCTGCGGCCGTGTTGCTGGCCATCAGGGTGTCCAGCAGTTCACGCACCCGCACAATGCGCTCGCGCAGCTGGCGCAGCATGAACACCATGCCGACTGAAATCCCGTTGTCGTTCAAATGCGCATACACGCCATTGACGGCCTGTCTGCAGGTGTCGAGTCGGGCGCGCAGCTTTGCGATGGCGGCCTTGACTTTTTCGTCGCCCTGCGATGAGTCAAAAAAGATGCTTCTGAGCTCAGCCAGGTCATCTGACAGCGGGTGAAATGCCCGGTCATTGTCACTGGCCTTGTCCATGCGCAGACGCAGCTCGGGCGCAAAGCCTGTCGCACGTATTTGCGCAATGCAATACGTCAGCGCGTCCATCAGTGCGTGTTGCCACATCAAGGTGTCGATTGCTGTGTTGCTACCCAGCAGAGCTGTCAATTGGTCAAGTTGCGCCTCGGGGATCGCGGCTAGCCACTGCGCATCAAAACGCGTGGGCACCACCAGCGCAAACAGCTCGGCAGCGTCACGTGTTTCGGGCGTACCGGGCAATATTTTGCGGCGCAGCCGGCCCGCCAGTTCACTGAAAAAAGCCGTCCGCGGCGCAAAGCCAAAATCAGCCAGCAGGGTGGTGACTTCCAGTGTCTGCAGAAAAACATGCCACCATGCTTTCAGGCGCTGTTCAAGCTCGGGCTGCGCCTGCACTGCAACAACAAAGGCCTGCAGCCGCGCGAGCGTGGCCTCTGGCGAGCTTGCGTCGCCGCGCAGCCAGGCAAACAGCGCAATCAGCCAGATGTGCCGTTCTGCCAGGCTGGCATGGGGGTCAAGTGCTGCAAGCAGCGTGCGCAGATCGGTCATTCAATGCAGTGTGCGACTGGCTGGTGCGCTGCCGCTGGCCTGCAGCACAAACATCGGGATCAAGGCCTCGAAACGCTCACCATCTTCAGCCACGCAAAAATAAGTCCCGTGCATTGCACCGCTTGGCGTTCTCAAGCGTGAACCGCTGGTGTACTGAAACGACTCACCGGGCTTGAGCAGCGGCTGGTGGCCCACCACGCCCAGGCCTTTGACTTCTTCAACCAGGCCATTGGCATCGACGATTTCCCAGTGGCGGGCAATCAGCTGTGCTGCCACTTGCCCAGTGTTGGTGATCGTGACTGTATAGACAAAGCCGTAAATGCCGTCATCGGGTGCAGACTGCTGGGCAACATATTGCGCTGCAACGGCGCAGCTGAATTGGTATTTGGGATGTTGTGCCATGGTGTGATTTGTCTTTGGTTCATGTTACCTGCCGGCGCTTGTTGCACAATTCAAGCCATGAATGCTGCATACCCAACCCGCAAGCCTGCCTTCCGCATTGCGCCTTCCATTTTGTCAGCTGACTTTGCCCACCTGGGTGATGAAGTCAAAGCCGTGATCGCAGCGGGTGCAGACTGGATTCATTTTGATGTGATGGACAACCACTATGTGCCGAACCTGACGTTTGGCCCGATGATTTGCCAGGCCCTCAAACCACATTGCAAAAAAGCCGATGGCACGCCTGTGCCGATTGACGTGCATTTGATGGTGCAACCGGTGGATGCGCTGGCAGCAGCTTTTGCAGATGCGGGTGCAGACTTCATCAGTTTTCATCCCGATGCTTCAGGCCACGTGCACCGCAGCATTCAGGCCATCAAGGGCAAAGGCTGCAAGGCAGGCTTGGTGTTCAACCCTGCCGCGCCGCTGGATGTGCTGGACTGGGTGATTGACGACATCGATTTGGTGCTGATCATGAGTGTCAACCCCGGCTTTGGCGGCCAGTCATTTATTGACAGCGCACTGCGCAAGATTGAAGAAGTTCGAAAGCGCATCGATACCAGCGGCAAAGACATCCGGCTGGAAGTGGACGGCGGCATCAAGACAGAAAACATTGCCCGGGTTGCAGCCGCAGGAGCGGATACTTTTGTGGCGGGCAGTGCCATTTTTGGCCAGGCAGACTACAAAACGGTGATTGATGCAATGCGTTTTGAATTGGCCCGGTAGCCGTAACCATAGCAACTGTCCCGCAGGTCTTACATGACCTTTGCCAGGTCCATCATCACGGTTTCTGCCAGGTGGCTTGCCAGCACGTCACGGCTGAGTCGGGACATGCTGTCAGACGTCCAGCCCGCCATTTCCAGTGTATTGGGGGCAGATGCAATTTCAATGAACGGAAAATCCGGATCTGTTTTGCGCAGGTCCTCGTAAAGCTGGTCAAACACAGGGCTGCGCATTTGCTGGTCAATCATCACCAGATTCGGGAGCTGCATCTCGCAAAACCTGAAGCCTTGCCCTGCGTTGGAAACACAGTCCACCACCAGGCCGGTTCCCTGGAAAATGGTTCTGATCTCGCTTTGCAGGCGCACATCGTCGGTGATGATCAAAAGCTGGGTTCCGGCCATTGGCCTTGACTCGCCGTACATGGATTCGGGCCCGGTTTCCATTTCAACTGCACTGAGGCCGCCCAGGCGTTTGACGGTACGGGTAAATTCGATGCTCAAACTGGTGTCAGCGTTTGACTGAGTCCGCTTGATTGACAAGCCCATGGCCTGGCAGATTTCATTGAGCAAATACCAGCCGACGGTGTCGTCGCCCTGGCTGGCCTCATCCAGGCTGCCGAGCGGGTTGCTGACCACATCACTGGTTTTTAAAGTCAACAGGCCGTTTTCTGGCCAGTTTTTCATCTCCAGCGTAACGGTCAGTTTGCGCCCCAATCCCGCAGCCCAGTCCAGTGCAGCATCAACCAGGCTGTGCAGCAAGGCAGCGTCAACAATGACCTCAACAGGCCGTATTCTTTGAAAAACCTCAATGCCGCGCTGCCTGAAAGCCTGCGACCGATCCTGAAGTGCCGTCAACACCAGAACATCGAGTTTCATCGTTTCATGGGATTGCCGCAAACGGCCACTTGCCAGCCGGGCAATTTGCTGGCTTTGCATGGCCAGCAGGCGTGCCTCTGCCACGCTGGCATTCAGGGCAAGCATGTGGCTTTGGCTGAAGCTTTGCGTCTGCTCAATGTTTTCCAGCACTGTCTGCATGGCCCTGAGCGGCTCTGACAACTGCAAACCAATGATGCCGGCCAGCTTGAAGTCAGGCAGTACGCCAACATTTGCACTAAGTACGGCGCCGTTCAGAGAGTTCTGCATTACCGGGGGTTCCGGTTTTGTCTCCCCCGTACTCTTCATAAGGTTCACTGGAACTCCCTGTCTGTTTGTGTACGATTTTGCATTATTTTGTAACTATTAGGCATTGCACATTTTATGCGGGAGCATTTTTAAATTTGTAGGACAAAACTGATATCAATCAATCAATCAGGTTTGCCAAGAAAAACCTATATGCAAACTCAAATTATTTACAGAATAAAAGGCTGTAGCGCATATAAAACCAACGCTAACAGCTCCTGAATTTATAGCAAATTAAATGGCTTTGCGTGCTGTTGCCAAGCGTTGCTCCAGATATGCGCCATAAAAGTCTGGCACCGCAATGCCTGTCAAACGCTCGGCAATTTCCTGGCCCTGGTTCCCGATAAATAACACTGTCGGCGTAAAAGCAACTTTCCACGCCTGGGCCTGGGCAGCGGCTGTTGTCTTCAAGCCATCAAATCCAAACAGAGGCGAAGTTTTGTTGCTCACGTCGAGTTGCCATGCCTGCAAAACTTCGTTGAGGCGGGCTGGCAGCAAGTAATTGCGGCGCACCAGCTCGCAATACACGCAGCCGGGCAAACTGATCAACACCACCAGGGGTTCGCCTTTGGTGTGCGCGGCAAATGCAGCTTGTGGCAATGACTTGGGGACGGGCAGGGCAGTATCTTTGGCGTGCAGGATTGTGGCTGGCCAAACAAGACTGCCCGTAGCAAACTTTAAGAGTTTGCGCCTTGATAACTTCATAAGTTTAATTTCCTCTGTCATTCCCGTAAGGGCGGGAATTGACGTACTTGAGAAGGCGCAAATCCAGTAGCATTGCCTGACTTGTAGAACACACCCGCAAACAAGACCGGGCTGGATACCCGCCTTTGCGGGTACGACGAAATACACACTGTCATCAGATAACCTTGTTGCCTTTCAGTTCAGACAACTTTGCGTCTGGGTAGTTCAACACGCTGCGCAGCACCTCGTCAGTGTGCTGGCCCAGCAGCGGCGGTGGCAGGTCAGTGCGCACGGGCGTCGTGCTGAGTCTGATAGGGCTCGACACCAAAGCCAAATCCTTTTGATGCGGGTGTTGCCAATGCGTCACCATGCCGCGCGCTTCAATTTGCGGGTCGGCAAACACTTCAGCCAGGTTGTTGATGGCACCGCACGGCACCTTGGCGGCTTCAAGGGCGGCCAGCCAGTCGGCTTTGTGGCGGGTACGCATCACGGCTTCAAGAACTGGCACCAGCTGGGCGCGGTTTTTGACTCGGTCGCGGTTCAAGGCAAACAGCGGATTACTGCCCAACTCAGGCATGTTGGCCACCTCACAGTATTTGCGAAACTGCGAATCATTGCCGACAGCAATGATGATGTGGTCCCGGGCCGCGGCTGTGGCGCTTTCCAAATGAGTGCTGTCTCCCACATAATTTTCAGCGGGCGCGACTTCAAAAACTTGATACGGCACGATGTTCTGGTGCGCGTTGCCCATGCGGCCAGGCACCTTGCCACTGACCAGATAATTGGCCCCCAGATTTGCTAGCATGGCGACCTGGGTGTCGAGCAGCGCCATGTCTACTTGCTGGCCAACGCCCGTTTTTTCAGCATGGCGCAGTGCCGCCAGTATGCCGACGGTGGCGTACATGCCGGTCATCAAATCAGCCACGGCAATGCCAACTTTTTGCGGGCCGCCCTGCAGGTCATCGCGCTCACCCGTCACGCTCATCAGCCCGCCCATGCCCTGGACGGCGTAGTCATAACCGGCCCGGTTGGCATACGGGCCGGTCTGGCCGAATCCGGTGATCGAGCAATACACCATGCGTGGGTTAATGGCTTTGATGGACGCATAGTCCAGGCCATAGCGAGCCATGTCACCGACCTTGAAATTTTCAACAAACACGTCGCAGTGCAGCGCCAGCTCGCGTATCAGCGCCTGGCCGGCTGGCTGCGCAATGTCACACGTCACGCTGCGCTTGTTGCGGTTGGTGCCCAGGTAGTAAGCGGCTTCAGGCGTGTCGTTGCCCGCTGCGTCTTTTAAAAAGGGCGGCCCCCATGTGCGGGTGTCGTCGCCCGTTTGTGGCCGTTCAATTTTGATGACATCAGCGCCCAAGTCGGCCAGCGTCTGGGTACACCAGGGGCCCGCAAGTACGCGGGACAGGTCGAGGACACGGATGCCGTCCAGAGAATTTTTTGAGGTCATGCCTCATTTTGCACTTGCTGTGCTGACGTGGGTGGGGAACCCTGTCCGAGCCCTCTCGCAAGGGGGAGAGGGGAAAGAAGAATCAATATTGTTTGTACGGCAAAAACTTGCCCGACAGCACCACGTTCACGCGGTCGCCCTTGGGGTCGGGCGTGCGGACTATGTCCATTGAAAAGTCAATCGCGCTCATGATGCCGTCGCCAAACTCTTCGTGAATCAGTTCCTTGATGGTGGTGCCGTAGACGCTCACAATTTCATACCAACGGTATATTAGCGGGTCAGTTGGCACAGGGGTGGGCAATGAGCCTTTGTATGGCACCACCTGCAGCCACTTTTGCTCGTCAGCGCTCAACCCAAAAATCTCGGCAACTGCTGCGGCCTGCGCTGCGTCAAAAGTCATCTGCCCCAGGCAGCCAGCGGTGACCCACTCTTTGCTCATGCCGACTTTTTTGGCCACGTCTTCCCATTTGATGCCCTTGGAAACCTTGACGGTGATTATTTTTTCGGTGATGTCGTTGCGGTTCATTTTTTGCTCCAGTTGGTTTTTGAATAAAGAAAGTAATAAGAAAAAATCAGTGGGCTTCGCCAGGCTTGGCACGCTTGATCAGAAAGTCGACCACGTGGTTACGCAGGTCGTAGTAGCCGGGCAGATGATGCAGCTCGGCTCGGGTACGTTTTTTTGGCAATGTGTTGACCACAACTTCACCAATACCGCCGGGCGTGTAGCCACTTGCCGGCTCCGCACCATTGGTCATCAAAATAATGCGGTCGGCTAACAAAATAGCCTCATCCACATCGTGCGTGATCATGAAAACGGTTTGCTGCGTGTCCCGCACGATGGTCATCAGCTCGTCTTGAATCGTGCCGCGCGTCAGGGCGTCGAGTGCCCCAAACGGCTCGTCGAGCAGCAGCATTTTGGGTTGAATTGCAAAAGCCCGGGCAATGCCGACGCGCTGCTTCATGCCGCCCGAAAGTTGCGATGGCTTTTTGTCAATGGCAGGCATCAAGCCGACCATGGCGACGAACTTTTCAACATGCTCGTTGACTTGTGACTTCGTCCAGTCGGGCCAGCGCGACACCACAGCAAAGGCAATGTTGCTGCGTACCGTCAGCCAGGGCATCAGTGCATGGCTTTGAAACACCACACCGCGTTCCAGGCTGGGTCCAGCGATTTCGCGGTTGTCCATGAAGCAGTGGCCTGAGGTGGCGGTGTCCAGCCCGGCCAGAACATTGAGCACCGTGGTTTTGCCGCAGCCGGAATGGCCGATGATGCAGACAAACTCGCCCTTGTCGATGGCAAAACTGACATCGGCAAACACCGGTTTGCCGGGTACATAGGTTTTGCTCAGGCCCTCAACTTTAAGAAAGCCGGGCATGTGCAAATTCGCGGTGGCTTTGATCGCCTCTGTGACGTCATTCAACATAGGTCACCATTTTTTGCAGTTGCGCAAATGCCAAGTCGAGCAGCATGCCCACAATGCCGATCACCAAAATCGCAAAGATCACATTGGTCAGCGACAGGTTGTTCCATTCGTTCCACACAAAGTAACCAATGCCCGTGCCGCCAACCAGCATTTCAGCGGCCACAATCACCAGCCAGGCAATCCCCATCGAGATCCGCATGCCGGTAAAAATAGTTGGCGCAGCAGCCGGCAAGATGACCAAAAAAGCTTTGCGCAGCGGGCTGACTTGCAGTGTGGCGGCGACGTTGAGCCACTCGCGCTTGACAGCCGACACACCGAACGCGGTGTTGATCAACATCGGCCACACCGAGCAGATAAAAATCACGAAGATGCCGCTGATGGACGAGTCCTTGATGGTGTACAGCGCCAGCGGCATCCACGCCAACGGCGAAATGGGCTTGAGCACTTGTATGAACGGGTCAAGTGCGCGCCGGAGCAGTGACGACATGCCAATCACAAAGCCCAGCGGAATGGCGACGATGCAGGCCAGAAAAAACCCCAGGCCAACGCGTGCCAGGGAGTGCCCGAGCTGAATCAATATACCCTTGTCGTTGGGCCCGTTGTCGTAAATCGGGTTGGACACCTGCTTCCAGATGGCGGTGCCCATTTGGCTGAGTGTTGGGAAACCTGTGGTTTTGGTACTGCCCACGTCTTTGCCCATCATTTTTTGGTATTCAATCTGCTCGGCTGTCATGCCCGCAATGCCTGCTGATGGTGCATTGCCGGAGGATTGCGTTGCCAAAAACCAGATACCAAGAATCGACAAAAAGATAAGCAGCGAGACCAGGCCCGCTTTGAGATTGAGAGATTTCATGTTTTCTTTGTTTGACTTATTTCCTCCCCTGCCGGGGGGAGGGCCAGGGTGGGGGCTGGTGCTGAAAGGTAGTTACTTAGGGTGCGTGCCCCCATCCCAACCTTCCCCCGGAAAGAGAAGGAGCAATTAGCCCATTTTGTTGATCACAAAGCTCTTCACGTATTCATCCGGCTTGGCAGGATCAAACTCCTTGCCCATCACCTTGAACTTTTTGTACGCGCCATCCGGTACGGCAAAGCCCGCCAGCTTCATCTGCTTTTTGGCATCGGTCAGCAAAAACACTTTCTCTGCGATCTGCTTGTAATTAACTTCACCCTTCACATAGCCCCAACGCTTCATTTGCGTCAGCATCCACACTGCCATCGACTGCCACGGCACCGGGTCGAAATTGGCGCGGTCGGGCACATTTTTGATGTTGCCCAGACCATCGGCAAATTTGCCTGTCAGCACCTGGGTCAGCACAGCTTCAGGCTGGTTCAGGTACTGAGCGGGTGCAATCATTTTTGCAATCAGGTCGCGGTCTTTGGGCTGGCTGGCCATGTACGACGCGCCCAGAACAGCGCGGTACAGCGCTGCAAAAGTGTTGGGGTTTTGTTTGATGAATTCATCTGACACACCGAACGCGCAGCACGGGTGACCGTCCCAGATTTCTTTGGACAGGATGTGTATGAAACCCACTTCGTCGTACACCGCGCGCTGGTTGAATGGGTCTGGGCCAAGAAAACCGTCAATGTTGCCTGCGCGAAGGTTAGCGACCATTTCTGCTGGCGGCAGCACGCGCAGTTGCACATCGGTGTCGGGGTTTAGCCCCGCTTCAGCCAGGTAGTAGCGCAGCAAAAAGTTGTGCATGCTGTACTCAAACGGAATGGCAAACTTGAAGCCCTTCCAGCCTTTTGGGTCGCGGTTGGCTTTGTGTTTGACGTGCAGCGTGATCGCCTGGCCGTTGGTGTTTTGAATCGTGGCCACATTCATGTTGACCTGGGTTGAGCCCAAGCCCATCGTCATGGCGATTGGCATGGGCGACAAAAAGTGCGACGCGTCGTGCTCCTTGTTGATCATCTTGTCGCGTATCAGCGCCCAGCCTGCGGTCTTGTTGAGCTGGACATTCAGGCCCTCTTTTTTATAAAAACCCAACGGGTCAGCCATGATGAGCGGCGACGCGCAGGTGATCGGGATAAAACCGAGCTTGAGGTCTTTCTTTTCCAGCGAGCCTTTGTCCTGAGCCATGGCCTCCAGCGCGGCTAGCGGAAACAGCGAGGCAATGGCGGCGCGGGCGGTGTTGACACCGACGGCTTTCAGAAAGCCGCGCCTCACGCTGTCGATGGGGAACAGCGCCTTGACCATGGTCGCTTGCATAAAGCTTTGCGAAAGCGACTGCTCGGTTTGTTCGGCGTGTTCGCCGGGTGCATGGTTTTCACCGCAAGCGCAACGCAGCATCAGGGGGCGGTCGGCATCAAAAGCATCAAACTGGTTGGACATGGCGTACCCTTTTTTTAACAGATACAAAACCTAAGCAAGGGCCGCGCCAGATTGGGGCGGTATTGAACACATTGGAGCTTTTGGGCCTCGCGTAGGCAACTTCACTGCACGCAGATGGATGCTGCGTAGTGCCAGCCCTACAAATTAAACCTTTTAATTAGGTTTTCCGTGTTGTTGGGCGTACAAAGCCAGCTCAACATCGTTGCGCGTGCCGGTTTTTTCCAAAATGCGAGCGCGGTACGTGCTCACAGTGTTGCCCGCCAGTTCTAGCTGTGCACCAATTTCGCCCACAGATTTACCTGCGGTCAACAATCGGTAAACCTGGTGCTCGCGGTGCGACAGCGCATCCAGCCCCTGCTTGCTGGTGATGGGAGCCAGCGCACTGGCAAGTGCCTCGGCAGTGGCGCTGCTGACATACATACCGCCGGTGGCTACTTTACGCACAGCGGCAATCATGTCGTCCGGGTTGGCGCTTTTGTTCAGGTAGCCTGACGCGCCCAGCTTGATGCAGCGCACCGCGTACTGCTTTTCAGGATAGGTGCTGAGCATCAACACCGGTAGCTGTGGCCAGGTTTTT
This sequence comes from Polaromonas sp., assembly GCA_025362315.1. Classification (GTDB taxonomy): domain Bacteria; phylum Pseudomonadota; class Gammaproteobacteria; order Burkholderiales; family Burkholderiaceae_C; genus Polaromonas. Next base: position 13,487 of record JANYGP010000039.1, read on the forward strand.
TTCAACGCTTGCAACACGTCCATGCCGTCACGGCCCGGCAGCGCAATGTCGAGCAGCACCGCCTGCAAGCCTTGGTGGCCCTGCAGCGCATCTACGCTGACCAAAATGGCAGGGCCGGTATCGGCCTCGGCCACCACCCGGATGTCTGGCGCATCAGCCAGTACCTGCTTGATGCCTTCGCGCACGATGCGGTGGTCGTCGCCAATGAGAATATGAATAGGGGTCATTATTTGGAGTCGCCGTTTGCTATTGTTTCAGGAGCTGTATGCGAAGGTGAAATAACGACCCTAGCCCCTTTCGGCTTGAAATGGCGATGCTGCCGCCCAGGTGCCGGGCGCGTTCGCGCATGCCCATCACGCCGTAGGCGTCAGCCGCTTCAAACGCTGCTGCATCAGCCCCGCAGCCGTTGTCTTTGACGCTGATATCAATGGTTTGTGAATCGGCAAAAATGGCAATGGCGACGTGGCTGGCGCGCGCGTGGCGGCCCACATTGCTCAGCATTTCCTGAAAAATACGAAAAATGCCAATCGCCGCCTGCTCGTCCAGCGGCGCTGCGTGCGCAACATCCATCTGCCAGTCCAGTTGCAGTTCAGCTGACTGCACAAATTCATGCGCCTGCCAGTCGAGTGCCGCCCACAGGCCCTGATGATCCAGCATGCTGGGCCGCAAGTCAGTGATGATGCGGCCCACGTTGTCAACGGCGGTTTCAATTTGCCGGCTCATGTTTTGACACTTGCGGCGCATCGTGTCGCGCATGTTTTGGGCGGCGTCTGCATTGCGTTGTTGCTGCTCGCTCAGCCGCTTGTCGAGCCAGCCCACATCCATCTTCAACGCCACCAGCAGGCTACCCAGCTCGTCATGCACCTCGCGTGCAATGCGGCATCGTTCGTCCTCACGCACGCTGTGAGCGTAGGCCGACAGTTCGCGCAACTGGCTCAAGGCGGCTTGCAGCTCATGTGTGCGCTCACTGACGCGCTGCTC
>JANYGP010000052.1 GCA_025362315.1 Polaromonas sp.
ACCTTGATGGGGAACTGCGACGGGTATTCGATCAGGGAATCGCGCTTTGGGATGTCTGCGGCCCCATCGGGCAGGCCTGGCGTGGTCATGCTGCCACCGCTTGTTTGGCGTCTTGGTAAGCGGCGTACAGCCTGGCGTAAACCGGGCCGGGCACGCCAGTGCTCACTTTTACACCGTCCAGCAGCGTGACTGGCAGCACCTCTTTGGTGGCCGACGACAGCAGCAGTTCGTCAGCGCTAAGTACCTCGGCCCGGGTGATGCGGCGTAGCTCAAACGGGATGCCTGCGGCGCTGCACAGCTCTTCAAACAGGCCGTAGCGAATGCCTTCCAGCACCAGTTTGTCCTTCGGTGGGCCCAGCAGTTTGCCGCCTTGCACCACCCACACATTGCTGGCGGCGGCTTCGCTCAGGTAGTCGCCGCGAAACATCACTGTCTCCAGCGCGCCTTCATCGGCGCTGATCTGCCGCGAAAACACCGCGCCCAGCAGGCTGGTGCTTTTGATGTGGGCCTTTTCCCACCTGAAGTCGTCTGCCGTGACGCAGGCCACGCCCTGGGCGCGCTGTGCAGCCGTGGGCAGCTTCATGGCGTTGACCATCACGAACACGGTGGGCTTCAAGTCGGGCGGCATGACGTGGTCACGCATCGCCACGCCGCGGCTGACCTGGATGTAAATGATCTGGTCCAGATTGGGCGGGTTTTCACCATCATTTACTGCTGCAGCCGTTATTTTACGGGCGCGAGCAGCTATTAATTGCGTAGCAACGTCGTGCCATTCCGCAGAGGTCAAGGGGTTGGCAATGCGCAGTTCGGCCAGGCTGCGGCCAAGGCGGGCCATGTGGTGGTCAAACCTGAAAAGCTGGCCTGCATAGGCGGGCAACACCTCATAAACGCCATCGCCAAAGATGAATCCCCGGTCAAGAACGCTGATCTTGGCGTCTTTTAAAGGCGTGTAGTCACCATTCAGGTAGCACAAGGTGTCGGGCAGGGGTGGGGCAATGTTCATAGCAGAATCAAGGTGGGGTGGTGGTTCGTTTGTCGATTCGCCGGGTTTGACCAATCGCCAGCACGAAAAAGTCGTCGTCACCGATGTTAGCGGCAGCTTTGGCGGCGGCCAAGTCCTTGGGCGGCTGGTCCAGCGGCTCGTCGGTCAGGGCAAATGTGCCCCAGTGCACACCCACGCTGCGCTTGGCTTTTAAATCCTGGTGGATTTGCACTGCCTCGGCCGGGTTGATATGCTGGCCTTTCATAAACCAGCGCGGCTCATACGCGCCAACGGCCAGCAGCGCCATGTCAAAGCCCCCACCGTTGGCTGCAGTTTGCCGGTCGGCAAAGCGATTTTGGGTGTCAACAAAGTCGGCACTGTAGCCGGTGTCGCCACTGAAGTACCAATGTATTTGCTCGCCCAGTACCGCCCAGCCGCCCCACAGCGTCTGGCTACGGTCACCAAGCCCGCGCGCTGACCAGTGCTGCACCGGCGTGAAGTTGAACTCAACGCCTTTGACAACCATGCTGTCCCACCAGTCCAGCTCTTTGACGTTGCTGATGCCAAGTTTGGTAAAGCAGTCTTTAACACCCAGCGGGACGATGAAAAGTGGAGCGCCTTGACCCTGTTTGGAAAGGGCAATGACGGTATTTTCGTCAAGGTGGTCGTAGTGATTGTGCGAAATCAGCACCACGTCTATCGTAGGCAACTGGTCAATGCGCAAGCCAGGCGGGTGGGCTCGCCTGGGCCCTGCGAATTGAACTGGCGAGGCGCGTTCAGAAAACACCGGGTCGGTCAGCACATTCAACCCATCGGCTTGCATCAGCATCGTGGCGTGGCCGACCCAAGTCATGGCTGGCTGCATGACGCTGGGTGTGCTGTTGGCCTGGATAAAAGCCACCTCGGGCGATGTGGTGGCGGTGGGCGTTTGCGGCGGCTTGGGCAGCCCGTCACGCGTGCGCTCGTATTGCCAGCGAGCCAAGTCGCCCAGCGTCTTGGTGACGGCAGCGCTGTAATTGTTTTTAAAACCTTGGGCCGTGTGGTGCGGTTTGGCCGGGTCGTAGCAGGGGTTCACGCTGTTGCATCCCGTCAAAAAGAGTGCAGCCGCAGTGCCGCCTGCAAGAATTAAAGCGCTCCTGAATAAATAGCTGCCCACGCGTATTCTTATTGTGTTGCAGCCGAATTTATGCATAACCAAAGGCGAGGCAAAGGCTCGAACACGCGCTCACCGCAGCAGCCGCACTGACACAATAGCGGCCCAGCCCAGCACAAAGTTCAGCAGCGTCATTTTCTGGATCAACGCGCCGGCCTTGGCTGCCAGCGGCCAATCAGCGCCTGACACTGCGCGTTTGTATTTTTTGAAGCCCGCAAAAAAGATGTGACCAAACACCAGCATCATCGTGACGCCCAGCACCAGCATGACGTTCCAGCCCAGCGGCACGCTGCCCGTACCAGTCGCTTCTTTTGCGGTGCGAAAAGTTGCCGTGTACAGGTGCGTTCCAGTGGCGAACAAAACCACAATTGCCACCAAAACCCAAGCATAAAAACGTTGCCAGACACGGCCCATCAACATTGCACGGGGTTGAGGCTCGATCGTGGCCATGGCCGCTGGCCGCAGCGCAAACAGCATGAAGGTCATGCCGCCCATCCACACAATACCTGCAATGAGATGAAGGAGTTTGGCGTAGTCGTACATATTGCTTTCCAAGTCTAAAACAGGCATTGTGGCCGTGCTTTGCGCAAATCGCCAAGCCAGCAAATGCACCCAAACGTTGCTGGGGTAAAAAAGCTGTTTTGAGTGGACGGGTTTCTACGTATAATCAGAGGCTGTGGAAAAACTGCTTTTTGTAACCCGCCTGTAATCTGCGATGCACAAAATTAGTGATCTGCAAAAAAATAAGGCGTGGGACGCAGGCTGGAGGGAAGACCCAGTTGAAGGCCCCGTTAAACCTTTGAGCCGCGAGCAAGCCGCAACTTTCAGGCAGCGACACCCGGTGCTTTCACCCTGGAAAGTGCTGGCTGGTCAGTTGGCAGCGGGTGTGGTGATCTCGTTGGCGGCATGGCTGCTGACGGGCAAACCAAACATCGCCTGGTCTGTTTTGTACGGCGTGCTGGCGGTAGTCATTCCTGGTGCGCTGTTTGCGCGCGGTTTGATGAGCAGGGTGTCGAATATTAATCCAGCCGCTGCCGTGGCTGGCTTTTTTGTGTGGGAAATGGTCAAGGTTGGCCTGACAGTGGCCATGTTGTTTGCTGCGCCCCGAGTGGTGATGAATTTAAGCTGGCCGGCCATGTTGATGGGGCTGGTAGTGACGATGAAGGTGGTCTGGGTGGTGATTTTTTTCACCAGCAGATCAAAAAAGTTAAGCGTTGATCAATAAAGAGATATGTGATGAGTGCATCTTCTGAAGGCGCAGGCGAAAAGGCTTTGACCGCGGGTGACTACATTGGTCACCATTTGGTGCATTTGCAAAACAAGGCGGCCAAGCAATCAAGCATTGTTGACTTTACCTATTTCAATCTGGACACTATTTTTTGGTCCATAGCACTGGGCGTGATTGGCTTGTTTGTGATGTGGCGCGTGGCCAAAAGCGTGCATTCAGGCGTGCCGGGCCGCATGCAGGCTGCGGTTGAAATCCTGCTCGAGATGGTCGACAGCCAAGCCAAGGGCATTGTCAAGAATGCGCAGTCACGCAAAATGGTTGGCCCACTGGCATTGACTGTGTTTGTCTGGATTTTCCTGATGAACTCGATGGACTTCTTGCCCGTCGATTTATTTCACAGCCTCTTTGCCGTCACCGGCATTGACCACACCATTCACTATTTCCGCGTCGTGCCGACTGCTGACCTGTCTGCCACCCTGGGCATGTCTTGTGGCGTATTGCTGGTATGCCTGTACTACAACATCAAAATCAAAGGCTTCGGTGGCTGGGTGCATGAGTTGTTTTCTGCGCCGTTCGGTGACAAATGGTTTTTGTACCCCATTAACTTCTTGATGCAAATGATCGAATTTGCGGCCAAAACGGTTTCCCACGGGCTGCGATTGTTTGGCAACATGTACGCTGGTGAGTTGCTGTTTATGCTGATTGCGCTGATGGGCGCGGTTGGTTTCGGTTCGGCAACCGGCATCTTCTTGTTCATCGGTCACATCTTGGCCGGCACTGGCTGGGCCATCTTTCACATCCTGATTGTTGCACTGCAAGCGTTTATTTTCATGATGTTGACGTTGGTGTATGTGGGCCAAGCCCACGACCATCACTAGATGGAATATTTTCAGTTTTCGTTTCGGTAGTTTTTTTGTTTTCGGGTTTTTTAATTTTTGTTTGTTAATTCGTAGGAGCTTTAAATGGAACACGTACTTGGTTTTGTCGCATTGGCCGCTGGCCTGATCATCGGCCTGGGCGCTGTCGGCGCATGCATCGGCATCGGCATTATGGGTAGCAAATACCTCGAAGCCGCAGCCCGCCAGCCAGAGCTGATGAACGAACTGCAAACCAAAATGTTCTTGTTGGCCGGTCTGATCGACGCGGCTTTCCTGATCGGTGTGGGTATTGCCATGTTGTTTGCTTTCGCCAACCCCTTCGTTCTGAAGTAATTCTGAAGTCATCAAGCTGTTCAGATATTCAACCAAAGAGGTGCTGCTGTGAGTATTAACTCCACATTTTTTGCGCAGCTCATCGTGTTTGCGATTTTGGTGCTTTTCACGATGAAATTCGTGTGGCCCCCGATCGCAGCCGCGCTGGACGAGCGCGCGAGCAAAATCGCTGCGGGTCTCGCTGCTGCTGACAAGGCCAAAGCCGAACTCACCAACGCCAACAAGCGTGTTGAGGAAGAGCTGGCCAAGTCAAAAGGCGAGTCCGCTGTGCGACTGGCTGAGGCCGAGCGCCGCGCGCAAGCCATGATTGAAGAAGCCAAAGCCAAAGCTACCGAGGAGGGCAGCAAGATCATTGCCGCCGCCAAGGTGGAGGCTGAGCAGCAAACCGTCAAGGCCCGCGAGACGCTGCGTGAGCAAGTCGCCGCACTGGCCGTCAAGGGTGCTGAGCAGATTCTGCGCAAGGAAGTCAATGCATCCGTGCATGCTGACTTGCTGGGTCGCCTGAAAACTGAACTTTGACCGTAAAGACAAGAGTACAAACATGGCCGAACTAGCCACCATTGCACGTCCTTACGCCGAAGCGCTGTTCAAAACTGCGGGTGCCGACCTGGTTGGCACGGCTGCCTGGCTTGACGAGCTGGCCGCCATTGCGTCGAACGTCCAATTGCAACAATACGCAGGTAATCCTGGCGTAACGTCTGCACAAACGTTTGATGTGATGACCGGTGTTGCCAAAACTGCTTTGCCAGAGGCTGCCAAAAACTTTCTCAAAGCCGTGATTGACAACGGACGCATCAGCGTCTTGCCGGAAATCGCCAGCCAGTTCCGTTCGTTGAAAAACGCAAAAAGTGGTTCTTCTGACGCCACTGTGTTCAGTGCTTTTGCACTTGATGCTGCGGCTTTGGCTGACTTGTCGGCCACGCTTGAAAAGCGCTTTGGGAAAAAGCTCAACATGACAGTTGAGTTGGAGCCGGACCTGATAGGCGGCGTACGTGTCGTGGTGGGTGACGAGGTGCTGGACACTTCGGTCAAAGCCCGTTTAGAGCAAATGAAAGTAGCACTGGTTTCCTGAGCGGCATTTGTCGTTAGAAAACACAGTCCAACAACCTAGAAAGAAGGAAAGAGTCATGCAACTCAATCCAGCAGAAATTTCTGAACTGATCAAGAGCCGTATTGAAGGCCTGACCTCATCCAGCGACATCCGCAATCAAGGCACCATCGTGTCGGTGACTGACGGTATTGTGCGCATCCACGGCTTGTCTGACGTGATGCAAGGCGAGATGCTGGAATTCCCGGCTACCGCTGACGGCACACCGACCTACGGCCTGGCGCTGAACCTCGAGCGTGACTCGGTGGGTTCCGTGATTCTGGGCGAGTACGAGCATCTGGCTGAAGGCAATATTGTCAAATGCACGGGCCGTATCCTCGAAGTGCCGGTGGGCCCTGAGCTGCTGGGCCGCGTGGTCAACGCACTGGGTCAGCCGATTGACGGCAAAGGCCCGGTGAACGCCAAGATGACCGACGTGATTGAAAAAGTTGCGCCAGGCGTGATTGCCCGTAAATCAGTAGACCAGCCCCTGCAAACTGGTCTGAAGTCCATTGACTCCATGGTGCCAGTTGGCCGTGGTCAGCGCGAACTGATCATTGGTGACCGCCAGACCGGTAAAACGGCCGTTGCGATTGACGCCATCATCAACCAAAAAGGCAACGGCGTGAAATGCGTTTATGTTGCAATCGGTCAAAAAGCGTCGTCGATCAAAAACGTGGTGCGCTCGCTCGAACAAGCCGGCGCGATGGAATACACCATTGTTGTGGCCGCTTCGGCTTCTGAGTCAGCTGCTATGCAATATGTGAGCGCCTACTCTGGCTGCACCATGGGCGAGTACTTCCGCGACCGTGGTGAAGATGCACTGATCGTGTATGACGATTTGTCAAAACAGGCTGTGGCTTACCGTCAGGTCTCGTTGTTGCTGCGCCGTCCACCAGGCCGTGAAGCTTACCCAGGCGACGTGTTCTATCTGCACAGCCGTTTGCTTGAGCGCGCAGCCCGCGTGAATGAAAAGTACGTTGAAGACTTCACCAAAGGTGCGGTCAAAGGCAAAACCGGTTCACTGACTGCACTGCCGATCATTGAAACCCAGGCGGGTGACGTGTCCGCCTTCGTGCCCACCAACGTGATCTCAATCACCGACGGCCAGATCTTTTTGGAAACCTCGCTGTTCAACGCTGGCATCCGTCCAGCTATCAACGCCGGTATTTCGGTGTCCCGCGTGGGTGGTGCTGCCCAGACCAAGCTGATCAAAAACCTGTCCGGCGGTATCCGTACCGACTTGGCCCAGTACCGTGAGCTGGCTGCGTTTGCGCAGTTTGCGTCTGACCTGGACGAAGCCACCCGCAAGCAGCTGGACCGCGGTGCCCGCGTGACCGAGCTGCTCAAGCAGGCGCAGTACGCACCCCTGACCATTTCCAACATGGCCGCCACACTGTTCGCAGTGAACAAAGGCTTCATGGACGATGTGGACGTGAAAAAGGTGTTGGCTTTTGAATCAGGCTTCCACGCCTACCTCAAAGATAAGCATGCTGCGCTGATGGCCAAGCTGGAAGCAGCCAAAGCCATGGACAAAGACGCTGAAGCTGAAATGACCACAGCAGCTGCTGCGTTCAAAAAGTCTTTTGCTTAAGCCAACCTGAAACCAAAGCGTTCTAGAAACTATTAGGAACAGACATGGCTGCAGGCAAGGAAATTCGAGGCAAGATCAAGTCGGTGGAAAACACCAAGAAGATCACCAAGGCCATGGAAATGGTGGCCGCTTCCAAAATGCGCAAAGCGCAAGAGCGGATGCGCGCCGCCCGTCCTTACAGCGACAAAATCCGCAACATCACGGCCAACCTGTCCAAGGCCAATCCTGAGTACACGCATGCCTTCATGCAGTCCAACGACGCCAAGGCCACCGGCTTTATTGTTGTTACGACTGACAAGGGCCTATGTGGTGGTTTGAACACCAACGTGCTGCGCGCCGTGACCGTCAAGCTCAAGGACCTGCAGGCCGCTGGCCACGATACACAGGCTGTGGCCATTGGCAACAAGGGTCTGGGCTTTCTGACCCGTGTGGGTGTGAAGGTTGTGTCGCACGCGACGCAGCTTGGCGACAAGCCGCACCTGGACAAGCTCATTGGTCCGGTCAAGGTGCTGCTCGATGCGTATGCCGAAGGCAAGATCAAAACGGTTTACCTGTGCTACACCAAGTTCATTAACACCATGCGCCAGGAGTCCGTGGTTGAGCAGTTGCTGCCCTTGACGGCTGATCGCTTGGAGGCTGATAAAGACCAGCACGGCTGGGACTATATCTATGAGCCTGATGCGCAAACGGTGATTGACGATTTGTTGGTGCGTTATGTTGAGGCGCTGGTGTTTCAAGCGGTTGCCGAAAACATGGCCTCCGAGCAGTCAGCCCGCATGGTCGCCATGAAAGCGGCCACCGACAACGCCGGCAGCGTGATCGGCGAACTCAAGCTGGTGTACAACAAAACGCGTCAAGCGGCGATCACGAAAGAACTTTCGGAAATCGTCAGCGGTGCTGCTGCGGTCTAAAGCCCAGGCACAGCGCACCCGAATACGAATTTAAAGATTGAAGAACCCAAGGACTCCATCATGGCGAATGTAAAAGCTCAGGCTCAAGGTAAGATTGTTCAGTGTATTGGCGCAGTGGTTGACGTGGAATTTGCACGTGACCAGATGCCGCGTATCTATGACGCGCTCAAAATGGACGGTTCAGCGCTGACGCTTGAAGTACAGCAGCAGTTGGGTGACGGCGTGGTGCGCACGATTGCACTGGGTACGTCTGACGGCATGCGCCGCGGCAACATCGTTTACAACACTGGCGCAAACATCACTGTCCCGGTGGGCAAGGCAACCCTGGGCCGCATCATGGACGTGCTGGGCGCGCCAATTGACGAGCGTGGCCCTGTTGACCAGACCCTGACCGCACCGATTCACCGCAAAGCCCCGGCTTATGACGAACTCAGCCCTTCACAGGAGCTGCTGGAGACCGGCATCAAGGTGATTGACCTGGTGTGTCCGTTTGCCAAGGGCGGCAAGGTGGGTCTGTTCGGCGGCGCTGGCGTGGGCAAGACCGTGAACATGATGGAACTGATCAACAACATCGCCAAGGCGCACTCCGGCTTGTCCGTGTTTGCTGGTGTGGGCGAGCGTACCCGTGAGGGCAATGACTTCTATCACGAGATGGCTGACTCTGGTGTTGTGAATCTTGAGAACCTGGGTGAATCCAAAGTAGCCATGGTGTACGGCCAGATGAACGAGCCCCCAGGCAACCGTTTGCGCGTTGCGCTGACGGGTTTGACGATTGCCGAATCCTTCCGCGACGAAGGCCGTGACGTGCTGTTCTTTGTGGACAACATTTACCGCTACACCCTGGCCGGCACCGAAGTGTCCGCGCTGCTTGGCCGTATGCCATCAGCCGTGGGCTACCAGCCTACGCTGGCCGAAGAAATGGGTCGCTTGCAAGAGCGCATTACCTCCACCAAAGTTGGTTCGATCACTTCCATCCAGGCCGTTTACGTGCCAGCTGATGACTTGACCGACCCATCACCAGCCACCACTTTTGCTCACCTGGACTCCACCGTCGTGTTGTCACGTGACATCGCTTCGCTCGGTATCTACCCTGCGGTGGACCCACTGGATTCGACCAGCCGTCAGCTTGACCCGAACGTGGTGGGTGAAGATCACTACGCGACGGCCCGCGCTGTTCAGGGCACGCTGCAGCGCTACAAAGAGCTGCGCGACATTATTGCGATTCTGGGCATGGACGAGCTGGCCCCTGAAGACAAGCTGGCCGTTGCTCGTGCCCGCAAGATTCAGCGATTCCTGAGCCAGCCCTTCCACGTGGCTGAAGTGTTTACCGGCTCCCCTGGCAAGTATGTCAGCCTGGCTGAAACCATTCGCGGCTTCAAGATGATTGTGGCTGGTGAGTGCGATCACCTGCCAGAACAGGCTTTTTACATGGTCGGTACGATCGACGAGGCTTTCGAGAAGGCCAAGAAGGTTTAATTAGATAGCTTGTGGCAAGCGCCGCGAAAGAACTCCCATGTCAACCATTCATGTAGACGTCGTTTCGGCAGAAGAATCCATCTTCTCAGGTGAAGCCAAATTCGTGGCTTTGCCTGGCGAAGCGGGCGAGTTGGGCATTTACCCGCGGCACACTCCCTTGATCACCCGCATCAAGCCAGGCGCAGTTCGTATCGTCAAGGCTGACGACAGCGAAGAGTTTGTGTTTGTGGCGGGTGGCTTGCTTGAAGTACAGCCTAACTCAGTGACGGTTCTGAGTGACACGGCGATTCGAGGCAAAGATCTCGACGAAGCCAAGGCCACGTCAGCCAAAGTCGCCGCTGAAGAAGCTCTGAAAAATGCGAAAGGCGATATCGACATCGCCATGGCACAGTCCGAGCTTGCCGTGATGGCGGCCCAGATTGCTGCACTTCGCAAGTATCGCCAGAAGAAGTAAATCACGAGTCTGTATGCCGTTTGGCTACAGAACCTGAAACTTGGCCCGTACTTGGCGGCCATTGTTGCGGTTTTCGTGCATCTTTTCATACTGCGCCATACACTTGCGGCACCATGAAACCAGAAGTCAGCGTTTTTTTGCTTGGATTTGCCCCTTTTGAGAAATCGACCTTCGAGTCTTTTTTCAAGCTTGCTGGCCAACGTGATACGGGCTATACCATCCTGAAAGAGGTCGCACAGGCTCAAGTCGTGGTGGTCAATGGTGACAATTTTGCTGCCGTGCAGTGGGTTACAAAGTCAGTCAAGGCCCCTCAAAAGGCGCTTTTTATTGGTGCGCCTGACCCCTCAGGCAAATGGCCTGTGGTGGCCAAGCCCATCAAGTTAACCACCATCCTTGGCTTGCTGGACGTGCTGGTTTTACCGGGCAAGTCGGTCTCCAGCATGAACGCCTTCAGACCTGATGCAGAGCTCGCGCAGAAGCCGCCTGTCCTTGTGCCATCGCCATCAGGCTTGTCCGCCCGAGCGATTGCTTCGGTCCGTCAAGGGACCGGTAAAAAGAGTGTTAGCGACTTTGGCCAAGAGAGTTTTCTCGGTCTGGGCAATGCATCGGCTACGAACCAAACAGCCCAAACAGGTCAAAATTTTGACCACATCCTCATTGTCGATGGTGATGACAGTGCTCTGACATTCATGCAAAAGAACATTGCACGCTATGGATTCCAGGCCGAGCTGGCAAAAACCGCTCAGGAAGCTTTGGTGCGTGTCAGCACGGGTAAATACAAATTTGTGTTCCTTGAGGTGGTGCTGCCGGGCACGGATGGCTATCAGGTTTGTCGCGATATCAAGCAGGACACGTATGCGTCTGGCAAGCCGCCGGTGGTGGTGATGTTCAGCCGCCGCGGCGGCAGCGCAGACAAAATTCGGGGTAGCCTGGCCGGTTGCGATGCCTATCTGACAAAACCGCTTGTTGAAGCCGAATTGCTCAAGGTGCTATCAAAGTACGACGAGCAAGTCGAGCATAGTTTCAGGCGAACCAACGTAGGCAGCGGTGGAATCAGCTCGCTGAGTTCCTGAAACCTCGGGCCCAACATTTACCCGCCGCGGCTGCAGGCCTAAGAGACGACAGGTGCGTCGGGCAGTTCGTTTGTGCGTATCTCGCCAGCGGTGGCCGGAAAGTGCAGTGCCAGCAGAGCTGAGACTTCTTCCAGTGCCTGTGTCAAACCGTCTTCAGAACGGCCTTGCTGAAAATTGAGGCGCATACGTGCCATCATTGCTAGCCACTCGGCATCGGGCACCTGGCGCGACAGGCCCCGGTCCGCCACGATTTCAATCGCGCGCTCAGCCAGCTGCAGGTAAATCAGCACGCCGTTGTTGTGATCGGTGTCCCACATCAGCAGCTTGCCAAACTGCATCACCGCGCGTTGGCGAATCAGCACTTTCAGGGGGCTGTTCTTGCCCAGGCGCCACAGGTAGCTCATTGGCAGAGCCGCCTCGACATAAATGCGAATCTGTCCGGTGTGACGGCTCTCACTGGCGGCCACCCGCAGAGTCAGTCGCTTTAGCAAGTCGGGCGGTATGGCGCGCTCGGCATCAGATGCGTCCAGCCACAGATGTTTGAGGATGGTTTTGGCTTTGGTCAGCATAAAGTTGCCATCGTTTACCAACTGCCTGACGAGCCGCCGCCGCCAAAATTACCACCGCCGCCGCTGCTAAAGCCCCCACCGCCGCCACCCCCTGCAAACCCTCCACCCCCTGCAAACCCTCCACCGCCACCAAAACCGCCACCGCCCCAACCGCCACCGCGCCTGCCGCTACCCCATCCGCCAAGCGAACCCAAACTGGCAAACAACGCAAACACCAGCCCAATCACGCCTGCTGCCCCTGCCAGCAACAAGCTACTTGTAAAAATCCAGGCCAGCACGCCCACGCCGCCGCCTGTCGCCAGAGCGCCCAGCTTACGGCCCAGCACGCCAGACAGCAGCCGCGCGCCGATCGGCACGGCAAGAAACAAAAACACCGCCATGTCCATCCACTGAAAACCGCCCTTGGGGTTTTGGATGCGGCCCGCGTCGGGAGCAGGCAGGTTTTCACCGCCGATACGCGCCATGATCTGGTCTGCCGCAGCGCCTAAACCACCCGCAAAGTCACCCTGTTTGAAGCGAGGCGTGATGGCGCTGTCAATAATCTGTTTGGTCGCCAGGTCGGGTAGCGGGCCCTCAAGTGTCTTGGTGGTGGCGATGCGTACCCTGCGATCGTTTTTGGCCACCAACAGCAGCAGGCCATCGCCAATGTCCTTGCGGCCAATCTTCCAGGCATCACCCACCCGCTGGGCGTAGTCGGTGATGTCTTCTGGCAGGGTTGTTGGCACCATCAAGATGACGATTTGCGCGCCTTTGGACTTTTCAAACGCCGCCAGCTTGGCCTCAAGCACCTGGGTTTGCACGGCGTCCAGCGTGCCGGTGGTGTCGATGACGCGGGCTGTCAGGGGCGGTATGACGCGCAGATCCTGCGCATGCACGCCAAAGCCAATGGTCGGATAAAGCGCTATTAAAGTAATAGCTGCCCGCGCACGTATCCATTGGCCTAGAGCCATATTTGACGCCTAAAAAAGGGCATTTTTGGGCTTTCCGGCGATTTTCAGGCTACTTTTTCTCAAAACTCACACTGGGCGGCTTGCTGATCTGCGCTTCGTTCTCCACCGTGAAGTTCGGCTTGACGCTGTAGCTGAACATCATCGCCGTCAGGTTGTTTGGAAAGCTGCGCGCCAGGATGTTGTAGTCCTGCACGGTCTTGATGTACCGGTTACGCGCCACGGTGATGCGGTTTTCGGTGCCTTCCAGCTGCACCCGCAGGTCCTGAAAGCCCTGGTTGGCCTTCAGGTTGGGGTAGTTTTCAGTCACCACCAGCAGGCGCGACAGCGCGCCACTGAGTTCACCCTGCGCTGACTGGAATTTCTTGAAGGCTTCCGGGTTGTTCAGCGTTTCAGGGGACACCTGCATCGACGTGGCCTTGGCGCGTGCCTCCACCACCTTGGTCAGCGTGTCCTGCTCAAACTGCGCCTCGCCTTTGACGGTGGCGACAATGTTCGGTACCAGGTCAGCGCGGCGCTGGTACTGGTTAAGCACCTCGGCCCAGGCCGATTTGGTTTGCTCGTCAAGTGCCTGAAACTGGTTGTAGCCGCAGCCAGACAAGGTGAGCGCGACGCAAACAAGCAGCAAGCTTAAAAGACGGTATTTCATGGTGAAGCTCCTCAAAACAGAGTGCAACATTACCATAAGGGCATGTCCAGCCCTGTAGTCCAAGCGCGTCCGCGTACTGTCAAAGCCGAACTCGACGCCTGGTTTGATCAGCGCGGCTGGAAGGCGTTCAAATTTCAGCGTGATGTTTGGAAGGCGGTGGCGCAAGGCCAGTCTGGACTGCTGCACGCCACCACCGGTTCTGGCAAAACCTATGCCGTCTGGCTCGGTATTTTGATGCGTTATATGGTTGTAAGCCAATCAAATCGTGCGCAAATAGCTCCTGAAAAAGTAGCAGTTAAAAAACCAGTTGGCGCACCGCTGACGGTGTTGTGGATCACGCCCATGCGGGCGCTGGCGGCTGATACGCAGCGGGCACTGCAAGCGCCGCTGGACGTTCTTGCAGTCGATGGGCAGTTCACACACTGGACGATAGGGGCCAGAAGCGGCGACACCACGAGCGCTGAACGCAGCGCGCAAAACACCCGCTTGCCCACCGTGCTGGTCACCACGCCGGAAAGCCTGTCGGTGCTGCTGTCGCGCGCTGATGCGGCTGCGGCATTGGGCAGTGTGCAGGCGGTGGTGGTGGACGAATGGCATGAACTGCTGGGCAACAAGCGCGGCGTACAAACCCAACTGGCACTGGCCAGATTAAAAACGCTCACTTCACAGGTTTCGCCGCAGGGCCGCCCCAAGGGGAAACGCTCCCCCTCGGGGGGCAGTCCGTCACACAGCGTGGACGACGTGGGGGCTTTGTGTATTTGGGGCATGTCGGCCACGCTGGGTAATTTGGCTGAGGCCATGCACACGTTGTTGGGTAGGCCAGACGGCACGCTGGTGCAAGGTGCAGTCCCGAAGAAGCTCATCATCGACACGCTGCTGCCCGACGTGGCGGCGCGCTTTCCCTGGGCGGGGCATCTGGGCCTGACGATGCTGCCGCAGGTCATTGGCGAGATTGCCGCCAGCAGCACATGTCTGGTGTTCACCAACACCCGCTCCCAGTCAGAGCTTTGGTACCAGGCGATTTTGCAGGCGCGGCCCGACTGGGCGGGCTTGATTGCACTGCATCACGGCTCGCTTGACCGCAGCGTGCGTGAATGGGTCGAAGCGGGCCTGAAAAGCGGCGAGTTGCGTGCCGTGGTGTGCACGTCCAGCCTGGATTTGGGGGTTGATTTTTTACCCGTGGAACGCGTCCTGCAAATCGGCTCGCCCAAGGGCGTGGCGCGGCTGCTGCAACGCGCAGGGCGCTCCGGCCATGCACCGGGCCGGCCGTCGCGCATCACGCTGGTGCCCACCCACAGCCTGGAAATCATTGAAGCTGCTGCCGCGCGTGCGGCTGTCGCCGGTGGGCATATTGAGGCGCGCTCATCGCCCCAGCAACCGCTGGATGTGCTGGTGCAGCATCTGGTCACGGTAGCGCTGGGCGGCGGCTTTGTGTCTGATGCCTTGCTGCGCGAAGTGCGTTCAACTGCAGCCTATGCGGGCCTGAGCGACGACAGCTGGGCCTGGGCTCTGGCGTTCGTCAGCAAGGGCGGCGAGTCGCTGGCGGCTTACCCGGACTACCAGCGCGCCGTGCCTGACGAGGAAGGCATCTGGCGCGTGCCCAACGCCCAACTGGCACGTCGCCACCGCATGAACATTGGCACTATCGTCAGCGACGCCAGCATGGCGGTGCAGTATGTCAACGGTGCCAAAGTGGGCACGGTGGAAGAAAGCTTTGCCGCGCGCCTCAAGCCGGGTGACTGCTTTAACTTTGGCGGCAGGTTGTTAGAGCTGGTGCGCATTCATGACATGACGGCCTGGGTGCGCAAAGCAACCGGTAAGCGCGCAGCGGTGCCGCGCTGGAGCGGGGGCCGCATGCCGCTGTCGACCACGCTGGCAGCCAGCATGGTGGAGCAACTGGCTTTGGCAAGTGTTGGCCAATACGACTCGCCAGAACTCAAACGCGTCCAGCCTCTACTGGATGTTCAGCAGCAATGGTCAGCGTTGCCGACACCGCAAACGCTGTTGGCTGAGGTGCTGACATCGCGTGACGGCACGCATTTGTTTTTGTACCCCTTCGCCGGGCGAAATGTGCATCTGGGGCTGGCCAGCTTGCTGGCTTGGCGGGTAGCGCAAATCGCGCCGCGCACCTTCTCGATTGCCGTGAATGACTATGGCTTTGAACTGCTGTGTGCTGATGCGGTGGACTGGCCTGAGCTGCTGCCCAGCGTGCTGGCGGCCACCCACGACGCGGCATTGCTCACGGATGTTCTGGCCAGCCTGAACGCCAGCGAACTCGCGCAGCGGCGCTTTCGTGAAATCGCGCGTGTGTCGGGTTTGGTGTTTCAAGGCTACCCTGGCGAGAAGCGCAGCAACAAGCAACTACAAGCCTCATCAAGCCTGTTTTACGAGGTGTTTCGCAAGTACGATCCGGGCAACCAGTTGCTCACACAGGCACAGTCAGAGCTACTGGCTGAAGAACTGGACATCACCCGCTTGCAGCACAGTCTGGCGCGCATGGCGGCGCAACAGCTTGTCATCAAACCGCTCACGCAGCCCACACCGTTTTCGTTCCCGCTGATGGTCGAGCGGCTGCGTGAAAAGCTCAGCAATGAAAGCATGGCCGACCGCATCGCCCGCATGGTGCAGCAGCTTGAAAAAGACGCGGGCGGTGATGCTTCTGTGCCTGTTGTACTGGACATCAGCCAGGCGCTGGCACTGGGCAAAGACACGTTGGCAACGCCCAAAAAGCGCGAGCGAACGTCGCGCCGCAAAATCCCATGAGTCTGGGCAAGCCGCTACCGATCATCTACGCCGGCCACATCGTCTGGCTGCTGCCTGAACACGCGTTGTGGTGGCCCGAAGGCCGGGTGCTGTTCATTGCCGACCTGCACCTGGGCAAAGCCGCGACCTACCGCGCCCTGGGTCAGCCCGTGCCCAGCGGTACCACGTTTGAAAACCTGCGGCGTTTGAGCCAATTGATCAGCCACTACCAGCCCGTTCAACTGGTTTTTCTCGGCGACTTTCTGCATGCGGCACAGGCCCGTACAGCCTCGGTGCTCAGCCAGCTTGAGGTTTGGCGGCAAAGCCACGTCACTCTGAACTGCACCTTGGTACGCGGCAACCACGACAGCCGGGCCGGCGACCCGCCGCTAGAGGTCAACATCCATGTGGTCAACGAGCCTTACCTCGTCGGCCCCTTTGCCGCTTGCCACCACCCACAAACGCACAGCAGCCACGCCGTATTGGCAGGCCACTTGCACCCGGCAGCGCAATTACAAGGCCCGGCGCGTGACCGCTTGCGGCTTGCGTGTTTTGTGTTTGAAGGTCGCAGCGCCATCTTGCCTGCATTTGGTGAATTCACCGGCGGCTACACCGTTGAACCGAAGCCTGGCGTGCAGTTGTATGCGGCGGGTGGCCAGGCCGTTTGGCAACTGGCCGCCACATCCAAAGGCGCTAAAAATGCGAAAATCCAACCCTTTTAGATGTCAAATAGGCCTCTAGACTAATAAAATCGTGCGTGAGCAGCTACTGATAAATGAGCATACGAACTTCTACAGCGCTCCGCGCTTTATGGCAATCGGTACTGCGGGACGCCCCAACCCAGCCCCGGCTCATCATCGCCGGTGCCACGGGCGTGCTGGGTGCCGAGGTGCTGCGTCGCCTGGCCGGTGGTGGCCGCTTTGCGCACACCCAAGTGCTGGCCAAAGAGCCGATGGCGAGCAGCTTGGCCCAAGTCAGCATGGTTGAAGTAGCGGGCGATCTTGTGGCCTGGCAAGCGGTACCTGCTCAGGTGAGCGTGGTGATGTTTGAGCCGCCACGCCTGTATTACCAGCGCGAACGCACGCTGTGGACACCGGCACCTGAACAACTGCTGCCGCTGGCGCAGTGGCTAAAGCGCTGCGGCGTGCACACGCTGGTGGTGGTTGTGCCGCATGCGCAAGGTCGCTTGCCTGATGCTGTCAAACGCGGCTTGGCCAATCTGGACGAACAAGCGCTGGCAGCCATGGGCTTCGAGCGCTTGCTGCTGGTACGGTCAGCGCAAAAAATCGCCGACTCCAAAGCCGTTGGTTTTCTGAACAAAACGGCCAACTGGATGCTGTCAACCCTGAGTTACATGATCCCCGCCACCGAGCAGCCCGTGCGGCCCTCCAAGCTGGCAGAATTTATCGCTATTGCGCTTGAGCAGTTACCCGTTGGCACGCATGTGGCGTCGCCTGAACTGCTCTGGCAGGCGGCAGATGGGGGTGATGCGCATCTTGTCGTCAAGGCGTGGCTTAATAGCAGTACAGTGACACATCAAACCGCCTAGCCCATCATGCGCAAACCCAAAGCCCCACCGGCAGACAGCACCAGCCCCGACGAGACAGAGGCCGCTTTCTATGAAGCCTTGCAACGTGGCGACATCGACAAACTGATGGCCTGCTGGGCTGATGAAGACGACATTGTGTGCGTGCACCCCGGTGGGGCCCGGTTGCTGGGCGCGGGTGCAATTCGTGCGGCGTTTGACATGATGTTTACCAGTGGCAGCATTCAGGCCCGGGCTGAAAAGGTGCACCGGGTCGAGTCGCTCGGCTCCAGCGTTCACAGCGTGCTGGAACGCATCGAGGTGCTGACCGACGAAGGCCCACGCCACGCTTATGTGATAGCCACCAATGTGTACCAAAAAACACCGCAGGGCTGGCGCCTGGTGGCGCACCATGCCAGCCCCGGCACGCCGCGCGAAATGCTGGAGGTCAATGATAGCCCGCAGGTTCTTCATTAATGTGCGTGAGCCACTATGAAATATGAAGCGCCCTGGTGGCTGCCGGGCGGCAACCTGCAAACCATCTGGGCTGCACTGCGCGCCGAGCGCTACGTCGGCGACGCGCCCATGTTTCGGCGTGAACGATGGGTAACGCCAGACAACGACTTTGTGGACGTAGATTTTTCAGATCACATCACTCAACCCTACTCGCCGCTGCTTGTGGTGTTCCATGGTCTCGAGGGCTCTTCTGGCAGCCATTACGCTGAGGCCTTAACCGATGCTGCACGCGCCCGCGGCTGGGCCTGTGCCGTGCCCCATTTCAGAGGCTGCTCTGGCGAGCTGAACCGCGCCCCCCGCGCCTACCATTCAGGTGACTTTGAAGAGATTGACTGGATCCTGCGCCGCCTGCAATCTGCCCATGCCGGGCTGCTGGTGGCGGTAGGCATCTCGCTAGGCGGCAACGCGCTGATGCGCTGGGCTGGCGAGATGGGTGCAAGCGCCGCGCAAGTGGTTCGCGCCGTGGCCAGCGTGTGTTCACCGCTTGATTTGGCCGCCAGTGGCTGGGCAATTGGGCGCGGCTTTAACCGGCTGGTTTATACCCGCATGTTTTTAAGCAGCATGGTGCCCAAAGCGCTGCAAAAGCTCGACCAGCACCCTGGTTTGTTCAGCCGCAGCGACCTGCTGGCCGCGCGTGACTTGTATGCTTTTGACAACATCGTCACCGCGCCGCTGCATGGCTTTAAAGACACCGACGACTACTGGAAGCGTGCCTCTGCCAAGCCGCACATGACCGCCATTGGCGTGCCCGGGCTGGCACTGAACGCGCTGAACGACCCCTTCATTCCCGCCTGGAGCCTGCCCCAGCCAGCCGACGTGAGCGCCAGCGTCACACTGTGGCAGCCAGAACAGGGCGGTCATGTGGGCTTTCCGTCGGGCCGTTTCCCTGCGAATGTGCGGGCCATGCCGGAGGCCGTCACGGCGTTTTTGGCAACCCACGTTTAGACTTCCTTGCAGGAAGGATTCAAGCATGGACGACATCGTCAAAGCCGCCCTCGCCAAATGGCCCAATGTGCCGCACTGCTACGGCTGGCTGGGCCTGGACGCACGCGGCAACTGGTACATGCGCGACGACCGGGCGCAGGCGGCGGGGCCGTTTTGCGCGCCGTCAAACGAACCGGGCAGGCAACTGGCCAGTAAAGGCTCGCTTCTCAAACACGACAAGCTGATTGATTTCATCCAGCGCAACTACGCCAGCGACGCGCAGGGCCAGTGGTTCTTTCAAAACGGCCCGCAGCGCGTGTATGTGGAGCTGGAGGCCACGCCGTTTATCTGGCGTATCGGTAGCGCGCCTGAGTTTGAAGTGACGAGCCATGCAAACGAGGTTGCTATTGTTCAGCGCTGCTTTATCGACGAGCATGGGCGCGTTTACCTGGAGACAGCACTTGGCTTTGGTCTGGTGCACACCCAGGACATGCTGCAGGTGGCCGATGCGGTTGAGTCGGGCTTGTGGGTGTTGCAGGAATTGGTTGCGCGGGAACTGCCTGTCAAGTTTGGGTATGTGCGTAGTCCTGAGTCTGCGTTTCGGTCCATACCTGTATAAGTTTTTGATGTTGCTGGCCGGGGTTGCCCGGCAGCAAGTCTCTTTTCTTTGCTTCGCCAAAGAAAAGTAAGTCGCCGGCCGGGGCGAGTCCAGGTAGACTGGTGAAGGGTATCTGCTACAAATTCAGGAGCTGTTCGCGCACATATCCATTGGCCTGTAGCCCTAAAATGCACCTAAAAATAGGCAAAAACAGACCCAAACCCCACCTCAAGCCTTCAAATACTCGCCCTTCGTCCCCAGCCACCGCAAAACATGCCGCTCCGCCAGCGCGGCGTGTTTGTCAAGCATCACAGGCGCCAAAGCCCGCGCCCATGCCAGCCATTCGGCGTCAACTGTCAGGTCAGCAAACCGCAGCAAAGGCGCGCCCGACTGCCGCGCCCCCAAAAACTCACCTGGCCCACGTATCTCGAGGTCGCGCCGGGCAATCTCGAATCCGTCATTCGTCTCCACCATGGCTTTCAGGCGCGCCTTGGCTGTGTCGCCCAGCCGCGTGGCGTCGCCCGTTGAATACAGCAGTACGCAGGCTGATGCTGCTGCGCCGCGGCCTACGCGGCCGCGCAACTGGTGCAGCTGGCTTAGCCCAAACCGTTCGGCGTGTTCAATCACCATCAGCGACGCGTTGGGCACATCCACGCCAACCTCAATCACGGTGGTGCTGACCAGGACGGCCATCACGCCGTCGTTGAACAGGGTCATCACGGCCTTTTTCTCTGCCACGGGCATGCGTGAATGCAGCAGACCAACCAGCACGCCTGGCAGGGCAGCTGACAGCGCTTCATGCGTCTGGGTAGCGTTGGTCAAATCCAGCACTTCGCTTTCTTCAATCAGCGGGCACACCCAGTACACCTGCCTGCCCTCAGCAATCTGGCTGCGTATGCGTTCAATCACTTCATCGCGCCTGCTGTCATTCACCACCTTGGTCACGATGGCGGTGCGGCCAGGTGGCAGTTCGTCAATCGTCGAGACATCGAGGTCGGCGTAATAGCTCATGGCCAGCGTGCGGGGGATGGGGGTGGCGGTCATCATGAGCAGGTGTGGCTCATCACCGTCCGAAGTCATTTTGGACCGCAAAGCCAGCCTTTGCGCCACGCCAAAGCGGTGCTGCTCGTCAATGATGGCCAGTGCCAGGTTTTTGAACACCACCTTGTCCTGAATCACGGCATGCGTGCCCACCACCAGACCGGCCTGACCGCTGGCGATCATGGCAAGCGACTCGCGCCGCTCTTTGGCTTTCTGGCTGCCGGTCAGCCACGCGGTCTGAATGCCCAGCGGCTCCAGCCAGCTGATAAGTTTTCTGAAATGCTGCTCGGCCAGAATTTCGGTGGGCGCCATCAGCGCGCATTGCCAGCCCGCGTCGATGCAGCGTGCCGCAGCCAATGCAGCCACCACGGTTTTGCCCGAGCCCACATCGCCCTGCAGCAGCCGGTGCATGGGCACGTTTTTTTGCAGATCACTGTCAATGTCCAGGCCCACACGCTGCTGCGCAGCGGTCAGGCGGAAAGGCAGGCGCTCGAGCAGCTGGTCATGCAGGGAACACTGCGTGTTTTGCAGGGGGCTTGGATACAACGCTGGCGCGCGCATGCCAGCACGCACGCGCCGCGCCTCAAGCTGCGACAGCTGCTGGGCCAGCAACTCCTCGGCTTTCAGGCGCTGCCAGGCCGGGTGGCTGTGGTCCTGAAATGTTGCCAGCGCCACGTCAGGCGTCGGGGTATGCAAAAACTGTAGCGCCTCGCGCAGGTTCCATATGGGCTGGGGCAGGTTTTTACTCAAATATTCAGGCGCAATGGTTTCGCTCAGGTCAGAGCGCGCCAAGCCGCCCAGCACGGCCTTGCGCAAATAGGCCTGGGGCAGGCCGGCCACGGTTGAATAAATCGGCGTCAGCGCGCCCGGCAGCTGGCCGCCGGCCAGTTTGAAGGCGGGGTGCACCATTTCACGGCTGATAAAGCCGCCGCGCAGCTCGCCGCGCACGCGCACGCGCGCCCCGACGCTCAGCGTTTTTTGGTGCGATGGGTAAAAATTTAAAAACCGCAGCGTGCAGGTGTCTGTGCTGTCGTCAATCGTCACGCGCAACTGGCGTCTGGGTCGAAAGGCAATTTCGCTGTTTGTGACCTGCCCTTCTATTTGCACCGTCTCGCCGTCCCGGGCGTCAACCAGCCGGGTGATGCGGGTTTCGTCTTCATAACGCAGCGGCAGGTGCAGCGCCAGGTCAATGTCCCGACGCAGGCCAAGTTTGTCCAGCGCTTTTTGCGCCGCTGTCTTGGCGGTTGTTATGGCGACCGTTTTTGCGGCTGTTTTGGCGGCCGTGTTGGCAGGCAGGTTGATGGCCGTTTTGGCCGGTGGGGGCCGGGTGTCCGGTGTGGGGGATGGCATGGTGTGACAATTGTGCCCGTATGAAAACAGTTTTTACGCTCCATGATTTTGACTTCACGCTGCCGCCTGAACTGATTGCCCAGCACCCGCCCGCACACCGGAGCAGCTCGCGCTTGCTGGATGCTCGTCAAGCGGTTTTGGCAGACCGCCAATTTGTTGATCTGCCCGATTTGCTGCAAGCCGGTGACTTGCTGGTGTTCAATGACACCCAAGTCGTCAAAGCCCGGCTGTTTGGCCAAAAGGCCAGCGGCGGCCGGCTTGAGCTGCTGATCGAACGTGTCTTGTCGCCAGATGCCAGCTCAGGCCATGACGTGGCGGCGCACATGAAGGTGAGCAAAAAACCTGCGCCGGGTGCCGTGCTGCTGATGGACGGCGGCTTCACCGCCACGCTGATGGGCCGCTGGCCGAATGCAGATGGGCCGCTGTACCAGTTCAAGCTGAGCCGCGACCCGTTTGCAGTGATGGCCGAGCACGGCCATGTGCCATTGCCGCCGTACATCACCCATGAGGATTCTCTGGAGGACGAACAGCGCTACCAGACTGTGTTTGCCAAACACCCGGGCGCAGTTGCCGCGCCCACCGCAGCGCTGCATTTTGACGAGGCGGTGCTGGCCCGGCTTGCCGCACGCGGCATCCACCGCGCCAGCATCACGCTGCATGTGGGCGCTGGCACCTTTCAGCCGGTAAAAGCTGAAAACATTGCCGACCATGTGATGCACTTTGAGCGCTTTGAGGTGCCGCCTGCAAGCCTGGAGGCGATTGCCCAGTGCCAAGCACGGGGAGGCCGCGTGGTGGCGGTGGGCACAACTACGGTGCGTGCGCTGGAGTCCCATGCCAAATTTGGCGCTGCTTGCAACGACACCAATATTTTCATCACGCCGGGGTTCAAATTTGCAGTGGTTGACCTGCTGCTGACCAACTTTCATTTGCCAAAAAGCACGCTGATGATGCTGGTCAGCGCCTTTGCCGGGCATGCGCACATCATGGCGCTGTACCAGCATGCCATTGCGCAAAAATACCGGTTTTTCAGTTACGGCGACGCCATGCTGCTGGCAGCAAGAGATGCTGGGAGTGACACGGTTTGAGCCCAGGAGCAGGCGTTTTGATGCATCAAACAGGCCTGTAGCGCTTATAAAACTGGCGCTAGCAGCTCCTGAATACATAGCAATTGTATATTTCAAAATCCGTCATTTCCACGAAGACGGGAATCCAGAAGCACTGCGCAACAACTTCAACAGGCATGCAGGCGACAGCTTCAACGCATTTGCCCAGCCGTCCTCAGCTACCATTTCAGAGGCAGTTTTACATACAACCCATTTCACAAAGGCAAATCATGTTCAGTCACGTCATGCTGGGAGTCAACGACCTGGAAGCTTCCAGAAAATTTTACGACGCTGTGCTGGGCGCCATCGGCATCGGCCCAGGCGTTCCCAACAAGCACCGTTACTTTTACCGCAGCCCGACGGGTACCTTTGCCATCACCACACCGATCAATGGAGAGCCGGCCACCCATGGCAATGGCAGCACCATCGGGTTTGTGGTGCAGTCAGCCGAGCAGGGCGAAGCGTTTCACGCAGCTGGCCTGGCCCACGGCGGCGTGACGTGCGAAGAGCCTCCAGGTTTCAGGGACGGCCCGGTGGGTAACTTTTATCTGGCCTACCTGCGTGACCCGGACGGCAACAAGATCTGCGCATTGCACCGGCCGGCCAAATAAAAATCGCGTTGGGCTAGTGGTCGCGCTCAATGCCCACCATGCCAGCTTCAGGGTAGCGCCCGCCTTCAATGGCATCTGGCGGGAACAAGGCGTCCAGTTCAGCCAGCTCGGTTGCTGACAATTCAAAGCTGGCAGCTGCTGCGTTCTCCTCCAGGTAGTTGATGCGCCGGGTGCCCGGGATGGGCACGACATGGGTGTGTTTGCACAGCAGCCAGCTCAGCGCCACCTGGGCATTGCTCATGCCCCGGGCAGCGCCAAAGCGGCTCAAGCCGTCCACCATGGCCTGGTTGGCAACTTCGGCTGCGCCGTTGAAACGCGGTAGGTTTTTGCGAAAGTCACCTGCGGCCAAACCCGATGTGTCCAGTGCGCCGGTCAGGAAGGCGCGGCCCAGGGGACTGTAGGCTACAAAAGTGACCCCCAGATCAGCGCAAGTGACCAGCATGTTCGTTTCAGGCTCACGCGACCAGAGCGAATACTCACTTTGCACCGCTGCAACCGGGTGCACAGCATGGGCTTTGCGCAGTGTGGCAGGCGACACTTCAGACAGCCCGATCGCCTTGATTTTGCCGGCGCGCACCAGCTGTGCCATGGCGCCCACCATGTCTTCAACCGGCACATTCGGGTTGCGGCGGTGGCAGTAATACAAATCAATGGTGTCAACGCCCAGCCGCTTGAGCGATGCCTCGCAAGCGCTTTGCACATAAGCCGGGGTGTTGTCGATGCGCCGCTCGTACTGGCCGGGTTGGCGCACGATGCCGAATTTTGTGCTGATTACTACTTGCGCGCGCCGCGCTGGGCCGCCGTCTTTTAAAAATTGGCCAATCAATGTTTCGTTGTGGCCAAAACCGTAGGTGTCAGCACTGTCAAAAAAGTTGATGCCCAGCTCAAGCGCTCGGGCCAGGGTGGCATGCGACTGGGCATCGTCCGTGGCACCGTAGAACTCGCTCATGCCCATGCAGCCCAGGCCGATGGCTGAAGCGCGGATCTCGAGATTTCCCAATTGGCGTGTTTGCATGTTGGTGACCTGCGTGGCTTACAAGGTTTTTATTAGATACCTTCTTGCGCTTTGGTGCACACATCATGCAGATGCCATGCGTGAATCAACTCTGGGTGTTCAATCCAGTTTGGGACTGGTCTGGCAGGCCATCAAGCGGGTTGCTCCTGTCGGGCGGCTTGCTTTCATGACCCGGCGGCAGGCGCACCTCCACCTGAAAGCCCCGGGGCTTTTGCCGCGCCAGATCAACCTGCGCATCAATGGCGCGGGCCCTGGCATAAATGGAGCTTAATCCGACGCCCGAATGTTGCTGGGTGACTGCGGTGTCAAAGCCTGTGCCATCGTCCGTGATGCGGAGCAGGCGCGGGCTGTCTGGCAGACCCTTGTGCTCAAGGCGCACGACGATGGACGTTGCCTGCCCGTGGCGCACAGCATTGGCAATGGCTTCCTGGGCAATCCGGTACAGATGTGTGCCGACGTCTGCCGGGATGTCTTCAAAATCACCTGCCATTTCGAACACGCAGCGCAGTGACGGGCTGTTGTTGAAGTCATGGCACAAGCGCTCCAGTGCCCGCCAGAATGAGCCGGGCCAGTCGTTGATGGGCATCAAACCACGGGCCAGGTCGCGCGTGGTTGCTGCTGCCTTGCTGATGTTGCCCTGCAGCCGCTCAATGTCCATTTGCACCTGCACAATGTCCTGCGGCGTGTGGCCGATGCCAGCCGCCTGCAGAGAAATGCAGGCCAGCTGCGAGCCCAGCGAGTCATGCAGCTCATGGGCTAGAAGCACCTGTTTTTCTTCCAGCTGTTTGGCCAGCAGGCCCTCGTAGCGGCTTTTGGCAGACTCCATTTCCTGGATCAGCATGGCGGCATCGCCCGGCGGGGTCATGGTAGACAAAATGTGCGGCTCGCCGTCCCACTCAATCAGGGTTGAATGGGTCAAGGCTTTGAAAACCTGCCCATCTGCTCCCAAAAAATTAAACCAGTAAGTCGGCAACGTGGCGCCTGCCATCAACTGCTTTTGACGCCACTGCGCCGCGGGCAAGTCATCCGTCAGGATGTATTGCGAAAAATGGTTGCCCACCATGTCACTGGTTTTTTCGTGGCCGAAAATTGCGAGCAGCGCGGTATTGGCAAATTTGATGATGCCGTAGCCGTGCAGAATTATCCCGACGTTCAGATGCTCCAGACAACGCGACAGCTGCACATTGCGCTGGTCTGCCTGCTGCTGGGCACGCACCTGTGCGCTGATGTCCATGTGGGTGCCAATCATGACAAGGGGCTGGCCCGCCAAATCCCGCTCAATGACTTTTCCGCGGCTCCTGATCCACACCCAGTGACCTTGCGCATGGCGCATGCGAAAGGTTTTTTCAAACGGTGTGTTGCCTGAAAGCGCAGGAGCCGTGCCCTCGCCTTTGGCAGCACATTGATCTTCCGGGTGCACCCGCTTGAGCCAGTCATAGGCAGGCACAGGTTCCTGACTGGGCGCCTCGCCCAGCATGGCATGCCAGCCCGCATCGCACAAGGCTTCGTCCCGTGCAAGATCATTTGTCCACAAGCCCAGGCCGGAGGTTTCAAGGGCCAGGCTCAAACGCTGCGTGGTGGCGTACAGGGCGCGCTCTGTGACCTTGCGCGGTGAAGTGTGCCCGACCATGGCCACATCCTGCAGGCTTTCCACACTGCTTTGCAACAGCGCGATTTGCGCGCGCGCCTGCTGTTGCTCTGTCAGGTCCTGGTTGGTGCCCGAGGTTCGGATGGCCCGGCCCTGGGCGTTGCGCAAAATACAGCCCCGACCCAACACCGACAGGTAATGCCCATCTGCATGCAGCATCCGAAATTCTGACTGGTACGAGTCACGCCCTTCGAGCACAGCCGCCTTGAAAATAGCCCGTACCCAGGTCCGGTCATCCGGGTGAATAAATTGCAGCCACATCTCATCGGTTACCGGGTACTTGCCCGGGCTGCGGCCCATCATGGCCCACCAGCGCGGCGACAGGTAATAGTCGCCCGACACCATGTCCCAGTCCCAGGCGCCATCGTTGGTGCCTTGCAGGATCAGGCTCTGCCGCTGTTCGGCTTTGTGCAGGGCGTTTTCTTTCAATTTGCGTTCGGTTATGTCCCGAAAACTGCCATGGTAACCCCGAGGGTGGCCCTGGGCGTCATACTGCCTGAAGCCCCTCATGCTGAACCACTGCTTGTGGCCGTTATGGGTCACGCAGCATTCCATTTCATCAGGCGGGTGACCGTCTGCAATGCTTTTGTAAAACGCTGTCCAGTCTGAATATGCCGCATCAAAAACACCGGCGCTGTCCAGTCTTTTGCCCTTGATGCTGCCCTGCTCACCGGCGTTGAGATGAGCTGTGGGTGCGCCTGACAGTTTGTCTATCCGTCCGCAACTGTCAACCGACCACAGGCCCGCAATGTGCAGTGACAGCAACTGGCTTCGCTCATTGGCGGGCAGCGACAACAAAAAGTCTTCCACAGGCCCAGAGAACAGCGGTGCCATGACAAGCAGCGTTTTGACCACCCGGCCGTTCGTTCCGGCCAATGGCAACACAAAAACTTCGACAGGCAGTGTCTCGCCGCTTTTGGTATGGCAGCGCGTGATGCCGTGGGCAGGCACTTCAGCCAGCAAGGCGTGGCTGATCAAAACTGCACCGCTGCTGGGGCGGTCCAGGCACAGCAAATCATCCACGCCGGTGCGCTTCAGATCTTCGACTGTCATGCTGGCCAGCTTGGTAAAGCGCTGGTTCACGGCCTCGATCATTTGCGCCTCGCCCAACACCAGCATGCCTTTTTCTGCCTGCAGGGCAATGGCAATTGCCAGAGACGGGTTGTGCGGCATGAGCAGCATGGTGCTGATCGCATTGCCCAGTGCCCTGAGCAGCAGGCGGTCTGTTATGGAAAAACTTTTGGGTTGGGTGTCAACCAGACACAGCATGCCGATGGCCTGCCCGCTCAGGCTGATGGTCAGCGGCGCGCCCGCATAAAAGCGCGCAACGTGTTGCGCCGAAATGTCTGCCTGCAGGCTCTGGACCTTTACAGCATCAGGGCTGTGGTCAACCTCTTCTGCGACATACAACTGGTCGGGTTGCCCTGCGCACATGGCCAGCAGAGCCGTGCAGTCAAGCGCTGCTGGCGCCACGCCAACAGACATGTTCAGGGCCACAGTGCCTTTTTGCATCACAAAGGCAATGACACCTGCCACCCGAAAACGGTTTTGCAGGATTTTTAACAGGGCCTCAAAAACAGGAGAGGCCTGCGCGTCTGTTTCTTTTTGGGCCCACTGGGTGTGCAAACTGACCGGGTACATATGGCAAGCAGC
Organism: Polaromonas sp.; assembly: GCA_025362315.1. Classification (GTDB taxonomy): domain Bacteria; phylum Pseudomonadota; class Gammaproteobacteria; order Burkholderiales; family Burkholderiaceae_C; genus Polaromonas. The sequence continues at coordinate 28,061 of JANYGP010000052.1, forward strand.
AGACTGCTTTTTAAACTGGTTTGAAAAGACTGGAGGCTGATGATTTCTGAGCTGTTGACAGTACTCTTAAAACTGGATTCCTCGCTAGGTAAGTTTGCGTAGGACAGGCAACTTTTGTTGCATAAATGGCAATTTATGGAGCTCGATTGCGTGTAACAGTTCCGTGTTTTACACAATATTTTCTGGTCCGGTACTACCAATGCACAAGATAATGGTAGGTCTTGCCGAACGCATAACAACTACTTTTGAATTGATTTTTTTGAGCCCTCAATCTGTGGTGGCTGCCCTCGGGCACATCTTGCCCATGAAAACAATTTTGCTGATTGACGACCATGACATTGTGCGGTTTGGCCTGCTCACACTGATCAACACGTCGTCCTCACATCGTGTGGTCGACTGCCAGAAAAGTCTGGCTGCCGGGCTGCTGGCCATCAGGCGGCTCGCGCCTGATCTGGTGGTGTGTGACATGTCCATAGAAGACTCAAAAGGACTGGCAACAGTGCGGGCTGTGGTGCAAGCACAAAGCCCCCGATCGGTCTTGATGCTGTCGATGCACGACGAGATGATGTATGCCGAACAAAGCCTGGCTCTTGGCGCGCGTGGCTACCTGATGAAAGAGCGTGCGCATGAAAGTGTGTTGCAGGCCATTGACACCATCTTTAGCGGCAACACGTGGGTGTCGCCACAGGTCAGCGCCTTCCTGCTCAACCGCGGCTTGAGGCGAAACAACACAGGCAGCGCTGCGCCGGGTCAGGCCAGCAGCCTGTCGCAGCGCGAACTTGTTGTGCTGGAAAAAATGGGCATGGGCAGGACCACCAAGGAAATTGCGCTGGACCTGGCGCTGAGCCCGCGCACGGTCGACATCCACCGCGCCAACATCAAGAAAAAGCTGGGGTTTAAAACCGGCATTGAGGTGATGGCGTTTGCCATTGCCAGGACTTGACGCGCACCGGGGAGCTGGCGGCTTGCTCTGCTAGCATTTGCCCATGAAAGTATGTATTTACGGCGCAGGCGCAATGGGTGGCTGGATAGGACATGGGCTGGCGCTATCAGGCGCTGCGGTGAGCGTGGTGGCCCGCGGGGCCAGCCTTGCAGCGATTGAGCAGCACGGCCTGCAGCTGCATCAGGCCGGCACACAGACCACCCAGCCAGTGCGGGCATCAGCCATGCCTGCAGAGCTGGGCGTGCAGAACCTGGTGGTCGTCAGCGTCAAGGCGCCGGCTCTGGCTGAAGTGGCCAGGCACATTGCACCGCTGATTGGCCCTGAGACCACGGTCATGACCGCCATGAATGGTGTGCCGTGGTGGTTTTTGCAGGGCTTTGGCGGTGCGTTTGCCGGGCGCAGTTTGACGTCAATTGACCCGCAAGGCGTTGTAGCCAAAGCGATTGCGCCGCAGCATGTGGTGGGCTGCGTGGTGCATGCCAGCTGCTCAACAGACAGCCCCGGTGTGGTGCGCCACCACTTTGGCAACAAGCTGATCATTGGCGAGCCGTCGGGTGTGAAGTCGCACCGTGTTTTGCAGTTGGCGGCCTGGCTTGAAAAAGCCGGTTTTGAAATGACGGTGTCTGAGCAGATACAAAAAGACATCTGGTTCAAGTTGTGGGGCAACATGACCGTTAACCCCATCAGCGCGCTGACCGGGGCCACCACAGACCTGATTTTGAAAGACGATCTGGTACGCGGTTTTATCTCCAGCGTGATGCTGGAGGCCAAAGAAATCGGCGCAAGATTGGGCATCGCGATTGACCAGCAGCCCGAGCACCGGCACGCCGTCACTTTAAAACTGGGCGCTTTCAAAACATCGATGCTGCAAGACGTTGAAGCAGGCAAGGCCGTGGAGCTGGATGCGCTGGTAACAGCCGTCAAAGAGCTGGGCACTTTGACCGGTGTTGCCACGCCGTGCACCGATGCGCTGCTGGGGCTGAGCCGCCTGCACGCTCGCGTACGCGGGCTGTACGTGTGATGCGCGTCCGCGGGCTGTGCGTGTGATCCAGCTGCGCGGGATCTGTACGTAGGAAAACAGCGCAAGCATTCACGTGCCACGTGAAAATGTGCGACAGTCAAACAACGTTTATTTTCAGAAAGTTCATTCATGTTCAAACCCACCCGGCTGCTGACTGCAGCGTTGCTGGCAACTGCCTTTGCGGCAGCGTTGCCCTTGTCACTTCATGCCAAAACTTTCAGGTTTGCACGTGCTGCTGATATGTCGACCTGGGACATTCACGCGCAAAACGTGGGCGTGAACAACACCATGCACGCTGCGGTGTACGACACGCTGATTGAATACGACAGCAAAACCTTCAAGCCCAGAGCGTCGCTGGCCACCGAGTGGAAGCAGGTGTCGCCAACCCAGTTGCGCCTGACTTTGCGCCAGGGCGTCAAGTTTTCTGATGGCTCGGACTTTGTGGCCGCTGACGCCAAATATTCGCTCGAACGCGCCAAGGCCAAAACATCCAATTTCACCGTGTACGCACTCGGCATTGACCGTGTAGAAATTGTCAACCCGACCACACTGGATATCTTTTCAACCGTGCCCAACCCGGTGCTGCTGAACCAGCTGACTGAACTGCGTGTGATGAGCAAGGCCTGGGCCGAGAAAAATAATTCAGTCGAACCCAAAGACATCAAAACCAAGGACGAAAGCTTTGCGCACCGCAACGCACTGGGCACCGGCCCGTTCATGCTGAAAAACTGGACACCCGACCAGCGCACCACGCTGGAGCCCAACCCCAACTGGTGGGGCAAAGGCAAGTACCCGACCAACGTGACCGAAGTGGTCTACACACCCATCAAGTCAGACGCCACGCGCATGGCGGCACTGCTGTCAGGCGAGGTTGATTTTGTGCTCGACCCGGCGCTGCAGGACCTGGCGCGTGTGCGCCAGAACGATGCGCTCAAGGTACTCGAAGGCCCAGAAAACCGCACCATCTTTTTGGGCATGGACCAGTTCAGGGACGAGCTGGTCAACGCCAGCGTCAAAGGCAAAAACCCGCTCAAAGACGTGCGTGTGCGCAAGGCGCTGTACCAGGCCATTGACATCGCATCGCTTCAGCGAGTGGTGATGCGCGGCCTGGCCGAACCCAGCGGAGCCATCGTCGCCAAACAGATCAACGGCTGGACTGCCAAGGCCAATGTGCGCTGGCCATACGACGTGGCAGCGGCGCAAAAGCTGCTGGCTGACGCAGGCTACCCACAGGGCTTTGAAGTTGACTTTGCGTGCAGCGCCGGCCGCTACATCAACGACGAACAGCTGTGCCAGGCCATTACCGTGCAATGGGCCAAAATTGGCGTGAAAGCCAGGTTTCGCAGCATGCCGTTTGCCACGTACTTCCCGATGATCCAGCGCAACGAAGCCAGCATTTATCTGCTGGGCTGGGGCGTGCCGACATTTGATGCTTTTTATAGTTTGCAATCACTGATTCGTACCGTAGGCGCGGGCGGCGATGGCAACTTTAATTTAGGCCGCTTCAGCAACCCGCAGCAAGACGCCCTGATTGAACGCATCCGCAAAGAAACCGACTTGCCAACGCGCAACCGCCTGATAGAGCAAGCCCTGCTGGCCGACCATGAGCTGATCTCCCACATCCCGCTGCACAACCAGATCATTCCGTGGGCGATGAAGAAGACTGTTGACATCCCGCACCGCGCGGACAATTTGATTGACTGGCGGGCCGTGAAGGTGAATTGAGGGTTAAAACTGGCTGTAGCCCAATTAATACGCGCGCTGGCAGCTCATTATTTAGTAGCATTTACAGCAGATTTTTGAAATGCACCTGTCAGACATGTATTGGTCAGCCAAGCCGCGCCCAGCGCCGCGCCGAGCGCCAGCAAGGACCAGCCGGTACTGACCTGGCCCTGCAATGAGTACGCGTTGCAAAGCCGCAAATCTGTTGTGGCCAGGTAAATGCCCAGCCAAGCCATCATGGACACCCAGTAACCGATGAAAAACAGTTGCAGCGCTGCCGGTGCGCGCCTGAATGCGTCTGCCAGCAGCAGGCCGCTGATGAACAGGGTCAGCAGTTTGAGCACATCAAACAGGGGCAGCACCACGGCGCGGTCTATGGCCAGTGGCAGCATCCAGTAGGCTGTGATCACTTGCGCCAGAATAAAGCCTGTCAGGCCCATCTGGTTGAAGGCGGCAAGCCGGCGAAAGGCAGCCATTGACGGTAGCGCCCGGGCTGCCAGCCAGCCACCGAGCACCAGCAGCGGCATTTGCACCACCATGTGCCACGCCATGCTTTGCTCGATGATGCTGCGCATCGGCGGCACAGACAAGGCCACTGCCACGGCGGTGATGCTGGCAGCAAGCCAGGCGTACATACAGGCGTTTTTCAGGGTCGCCTCTTCTTGGGTCGTCCCTGCCTTTTTTGTCACCGTCACGGTCGTCGTCTCTGTCATGGGCGCGCTGCAGCTGTGTTGTGCAGCGCTGCAACCGGTGCCGGCTGCGCCACCAAGACCGCAGCGTCCAGCGCCGCTTGCGGGTCTGCGTAATCGAGAATGCGCACCAGTTTTCCGCTTGGTGTGACGACATGCAGCGCCGCATTGTGCTCAAACTCGCCCAGCGGCGCGGGCACCACCATGATGCCGAAGGCATCGAGCAGACGCCGCCGATCCTGCCAGTGGGTCAGCGTGGCCACCTGCCACACAGCCGGGTTCATGTTCATGCGCGTTGCATATGCTTTTAGTGCGGCAGCATCGTCATGGGCTGGATCAAAACTGATGGACAGCAAGCCAATGCGGCCCTGCAAACCCCGCGTTTCAACCTGCGCTTGCAGCTGCTGGTAGATCGAGCCCAGCGAGCTGCACAGCGTCTGGCAGCGGGTGTAGACAAAGTCCACCAGCCAGACTTTGCCGCTTTCGGCCAACACATCATTGAGCGACGTTTGCTGCCCACTGCCCAGCGTCACGTCAAATGCGGCGATGGGCAGCGGCGGTTTGCCGGGGCTGTTGACTTGCTGCCTGCGCAGCGTTTCGGTGGTGAAGCTCTGGCCCCCGCCTGTGGCCGCCAGCAGCAGGGCCAGTCCGGCCAGCAATAGGGCAAAACTGGCAACAAATGTTTTGCCCAGATGGCTCACCTGCCCCGCCTTGCCTCAAGAGTCCGGCTTGATGGCGGCACCACCTGCGTAAGGCTCGGTGCGCGCTTTGGTGAGTTCACGCTGGCTTTTGATGGTCTCTGCCTTGATGGGCGGTGCGGCATTGCCCCAATCCGAGCGGATGTAGGTCAACACCGCGGCCAGCTCGTTGTCGCTCAGCGTGTTCCAGGCAGGCATGGCACCGTTGTATTTGTTGCCCTTGACAATCATTTCGCCATTGATGCCGTGCAGCAAAATATTGCTCAGAATTTTCTCGTCACCCAGCACCCACTCGGCACCTGAAAGAGGCGGAAACACCCCGGCCACGCCAAGGCCTGTGGCCTGGTGGCAGGCCGCACATTTGCCACCAAACAATTGTTTGCCGTCCACAACAGGCGCCGCCCCGGCCAGCACCACTGCGGGCCGCAAGTCAGCCACGGTGCGCTGGTCGCCATAAGCCGAGTTGTCGCCCGATGGTGTGCTGTAAATGTAAAACGCGCCCCACATGGCCAGTGCACCGAGCGACATGAACAAAAACCAGGGCAGCGGGCGATTGCTTTCGTTGGGGTCGTCGTTTTCGCGCAGGCGCTGGGCCGTGGCCACCCGTTTTTTCTCGGCTTCGTTGTTCATGGCTTGGCCCCTGACGCGGCGGGTGCCACGGCTGGCGGCACGACTGCTGCTGCAGGTGCAGCTGGCGGCACTGCACCTGTAGCCAACGCGGGTGCCAATGCCGGCAGCGGCACATAAGTGTGGTCCAGGCCCACCAGGTAGCTGACCAGCGCCAGCACTTCAGGCTTGGCCACCACCACCTGGCCGGGCTTGGCAAACGCCGGCGGCAGCGTGATCACTGTTTCACCGGCTTTGGCCTGCCCCTGCCGGACTTCAAACAAAAACGGATAGGCCGGCATGATGGAGCCGGGCGTGTAGGCGCGCGGCTGGTACAGGTGGCCCAGGTGCCAGTCCTTGCTGGGCTGACGCGCGCCGATGTTGAACAAATCGGGCCCGGTGCGCATGGTGCCCAGCAGGTGCGGCGTGTCGTACGCATAGTCAGCGGCAATCGACGCCCGGCCCCAGCCGCGCAATGCATCGGGCGCCTGTTTGATGTCCCGCGGCTGCTGGGAGTGGCAGTACACACAGCCGTTGGCAATGTAGACCTGGCGGCCAGCCAGCTGCACATCGGTGTAAGGCTTGAGCGCAGCGGGCGGCGCAACATCCTTGAGCAGCATGTACGGCAGCACCACCATCAGCCCGGTGGCACCCGCCAGGATGACCATGGCGCCCGAGATGATGCGCAGCTCATCCATCTCCCAGAAACTCTTGTGCGTTTTATCGAGGTTGACGGTGCTCATGCTGCAGCCCCCCTGCGCATGAAGCGCGCCATTGTCGGCGGCTGCAGCAGTGTGGCACCCAGCCGCTTGGGGCCAAACTTCCAGCCCATCGCAAAAAAGTGCGCGGCAAACACCAGATGCCCCAGCGTCATCAAGCCGCCGCCAATCGAGCGGGTCTGCAGGTACGGCCGTGTCAGCGCCACCGACTGCATGAACGGCGTTTTGGCGTCCAGCATGGCCAGGCCCTGAAACCAGCCGCCAAGCGACAGGCCGATGAAATAAATCGCAAAGCCGACCACCACCAACCAGAAATGCAGCGAAATGAGGCGCGGGTAAGGCCACTCCCAGTTCATCACGCGCGGCATGATGAAATAAATGGAGCCGAACATCACCATCGTGAAAAAGCCGTACAGCCCCAAATGCGCATGGGCCACCGTGTAGTGCGTGAAGTGTGTGATGGTGTTGACCGCGCGCAACGCTTCCAGCGAGCCCTGTACCGACGCAGCCGTGTACAGCACAGCGCCCAGCACAATGAAGCGCAGCGTGGGTGAATACAGCAGCGCCTTGAAGTTGCCCGCCACTGTCATGTGCTGGTTAACAGCCACGGCAAACACCGGGATCAGCATCATCACGCTTTGCACAATTGAAATAGTGATCAGCCAGGACGGCACTGGCCCGCCAATCAGGTGGTGGCCGCCGACCTGGCTGTAGAAAAACGCCAGCGCCCAAAAGCCCAGCAGCGACAGGTTGTAAGAATAAATTGGCTTGCCAATCACTTTGGGAATGAAGTAATACGCCGCCGCCAAACCGAGCGGCGTGAACCACAGGCCCAGCACGTTGTGGCCAAACCACCAGTTCACCGTGGCCTGCTGCACACCAAAATGCAGCCCCGGAAAGTTGGCAATCAAAAACAAAATGGGGAACCACAGCAAACCCGCTGCGATGTACCAGACCGACACATACAAATGCTTGACCTTGCGCCTGAGGAGCGTCAGCCACAGCGGAAAGCCGACCAGCGCGCCGCCAATGACCAGCAAAATGTCAATTTGCCATGGAAACTCCAGCCATTCCAGCCCGTCCGAATAGCCCATCCCGATGGCCACAACACCGGCAAATACGCCGATGCTCCACAGCGCGCCGCCGGCAATCGCGTATTTGGCGCCGACCAGCTCGGTTTTCAAAAGCCGCGGAATCATCCAGATCGCCACACCAATGCCGGCCAGCGAGCTCCAGCCATAACCGACCAGGTTCAAATGGATCGGCCGGATGCGGCCAAACGTCAGCCACTCGTACTGCACCCACCAGTCAGGCGCATGCAGCTTGATGGATGAAATCAAACCCGCCAAAGACGCCAGCACCAGCCAGATGACCGCCAGCGTCAGGCAAATGCCCACCACCAGCGACGTGGACCGGTCGGCCCTGGAACGCGAGTCTTCCTCGGCAACCGTCATGGCGGTGGACACATCCCTGGGGTCCATTGCCTGCTGCAACTTGCCCTTCTGCGCAGGCGTGGCGGCCGGGTCTTCGGTCTGGCCGATCTCATTGGGCGCAAAAATTTCGGTTGCCGCCGCCGTGCCGTCGCCAAACAGGCCCGTCGACATGGACCAGATAAAAATGAACAGCGCCACGATGGACAGCAAAAAAGTGCCAAGCAAAATGCCTACTGTGAAATCCATGAGCCAGCGCCTTCCAAATCTGATCGGTTGAGGCGAAGTGTATGCCTGCAGTTACCGCCAGATTGCCTGCAAGTCAATAAGGCGCACGCTGCAAACGGGTATCAGCTGACAGCGGCTGCTGCAGTTGGCAGCAGGTGACGTAAAACGGCCAGATAGCACCCAATATCTAGCCAAAAAAGACCTACATCGCATATAAAATGTGCGCTGACAGCTCTTTTATTGATAGCAAATGGCACTGCGTCAAGTTGTATTGCTTTTCATCGCTGTTGTCGGGCCAGCCCTGGGCCGCGGGTCGGGCTGACAAACGCCCTGCCTCAATCAATCGGCCGTTAGCACCGGTACGCGCTGGGCAAGCGCGCACATCAGCTCGTAGGCCACGGTGCCTGCAGCGCTGGCAACGTCGTCGATCGGCAACAACGCACCGCTTGCAGACTTGCCCCACAAGGTGACGTCACTGCCCATGCCTGCCTGTGGCGCAGGACCCAGATCAACTGTCACCATGTCCATGCTGACCCGGCCCACCAGCTGGCAGCGCACGCCGTCTGCCAGTACCGGCGTGCCGGTGGGGCAGTGGCGCGGGTAGCCGTCTGCGTAGCCACAGGCGACAACACCGATGCGCATTGGCTGCGTTGCGGTAAATGCAGATCCATATCCGACGGTAGCGCCCGTATTGATTGCCTGTACAGCTATTATTTTTGAAGCGAGCGTCATGGTGGGCTGCAAGCCCCAGTCTGCTGCGCTGTGGTCGGGGAAATCTGGCGCGCTGCCGTAAACCGCAATGCCGGGGCGGATCCAGTCAGATGCTGCGCTGAGCGCATGGCCATGGCGCAGGCTGGCGGCGCTGTTGCTGAGGGAGCGTTCACCAGGCAGGTCATGGGTCACTGAGTTAAAAATTTCATGCTGCGCCAAGATGCCCTTGGCCGTGTCGGCATCTGAAAAATGCGTCATCAGCGTGATGTCTTCAACCTGCGGCATGGCGTTCAGGCGTGTCCAGGCGGCGCGATACCGCTCGGGCTGAAAACCCAGGCGGTTCATGCCGGAATTCATTTTTAAAAATACGCGGTGCAGCGCGGTTGTCTTGTGTGCAGCCAGCATGTCGATTTGCTCGGTGCAGTGCACCACGTGCCACAGCCCCAGGCGCGAGCAGGCCTCCAGGTCGCGCGCTTCAAAGCAGCCCTCCAGCAGCAAGATGGGCCCGCGCCAATCCAGAGCGCGCAGGCGTTTGGCCTCGTCTATTTCCAGCAGCGCAAAGCCATCAGCGCCTTTGAGCCCGGCAAAGGCGCGTTCAATGCCGTGGCCGTAGGCATTGGCTTTGACGATGGCCCATACTTTGGCATCTGGCGCAGCGCTTTTCATGCGCTGCAGGTTGTGGGCAAGTGCTGGTGTGTGAACGGTGGCAAGGATGGGGCGCGGCATGCAGCTATTATTGCTTTGCTTGGTACATACACCCATGCATCTGGTCAGGGCCGGCCGATCCCGCGTGCTATAAACCTGCAACGTATGGAGACAGTGATTTTTCAATGAAGCGCGGCTTTTACACCATCATGGCAGCCCAGTTTTTCAGCTCGCTGGCTGACAACGCGCTGTTTGTGGCTGCCGTCGAGCTGCTCAAAACCAGTGGTGCGCCCAAGTGGCAGCCGGCTGCGCTGGTGCCCATGTTTGCGCTGTTTTATGTGGTGCTGGCGCCGTTTGTGGGCGCCTTTGCCGATGCCCGGCCCAAGGGGCAAGTCATGTTTGTCAGCAACGCCATCAAGGTGGTAGGTTGCCTGATGATGCTGTTTGGCACGCACCCGCTGATGGCCTACGCCATTGTGGGCCTGGGCGCAGCGGCTTATTCCCCTGCCAAGTACGGCATTCTGACCGAGCTGCTGCCGTCGTCGCAGCTGGTCAAGGCCAATGGCTGGATTGAGGGACTGACGATTGCCTCGATCATCCTGGGCGTGCTGTTTGGCGGCCAGCTGGTGGGCAATGCCATATCAAGCCGGCTGCTGGCGTTTGACTTTCCATTTATCCGCACCAGCATTGACACACCGCCAGAAGCCGCCATCAGTGTGCTGATATTTTTGTATGCGATTGCTGCATGGTTCAACACCCGCATCCCGAAAACCGGCGTGGAGATGCGGCCCATGCCGCGCAACAAGCTCGAGCTGCTGCCCGACTTCTGGAACTGCAACTCCGCCCTGTGGCGCGACAAGCTGGGGCAAATATCGCTGGCAACCACCACGTTGTTCTGGGGCGTGTCGGGCAACCTGCGCTACATCGTGCTGGCGTGGAGCGCAGCTGCTTTGGGTTACAGCACCACACAGGCGTCGTCGCTGGTGGGGGTGGTGGCCATTGGCACGGCCGTGGGCGCTGTGCTGGCGTCCATGCGGATGCGGCTGGACCAGGCCCCAGGCGTGATACCGATGGGCATTGCCATGGGGCTGCTGGTCATTTTGATGAACTTCATCCACAACGTGTGGGTGGCTGCGCCGTTTTTGATTTTGCTGGGCGGCCTGGGCGGCTTTCTGGTGGTGCCAATGAATGCGCTGCTGCAGCACCGCGGCCACAACCTGATGGGTGCTGGCCGCTCGATAGCAGTGCAGAATTTCAATGAGCAGGCCTGTATTTTGGCGCTCGGTGCGGGCTACAGCTTTTCAACCGGCGTGGGGCTGTCGGCGTTTGGCGCGATCACCGCTTTTGGCATCGTGGTGGCAGGCTTTATGTATGTGATTTTGCGCTGGCACAAAAGCAATTGCATCAAGCACAAAGAGCAGGTGGACCATTTGCTGGGCATTGCCCGCAGCGACACGTCCCATTGATGGGCATTTCTATCAATTCAGTTTTCGGGCAGCTTGCTGCACCGAGCGGCAGCGAACGCGTGGCATTCGGCGGTGCCTTCTATCCTCATGCACACAAGTGCGCCCCCAGGTGCTGCGCGCCAATCGCCTTGCACTTCATCCCGAAAATCTGAATTTCTAGAAGCGCCCAAATGCAGTTGAATAAAGCCACAGGCGGGCTGCTTGCCAGCGCCGCACTTGTCATCAACGCTTTTATCTGGGGCCTTTCCTGGTGGCCGTTCAGGGAGCTGCAGGGCTACGGATTGCATCCCCTGTGGGCCACAGCGGGCGTATTCTGGCTGGTGGTTATCGGCATGCTGGTGTTTTTCAGGGGTGCAGTCAAAGCGCTGGCGGCCAACCCGATGCTGTGGTGGCTTGCGCTGGCGTCCGGCCTGACCAATGTGGGTTTTAACTGGGCGGTCACTGTGGGCGACGTGGTGCGCGTGGTGCTGTTGTTTTACCTGATGCCGGCCTGGGCTGTGCTGGTGGCCTGGCTGATGCTGGACGAGCGGCCCACGCGCAACTCATTGCTGCGGCTGCTGATTGCCATGACAGGCGTGCTGATTGTGCTCAAGACCCCTGACTCGCCGTGGCCCGTTCCCCAAAGCGGTGCCGACTGGCTGGCGCTGATGGGCGGCCTGAGCTTTGCCATCACCAATGCGCTGCTGCGCAAGTTCAACCACACGCCAAGCAGCGGGCGCATGCTGGCCATGTTTGGCGGCGGCGCGCTGCTGGCAACGGCCGTCGCAGGGCTGGGCCTGGCGCTGCAGGTGCTGCCGGCGCCCGGCCTGCAAAGCGCAGGTGCGGTTGTGCTGCTGGGGCTGGGCGTGGCTTTTATCGCCAGCAATGCCGCACTGCAATATGGCGCAGCCCGTCTGCCGTCTGGCACCACGTCGCTCATCATGCTGACAGAAATTTTGTTTGCCAGCCTGTCTGCTGCACTGCTGACCACAGCCGACTTCAGCCCGCGCGTGCTGCTGGGCGGAAGCCTCATTATTTTTGCGGCTTTGCTGGCCGCGCTGGCGCACCGCAAAAACGAAGGTTAGGATCAATTTTTTTCAAAGGAGCCTTCATGAGCAGCCCGACCATTGACGATTTTCAGGCGCTGTCCATCGCGGGCAAAAGCGTTGCCCTGAGCCAGTTCAAGGGGCACGTCATGCTGATCGTCAACACGGCCAGCCAATGCGGTTTCACGCCGCAGTTTGGCGGACTGGAGACGCTGCACAAAACCTACGCCGCCAAAGGCTTGGTGGTGCTGGGTTTTCCGTGCAACCAGTTTGGCGGGCAAGACCCGGGGAGTGACGACACGATTGCCGAGTTTTGCCAGGTCAACTACGGCGTCAGCTTTGCGATGATGGGCAAGGTGGATGTCAATGGGCCCGATGCGCACCCGCTTTACAAATGGCTGTGTGCCGAAGCGCCGGGCCTGCTGGGCAGCAAGGCCATCAAATGGAACTTCACCAAATTTCTGGTCGGCAAGGATGGGCAAGTCATCAGGCGCTATGCGCCGACTGACAAGCCCGCTGATCTGGCCAAGGATGTTGAGGCGGCGCTGGCGGCTTGAGCATCGCGGTGCCTTTTGCATTTGACGGTTGCTATATAAATAATAGCTGCTAGCGCCCAATTTACCTGGGCCAGGGTCTGATTGCTACGATGAAAAGACCCTCAAAACCCCAAAACCTGTCGTTTCCGCCAATAGAGGGAATCCAGTTTGGTTTTTGAAGTTCGCACAACGCTTTAACCGATCTGGATTTCCGCTTTCGCAAGGACGACGGCAAAAAGAGTTCGTGGGACACATCTGACCAGGACAGCCGCCCGTCAGGCGGTCACCAGCCGCAACGCCGTGATTTCTGACGGCGCACCAAAGCGTTTGGGCGGGCCCCAGTAACCTGTGCCGCGGCTGGTGTAGACCCACAGATTGTGCAGGCGGTTCAAGCCCGCCGTGAACGGCTGCTGCAGCGGCACAAACAGATTCCATGGCCAGAACTGCCCGCCATGCGTGTGGCCTGACAGCTGCAAATCAAAACCTGCATCCGATGCGGCCTGTGCACTGCGCGGCTGGTGCGCCAGCAGGATCCGAACCAGGGCCGAGGCCGGTGCGCCTTGCAGGGCCCGCGCCGGGTCACTGCGGTGCGACGGGTCAAAGTGATGGGCTGAATAGTCGGTCACGCCGGCCAGCACCAGGGGCGCCATGATTTGCGACTCTCCCTGCGCTGCTGAAGACTCCCCGTGGTGCAGCACCACATGCTCGTTCATCAGCACTGTCAGGCCCAGGCTGCGCAGCTGGGTGATCCAGGCCGGCGCGCCCGAATAATATTCATGGTTGCCAGTGACAAAAAACGTGCCGTGGCGCGACTGCAAGCCCGCCAGCGGCGCCACATGCGCAGCCAGCTCCGCCACCTTGCCATCGACCAGATCGCCCGTGATTGCCACCACATCGGCCTTCAGCGCATTGACGCGGTCCACCACACGCTGCAAAAACGCACGCTTGATGGTCGGCCCGACATGGACATCGCTGATCTGAACCAGCGTAAAACCGTGCAGTGCCGCTGGCAGCCCAGCGATTGGCACGTCCACCCGCACCACGGCGGGCGTCCGCCGGGCATTGATCAGCCCGGCAAAAGTAACACCCAGTGCCAGCAGCGGCGTTGCCTGCGCTGTCAGTGTGCGCATACTTGCCAGCGGTAGCGCCATACCCAGCGCCTGGACCAGCCAGGCCGCCAGCAGCAGCACATCGCGCAGCACAGTCAGCACAAACACTGTTGAAAACAGTCCCATCAGCAGCAGCCCCACCCAGCTCAAGCGGTCAGCCCACGGCCGGGCAAGCGCACGACTTGCCACCAGACTGAGCGGCATCAGCACACTGGACACCACCAGCCCCAAACCCAGTACCCACCCCCAGGGCACAGTCAGTTCAGGCCCCAGACGCCAGCCAATAAATGCGTGCAGTGACGCCACCATCAGTATCAGCGGATAAAAAGTCATTCCGTGCAAGTGGGCTTGATGGGCGACTTATTCAAGGGCAGCAACTGGGCCCGTGACGCCTGCCATGAACCGACAAGCGCAAACGCCTCAATTGCAAATACACTTTGGCCCATGTCTGTATCGCTGAATCAACTGGAGAAAGCACACGCCGCCCTGCAGCGCGCCATTGCCGTGCACGACCGCGTTCTGACGGGCTCAGACATTGACCTGATAGAGACCACCCGCTCGGGTGTGATTCAAAACTTCGAAGTCGTTTACGAGCAAAGCTGGAAGGTGCTGCGCCGCTGGATGATGCATTACCTGTCTGTTCAGGAATCAGAAATCATGCAGCGCCGCCAGCTGTACAGGCTGGCTGCTAAAAATGACCTGCTCAATGATGTAGAGGCGTGGTGGGATTTTCATGAGGCGCGCAACAAGACGTCTCATACCTACAGCCCGCCGATTGCGCTGGAGGTAGCTGCAAAAGCCCGCCTGTTTGATGGTGCCTGCGCCCAATTGATCAGCCAGCTCAAGGCGCAGTCCATCGATGAATAACATAACGCCACGCAACGCCAGCCTTCACCTCGCACCAGCGCACTTGAGCATGGTGCAAGCCATCCTTGACAGCCAGGTCCCGCATGCCCGCGTTCTGGCTTTCGGCTCACGCGCGGCCGGCACACCCCGCAAATATTCAGACCTTGACCTGGCCATCATCCAGCCAGAGCGACTTACCCTGCACACCATCAGCCGCCTGAAAATGGCATTTGAAGATTCAGACCTGCCCATCTGCGTGGACGTCGTTGACTGGAACCAGGCGGACAGCGAATTCAAGGCCATGGTGGTAAAGCAGGGGATGGTTGAGTTGAGGTAGCGACCAAGCCCACACGCTATTAAATAAATAGCTGTTAGCGCACGTATTAATTGGGCTGTAGGCATAAAGTTTGAAGTCTGGCAAGAATGACCCGGCGTTACATGCTGGACACCAACGTCATCAGCCACATCATGCAAGGCCGCGACGCAGGGCTTTTAAAGCGGCTGAGCCAACTACCGGTGGGGCAGGCTGTGATGTTCAGCGTGACGCTGGCCGAGCTGGAATATGGCCTGCGCCGAAAAGGCCAACCAGCCCGTTTGCAAAACGCGCTGTTGCAGGTGTTGCTGCGGGTAGACGTGCTGCCGTGGGATGAGCGCACTGCCCGGTGCTATGGCCAGTTTTGCCATGCGCTGGAAGCGCAGGGCTTCAATCTCAGTGACCTCGACATGATGATTGCGGCTCACGCGGCAGCAACAGACACAACGCTGGTCAGTCGGGATAAAGCGTGTCAAACAGCAGCCACAGCCAGACTTGAGAAACTTCTGCCTGAACAGCTCAGGCTTGAGATCTGGTAGCCAAGGATTGAAGGCGGGGTATGGTCAAGTTGGGGTATCAAGTATGTTAACGCTATTCAATCAGGAGCTGCTCGCGCCCGTATTTAATGGGCTACAGGCACAAAAGGCACTTCAAAATGGCCTCAAACCGCTCAAAACTGCTCAAAACCGCGTTATCACGCACCCGCCTCTGCCTCCGGCCACAAGTTTGGAAAGTAAAACCGCAACGCATGCTGAGGCACACCCAGGCGCAGCTTGCCGTGAGGGCTGTCGGTGGCCAGCAAGCCCCGCTTGAGCAGCGCCGACACCTGCGCTGTGCCCAGCCTGTCGCCCAGGCCGCTTGACGCCAGCAGCGCCTTGAACTCACTGCGCTCCAGCTCTGCCTGCGTGGCAAACAGGTAGTGCAACCCGCGCAGGGATTCAGTCCGCACCCCCAGCTTCACCACGTTTTCCTCATAGGCCAGGCATGCCGCCATGCGGTCATGCATGGTCTCAACGCCATATTGCCGTCACATATCTGCTACATTTATGAAATGTACTAAAAATGGATCTGCAATAAGGTAAAACTTATGAAGAAGAACTCCGAAGCCAAGCGCGTTGCAAAACGCATGTCTCGTGACAAAAGCGCCAAGTTTATTGAATTGGCTACCAGCCGGGTCAACCGTACTCTTAAGGAATTAGCTTTAGTCGGTAATTTATCGAATCGTTCTAACTATCAATACACCGACGATCAGGCAAAAAAAATCATACGTGCGCTACAGGTAGGACTTGAACAAGTGAAGTTACGCTTTGCGAGTGGCGGAACCCTAAATCAATCGAACTTTGAACTCTAACGGATGACATCATTTACAGCGGGAGCCTTGTTCTCCGGAATTGGCGGGTTTTGCCTCGGCTTCCGTGAGCAAAATATAGAGACAACCTGGGCCGTCGAAAATGACGCTGCAGCTGTCCAAACCTACGAGGAGAACTTGGGGCCCAACAAAGTTCTTCGCAGGGAAGATGGGGCATTGCTTAGCGTAGAAGATGTAAGGGTTGCAGAATTAAAACTTCCCCCGGTCGATATCTTGCATGCAGGTTTCCCCTGTCAGAGTTTTTCAGTAGCTGGCGAACGGAAAGGATTTGCAGATCCTCGAGGACAGCTGTTCTTTCACATCACAAGAATCCTGCGTGAATACGGCGAACATAGGCCAAGTGTTTTACTTTTAGAAAACTCCCCTAATTTGAAAGTTGGCCAGGGAGGCTCTTGGTTTCTTGAACTAGCGAATGAGATTCGGTCTGCTGGATACTGGTTCCGTGAATCAAATGCGTATGAGCTGGATTGCTACGATTACACAGACGTTCCGCAAAAGCGTAAGCGCCTGTTCATAGTTGCTTTTGCCACCAACAAATTTCGAAATGGGAGACTCGAATTAAAACCGCCCAGCACTGGCCATAAAGACATAACCAAATTGATAGATTTTGAAGGCCAAATTGAAGACACCTCGTACTACCTTGAATCGGACAATCGCTATTATCAAATGATTCAGAACAAAGTAGAAGATAAACGTGCAATCTATCAACTAAGAAAATATTTAGTGCGCGAAAAAGAATCAAATGTATGCCCGACACTTACTGCCAACATGGGTCAGGGTGGCCACAATGTCCCCTTTATTTTAGACCGCAAGGGTTTGCGTAAGTTAACTGAGTATGAATGCCTAGCGCTTCAGGGCTTTCCTGCTCAATATCGTTTTCCTACGTCGGTTCCAAGGGCGAAACGATATCAGCAAGTAGGCAATTCCGTTGTTCCCCCTCTAGTGAGTCTTCTCGCTGGCTCAATCGTTCACAAGTTACACACAGAAAGAATTAAATGACAAAAATAGGATGGACGCATCCAATAGACGATTCAGATCAATGGGACGGATTTAACGATCCGGGAATTGAGCATTTTTCAGGTAGTCCCACACGCAACCTGGCGCGCGAAGTTAACCAAAATTCACTGGACGCATTTGACGATGCATCTGGTAAACCGGTTGTAATAAAAATATCAAAGCATTTAGTCCACGTGAGCTCTATCCCCGACGTTGAACAACTGAAAAAAAATATAGGTTTCTGTCGTACTTTCGCCGATCAGGAGGGCCCGAAAGCAACTCAATTCTTTGAGACTGCAACCAGTGAGCTTGCTAAAACCAAGATTACTGTACTTGAGATTTCAGATTTCAACACTAAGGGCATGAAGGGGCCAAGTCGCAACGGTACGGCGTTCTATGCTTTTACTAAGGCAAAGGGTCAAAGCAAAAAACCATCAGAAATTTCAACCGGATCTTTCGGCATCGGCAAATTTGCGCCTTACGCTGTTTCAAAGCTCCGCACCGTTTTTGTATCCACGATCTTTAGAGATGACGCTGGAGATCTTCAACAGTTGACTCAGGGGAAGTCAATATTGATGTCTCATGATGATCGCAAAGAGCGCCGGCACCAAGGCGTCGGTTTTTGGGGGGTTGAAGCCAAATGCCAACCCGTATCGGGAATAGCACCCGAAATACCCACTTGGCTTGTGCGAGGGAATTCAGTAGGCGAGTACAAAGACAATGTCGGGACCAAGCTAATCATCTTAGGATTTGATGACAAGAAAGGATGGGAAAAACAACTGGTTGCATCCGTTGCGGAAAACTTCTTTGGCGCAATAGCTGCAAAAAGACTTGAGGTTCATATCTCCGATTCATATGCGATTACCGCAGACACCATTTCATCGATATTGACTGACGGCGAACTCGTAGACTCTGTCGCGGGCCAATCTAACGAGCCCGAGCAGATTGAAAATAGTAGCCACTATTTATCTTGCTTGTCGGCGTCAGCCGGCGTAATCGTCGAGCAAAGTCAAATGCTGCACTTGGGATTGTGCGAGCTTCGATTGCAGTTAGCAGAAGGATTACCAAGACGGGTATGCGTTCTTCGCAACGGCATGTTCATTTCAGACTCTCTTAATCTCCAAGGCCTAAAAAGCTTTTCTGACTTCAAAGACTTTGTCGCCGTTTTTCAATGTAGGAGCGACAAGGGAAATGAGCTACTCCGCGCCATGGAGCCGCCTAAGCATGACGCGTTTGAGCCAGATCGTCTTCCTACAAAAGAAGAACAAGAGAAGGCAAAAACGGCCCTTCGAGATATGGCGCGGTGGATCAGAGAAATGCTTAAACGCCATGCTAAGGACCCCGTATCTGACGTTACGAGCCTAGATGAACTTAAGGATTACTTTGCAGAAGAAGGCGAGCAAGGAGCAGGGGATGGATCTGAGGAAATTAATCCGTACGGGGCCGTAAAACTCACAGCTCGTCCGCTCCCGCAAAGAAAGACACCGACTCCTGCTGTAAGTAAAGATGGCGACGGGGATGGCAATGGTGAAGGCGATGGGGACGGAGAAGAAGGTAGCCACGACAACGGTAACAACACGGGTAACAGCGTCGGAAAAGGTGGATCGGGTGCCGGAGCTCAGAAGCCCACGGTGCAAATAGTGAACCCACGAGCCGTAATCATTTCAGCCAATCAACGGCGCATCGCATTTACTGCAGGTAAGTCCGGGCCAGTTGAGATTAGCTTATTTGAAGTTGGCGCGGATCAAGACTTTCAAATTCAGGTTAAGTATTCAAATCAAGGAACCATAAAAGATGGTAGGGTGCGACTGAACGTTAAAGAAAGTGCACGCGAAGTAATTGAAGTTAAGCTGGCTGAAGAATTTAATGGCGCTTTGAAGGTGGTAGCTCATGGACTTTGACAAAAACAAAACCTTTCCTTACCCAGTGCTGCGGCCATATAGCGACGACTATAAAGATGTTGAATTTCAAGCAACGACCCAGGCAGTCGTTGACGGAAGCGCTGTTAACCTATCGTGCTCTTATCTAACTTCCTGTACGGAATTGGTAGACGAGATAAAAAAAAGCACGGCCGTATACTGCTCAGTTGTCTCTTGCCGGGACACCTACTTCCGTCAAGCAATTACCTCAAAAGCTGAATTCGTTGCAGCGTCATTCGATGCTACAAATCTAAGAGGCGAAGTGCGTATTGAGTCGTACATAGTTTGTGTAAAAAAAATATCTAGCTTCACCTCTCCAGACATAAACAAGGAGTTTGGAAAGGCTGCATTTACCTTTGTGCCCGGGCAAGTATTGGCGCAAGACGAAACAGCAGTAATTTACATAGATCGCGATTTGTTCAAACCGCTAACGTCAGTATTCGACCTGGTGAAAAGCGACACCGTTGGTGTCAATGAATGGAAGGTTGGACTCGACGACGATCACGTACAAATTCAGGTTAGTCCAACAATGAAAGAAGCGATAGACGATGCACGAAATAGCACAAGCAGCAAAGCCGTCTTGCTCAACTCCCTTTACTCTGCAGCCGTCACCGAGGCCTTACATAAATTGAAAGAGACACCAGAGGATTTCTCTCACACCAAGTGGGGTAATGTCCTTGTTCGTCAACTCGCGCATAACAATGTGGACATAACTACCACTGAACCGTATATTGCAGCCCAAACACTAATGCGTCACCCGCTAAGTGTGTTGCGCGCATATGTCTTTCAAGGGGTAAGGCCATGATTCCACTGGCACTCTTCCGACACGGTGCGGTTTTACAGCTTTATAAAGACATCAACCTTAATCTAGCTCGATACCGAGATAGTGATTTTGAGTTCCTAAATGAAGATCCATCTAAATTTATCGAGTCAAAGTGTCAAATCGACGAGGATCGACTGTTGGACGTCCATTGCTCTTCTGACGATACCAATGAGGCTGCCTGCTGTCTGGCGGTTGCCGATGGCTTAAACGGAGTAACTCCATATCTCGCCCGAGATGAAAGGATTTGGGTTCGATTGACTCATATAGAACTGCTGCACTATTCGCGGACTAGATGGCCAATTCCAAGCACTGACATAGAGGCGGTGGCCCATATCCAAAAGCATTTTTTCGCGAGAAGTGCGCGGGGCATAGAGCGCGACAACGCAATATCTCGGCTTTGGTGGATGGCCACCGTGGCCGGTAAAGTGGAGGGTCTGAAAACATCTGAGGCCCTTGATGCCTTGTTGTTCCAGAGCGATGTTCGTGCAAGTATCATCGAGCGTCCAAGCACCTCGCAAAACACCGCTTTGCTCTCAGCGTTAGTGATCCAATTGCATAAATCGCTTTTATCAAATCAAGAGCTGTTTGAGCGCAAACGATTTAGATCGCTGATGAAACAACTAAACATCAATGGTGGAGTAAAACTACTCGATGTCCTTGGTGTGGACATACTTCAAGAAATGGTTGAAGAAGCTGCAAAATCGTAAATACCCCCTTTGAGATGCGCCCTTTTGGAGACTCAATTTATTGCGCATCAGTTACCGAGACGTTTTTACCGATTCAGACCATACAGATTGTATTTCGAGCTGTTAGCGGAAACAAAGCAGAGTCGTGCACCATCGCGGCCGCGCATCATTGAGTTGCTGCGAGGCCGCTCTTCCAGGTTCTTTAGCGATGCGCTGGTCAACATCACGGCGCACCAATGCCCGCGGGCGCATGCGGAGCTGGAAGCGGTCTGAGGGTATCAAAAAGCCGTATTCGGCCTGCTTTCAGGCATGTTTTAATCCTGTAGCCCAATTGATTCGGGCGCAGGCAGCTCCTGAATCAATAGCAACGTCAAGCCAGTAAAGTCATCTCCGCAGCGCGTACTGCAGCTTTGTCAAACGTCATCGTCGCGGTACAGCCGGCACTTAGAGCGATCTCGGTAATCAGTGCGTCGGCCAGACCGGCTTTGCGGTTGCTTGATGCTTTGAATCGACCAATCGCCGCTTGCAGTACATCGCGCTTTTCCATACAAAACTGGGGCGTATTCAAAAAGTCTTCAAGCGTGGCAACCAGCTCATCCATCGCGGCACCGTACAGACTGCTGAGCACCCAGCAAAGTTTAGCCACCACCACCAGGCTGATAAAGCCTTGTCGGGTCGGGGTGAGTTCTTGCTCAATCAGGCGCGTGGCCAGCGCGGCTTGATTGGCGTCGTCCTGCGCAAGGTAGCGCGCCAGCACGTTGGTGTCCAACCCAATCATGTTGGCCATTTGCTGCGGCTTGACGCACTCAAGGCAATGGCTTGATCCATCGCCTCAATGCTGACGGGTTTTTGCCCCGTCCCGCAAAGCGGCCTTTCAGGGCGGTCACGTCGCTGCGAACAGGCATCAGCACAAAGCTTGCGCCCTGCCGGATGAAGTCAACCTGATTGCTAGCAACAAGCCCCAATGCTGTGCGAACGGCCATGGGCAATGTGATCTGACCTTTGCTGGTGAGTGTGGCGATGGGCATACAGCTCCTAAAATTTCCTTGCGTACAGTAAGGAACTTTAGAGGAAACAAGTTAAGGATGGTGCCTTGTCACACCGCCAGCACAGCCGGCATTCATGATGGTGTTTGATACCTTGCAATCAGCAGGCTTGTTGATGCGAATGAGCGGCTTGAGGGGCATCAAAAGGCAATTTTGGCCCGTTATCAGGTGTGTTTTAAGCTTGTAGCCCAATAGATTCGGGCGCAAGCAGCTATTACATTAATAGTGCTGTGCTGGCGATCAAATTTTATCCAGCCAAAGCAGGTAGGCACTTTGCCATGAAATTCGAAAATGCGGTGTTCGAATTTCAAGGCGAATAGGTGGATACCTATTTATAAAAAGCCTCAACCTTGCCCTTGAGCTTGATCGTCAAGGGAAAGCCTTTGCGGTCGACCTTCTTGCCCACGGGCACTTTGATCCAGCCTTCGCTGATGCAGTATTCCTCAACATCCATGCGTTCTTTGTCGTTGAAAAGGATGCCTACGTTGTGTTCAAAAATGGCTTTGATATGGTGCTTACTGCGCACGTCGGTTGAGAGTTGGTCGGGCAGTGGCAGGCGTTCTGCAGGTGCGGATACAGCTTGTGTTATGTCGTTCATGTCGGTCATATCAGGTGGCAATTTCAAGTATCTATATTCGCAGCACGCAGCGCATTGGTTTCGATGAAGATGCGGCGCGGCTCCACCTCGTCGCCCATCAGCATGGTGAACACGCGATCGGCTTCAATGGCGTCGTCAATCTGCACGCGCAACAGGCGGCGCACGGTGGGGTCCATCGTGGTTTCCCACAGCTGGGCTGGGTTCATTTCACCCAGGCCCTTGTAGCGCTGGCGTGACGTGGCGTTTTCAGCCTGACCAACCAGCCACTTCATGGCGTGCCTGAAGTCGCCGACTTTTTCTTCCTTGCGCCGCTCGCCTTCGCCGCGCATGACCTTTGCGCCCTCGCTGATCAAATCCTTGAAAGTCGCAGCTGCGTCGGCCAGCATGCCATAGTCGGCGCCGTGCACAAAGTCTTGCGTGAGCACGCTGCTTTTGACGTTGCCGTGGTGGCGGCGGCTGATGCGCAGGATGGGCTTGTCGGTGCGCACATCAAATTCGCCAGCGACTTCTGCAGTCGGTAAAAACTCTTGCAGTGCTGCAGCTGCTATTTCTGCGTCGGCAACGGTGTCCAGATTTAAATGCACGCCGTCGGCAATGGCTTTGAGCGCTTCTGCGTCCATGAACCCACGCAGCCGCGCAATCACGGCTTCTGCCAGCTGGTGCTTGCGCGCCAGCTCGCTCAGTGTGTCGCCAGACAACACAACACTGCCTTCTCCGCCAGTCTGTACCGACGCGTCTTTGAGCGCGATGCGCAGCAAGAAAGTGTCGAGCGCGCCAGTGTCTTTCAGATATTGCTCTTCTTTGCCGGCCTTGACTTTGTACAGCGGCGGCTGCGCAATGTAGATGTGGCCACGCTCCACCAGCTCGGGCATTTGGCGATAGAAAAACGTCAACAGCAGCGTGCGGATGTGCGCACCGTCCACGTCAGCGTCGGTCATGATGATGATGCGGTGGTAGCGCAGCTTGGCAACGTTGAAGTCGTCACTGCCCGTGGAGCCGCCTGCTTTGCCGATGCCGGTGCCGAGTGCCGTGATCAACGTTAAAATTTCATTGCTGGTCAGCAGCTTTTCATAACGCGCTTTTTCAACGTTCAAGATCTTGCCGCGCAGCGGCAGAATCGCCTGAAATTTACGGTCACGGCCCTGCTTGGCTGAGCCGCCTGCGGAGTCGCCCTCGACCAGATAAATCTCGCACATCGCCGGGTCTTTCTCTTGACAATCAGCAAGCTTGCCGGGCAGGCCCATGCCGTCGAGCACGCCTTTGCGACGCGTCATGTCACGTGCCTTGCGGGCGGCTTCGCGGGCACGAGCCGCTTCAATGATTTTGCCAACGATGATCTTTGCGTCTGCCGGGCGCTCTTGCAGATAGTCGTGCAGCAGCTTGCTGACAATGTCTTCTACTGGGCCACGCACTTCGCTGGACACGAGTTTGTCTTTGGTCTGGCTTGAAAACTTTGGCTCGGGCACTTTGACGCTTAGCACGCAGCACAAGCCTTCACGCATGTCGTCGCCGGTGACTTCAACCTTGGCTTTTTTGGCAATCTCGCTGTCGTCAATGTATTTGTTGATGACGCGCGTCATCGCTGCGCGCAGCCCGGTCAGGTGCGTGCCGCCATCGCGCTGGGGAATGTTGTTGGTAAAGCAAAGCACCTGCTCGCTGTAGCCGCTGTTCCACTGCATCGCAACTTCAACGCCGATGTTGGTGCCCTGGTCGCTCTGGCGGTCGCCCATGGCAGCGAACACATTGGGGTTCAACACCGTTTTGCCTTTGTTGATGAAGTCAACAAAACCTTTGACCCCGCCTGCGCCTGCAAAGTCGTCCTCTTTGCCGGTACGCTCGTCTTTCAGGCGAATCTTGACGCCGTTATTCAGAAAGCTCAGCTCACGCAGGCGTTTGCTCAAAATTTCGTAATGAAAATCCGAGTTCGTCTGGAAAATTTCCAGGTCGGGCAGAAAATGGACTTCAGTGCCGCGCTTGTCGGTGTCGCCCAGCACCTTCATTGGCGAGACTTCAACCCCACCAATTTTTTCAATGATGCGGTTTTGGACAAAGCCTTTTGAAAACTCCATGGTGTGGACTTTGCCGTCGCGGCGAATCGTCAGGCGCAGCATTTTGCTCAATGCATTCACGCAACTCACGCCCACACCGTGCAGGCCGCCAGATACCTTGTAGCTGTTCTGGTTGAACTTGCCGCCAGCGTGCAGCTCGGTGAGTGCAATCTCAGCTGCGGAACGCTTGGGCTCGTGCTTGTCGTCCATCTTGATGCCGGTCGGTATGCCGCGGCCGTTGTCTGTGACGCTGATGGAGTTGTCGCTGTGAATGGTAACCACAATGTCGTCGCAATGGCCAGCGAGCGATTCATCAATCGAGTTGTCGACAACCTCAAACACCAGATGGTGCAAACCGGTGCCGTCCGACGTGTCGCCGATGTACATGCCTGGGCGCTTGCGCACGGCTTCCAGGCCTTCGAGAATTTGAATGGAGCCTTCACCATAGGCCTCAGAAGCGCCTGCCTGGTTGGTGTCAATCTTGGGCTGAAAGTTGGAGCTGTCCTCGCCTGCTGCGCCGTTGTTGACGTTGACCAGCGCATCGTTGTTGACGTGCTCGGGTGGAGTGGTTGGCTTGTTTTCTTCGGTCATAACTGTCTGATCTCGCGGTTTCTTCAATCTTTTGACAAACTCTTAAATGACCAAACCCGCTGCGTGTGAATATGTGCAGCGGGCTTGTCTTGTCTGGGCAACCTGATAAAAGCTAAATTCGCATTGGCATCACAACGTATTTGAAAGTTGCGTTGTCGGGAATAGTCAGCAACGCTGAACTGTTGGAATCCGCCAGCTCCATCTTGACCATGTCCTGGTCCATGTTGGCCAGTGCGTCAATCAGGTAAGTGACGTTGAACCCAATTTCGATGGCTTCACCAGCGTAGTCAATGTCCAGCTCGTCCACGGCCTCTTCCTGCTCGGCGTTGTTGGACGCCACACGCAGGGTGCCGGGCTCAATGTTCAATCGCACGCCCTTGAATTTGTCACTGGTCAGGATAGCCGTGCGCTGCAGACTGGCCAGCAGGCTGACGCGGCCCAGTGTGATGATGTTTTTGTGATTTCTCGGAATGACGCGGTTGTAGTCCGGAAACTTGCCTTCCACCAGCTTGGTTACGAACTCCATGCCTTCAAAGCTGAATTTGGCCTGGTTATTGGCAAATTGCATGTCAATGGCACCCTCCTTGTCGCTTAGCAAGCGCTGCATTTCCAGCACTGTTTTGCGCGGCAGGATCACCTCTTGCTTGGGTACTTCCACGTCGAGCATGGCGGACGAAAACGCCAAGCGGTGGCCGTCGGTGGCCACCAGACTGAGCTGCTTGCCTTCGGCCACGAACAGGATGCCGTTCAGGTAGTAGCGGATGTCATGCACCGCCATGGCGAATGAGACCTGGTTCAACAAATCCTTCAGAACCTTTTGCGGCACTGAGAAAGCCGGACCAAAGTTGGCTGCCTCTTGCACCAGCGGAAAGTCTTCAGCGGGCAAGGTTTGCAGCGTGAAGCGACTTTTGCCGCCTTTGAGGATCAACTTGTTTTGCGCAGACTCCAGAGACACAGTCTGGTCGCTCGGCATGGATCGCAAAATATCAATCAGCTTGCGCGCACCCACCGTGGTGGTGAAGTTGCCAGTGTCACCCTCAAGCTCAGCCGTGGTGCGGATCTGGATTTCAAGGTCACTGGTGGTGAGTTGTAGTTGTGAGCCTGTCTTTTTGATCAGCACATTGGCAAGGATGGGCAGGGTATGACGGCGCTCAACAATGCCGGCAACGGATTGCAGCGCAGACAAAACTTTATCCTGGGTGGCTTTTAAAACGATCATGTCTATTTCTTCCTCTTTTCGTATGTATTTAATTCTTTAATTCAAATTAGTAGTAGTAGTAAGGGAGGCGCTTTTCTGTGTACAAGGCTATTTTCCCCTTTTCAATCATGGACTTGTCAGTTGTTTAACTCTGTGTTTGAGATGGGCAATGGTGACTGCAGGATATGAACAACTTCAGGAAAAGGCTTCTGTCTGTGGATAACTCGGTAGTTGTGCAACAGTTATACCCAAACTTGTGAATCCGACAACAACTGGAAAATGCAGGCAACGCAGGTTCATTTTCATCCTTTGAGGGTTTGCTCAAGCACGTGCAATTGCTGATTTAACTCGGTCATCTGCTGGCGCTCAGCCGACATTTTCCGCACGGCGTGCAGCACGGTGGTGTGGTCACGACCCCCAAACAGCTCGCCAATTTCCGGAAGGCTTTTTTGTGTCAATTCTTTGGCGAGGTACATGGCGATCTGACGCGGCCGGGCAATGCTGGCGGGCCGTTTTTTAGAATACATGTCAGCAACTTTGATCTTGTAATAGTCGGCCACTGTCTTCTGGATATTTTCAACCGAGATCTGCCGGTTTTGAATGGACAGCAAATCGCGCAATGCCTCACGTGCCAGCTGAATGGAAATTTCTTTCTGGTTGAAGCGTGAATAGGCGAGGATCTTGCGCAGCGCGCCTTCCAGTTCGCGAACGTTGGAGCGCACGTTTTTGGCAACAAAAAACGCCACTTCCTCGGGCATGGTGGCCATTTCTGCTTCTGCTTTTCGAATCAGAATGGCGACCCGCATTTCAAGTTCGGGCGGTTCGATGGCGACAGTCAGGCCTGAATCGAAGCGTGACACCAGACGCTCGTGAATGTCAGTCAACCCTTTGGGATAAGTATCGCTGGTCATCACGATGTGCGACTTTTTGGTCAGCAGTGCCTCAAACGCGTTGAAAAATTCTTCCTGGGTGCGGTCTTTGTTGGCAAAAAACTGCACATCATCAATCAGCAGCAAATCCAGCGAGTGGTAACGCTCCTTGAACTCGTCAAACGTCTTTCGCTGGTAAGCCTTGACCACATCAGACACAAATTGCTCCGCGTGGATATACAGCACCTTGACTTGTGGGTTGTCGGCCAGCAGCTTGTTGCCAATGGCATGCATCAAGTGGGTTTTTCCCAAGCCAACGCCGCCGTAGATAAAAAGCGGGTTGTAAAGCTGCCCCAGACTGCTGGCAACATGCATGGCCGCAGCACGCCCCATGCGGTTGGCAGTGCCTTCGATCAGGGTGTCAAAGGTTAACGCGGTGTTTAAACGATTTTTAAAAGGTGCCCCGGCCAGGTCTTCAGCAACGCCCAGACCCGCTGGCTCCGGAATGCCCGGATTTTCAAAACTGCGAATTAACGGCGAAGATTTGGCGGGCGCTTCACGCGGAGCAAGCGCTAACTCAAGCGTTATGTGATGTCCAGAAATCTTTTCCAGTAAAACTGCAATCCGGGCCGCATATTGGGCGCGCACCCAGTCAAGCTTGAAACGGTTTCCAACCTGAATCGTCACCCTGGACAGATCGTCGGCCACGACTGCAGCCAGCGGGCGAATCCATGTGTTGAACTGTTGCTCAGGCAGCTCCTGTGCCAAATGGTCGACACAGGTTTGCCACAAGCCATCATTCGATGGAATTGAAAAGTCAGCAGCCATGTTGCCTGACAAAGGCACAGCACGGTACGCTGCGCCTGTGGATAGGGTTGTTTTTAAGCACCCTGTATTGTACCTTCTGCCGGGAGTTATCCACATGCCAGAGAGTTGTCGCCTGAATGTTTTGGCGGGCTTGCCAGGCGATCATTCATTTTCGGTTGCTATCTCAGACATCACACCCAAAAACCGGCCTAACTGGTTGGCAGGCTTGAAAAATCAGCGATAATCATGGGTAACCAAAAGCATTGCCAGATTAATCCGGCTGGATGCCCAGCAGTTTTTAGGAGCTGGTCAATGCAAGGGGCTTGATGGGGAGAATCAATTTCAGGATTTGACCCCGTAAAGAATGAACATAAATCCTGGATTTTTAGCCATCAGCTGGACCCATCATGAAACGCACATACCAACCTTCCAAAGTCAAGCGCGCGCGGACGCACGGTTTCCTCACACGCATGAAAACACGCGGCGGTCGCGCTGTGATTGCTGCCCGCCGCGCCAAAGGCCGCAAGCGTCTGGCCGTATAAGTTTCAGGATGCCGGGCGCAGTGGTGAGCGCACGCGATGCAGCGACTTAAAACCCGGCCGCAGTTCCAGGCGGTTCTTGGGGGTGTGCTGGTTGCAAAAACCAGCCATTTCGCATTGCACCGTGTGGCTCTGAATGCACCCGCCCTTTCAGCGACGCCTGTCATGGCTCCATTGCTTTTTCCAGTCCATGACACCTGGATGGGGGCGATGGCGCCCAAGCGATGGGCCAAACACGCTGTGACTCGCAACGCCATCAAGAGACAAATTTATTCTGTGAGCGCCAGTCTGAAACATCTCTTCCCGCAAGCGGCTTTTTTGATCAGGCTGCGGCGCGAGTTTGCGCGCAAGGACTTTAAAAGTGCCTCATCTGCCGCTTTCAAAGAAGCAGTGCGGGCTGAGCTGCTGGTCCTGATGCAGCTTGTCCGGGCACCAGACAGGTCCATATCTGTTGATGCTGCTACTGCCGCCGTTGCTGCTGTATGAGTTATTTTTTATTCTCGATATATCGTCTGCCCCAAAACGCATTGATGGGTCTGGTCAAGGCTTACCGGTTGCTGCTCAGCCCATGGCTTGGCAGTGCCTGCCGTTTTGAACCGACATGCTCTGCGTACTCGCTGCAGGCGCTAAAGCAGCATGGTGCAATTGCCGGAGCAGCCCTGACAGCTTATCGGCTGGTGCGTTGCCAGCCATGGTGCCAAGGCGGCCATGACCCCGTACCGCCAAGCTTGCGCATACCCCTTTTTACCCGCCTGATCACACCTGTGACCAGCGCCACCCTTACTTCTGAAAAGAAACTGCCATGAACGACATCCGCCGCACCATTTTGTGGGTGATTTTTGGTTTTTCCATGGTTTTGTTATGGGACCAATGGCAAACATTCAATGGCAAACAGCCAACCTTTTTCCCCAAAGCAACGCCCGTCAGCACCGCCACTGTCGCCGGCGCAAAGCCTGGCACAGGCGGTGCACCCGTGTCCGGCACCAGCGCGTCAGGCGTGCCTGCGCCTTCAGCGGTTGCTGCGAACCCATCGGCAGTTCCGCTGGGTGCGACCGCCCCTGCGGTGTTGGCCAAGCGCGAAAAACTGCTGGTCACCACAGACGTGTTTTCGCTCACTTTTGACACCGAAGGCGGCTCGCTCGTCAAGTCAAGCTTTAACAAGTTCAAGGACATGGCAGACAAAAATGCCGGTTTTGTCTTGCTGGACGAAAGTGCAGGACGGGTCTATGTGGCGCAAACCGGCCTGATCGCTTCTGGCGGCGTGCAAATGCCAACACACAAAACACCGATGACGGCGGTGCCCGGTGAACGCACGCTGGAACCGGGCCAAAATGAATTGGTAGTCAAGTTTGAATCAGCTGACACCGGCGGCATCAAGCTGGTCAAGACCTACACACTGAAGCGTGGCGCTTATGACATCGCTGTGCGCCATGACATCATCAACACCGGCACGGCACCCTTGTCACCGCAGCTGTATCTGCAGCTGGTGCGTGATGGCAATCCGCCCGTTGGCGAGTCCTCGTTTTATTCAACATTTACCGGCCCGGCCATTTATACCGAAGCTAAAAAGTACCAGAAAATCGAGTTCAAGGACATTGAAAAGGGCAAAGTTGACGTGGAAAAATCAGCCTCCAACGGCTATGTGGCCATGGTCCAGCACTACTTTGCATCAAGCTGGCTGCTGGGTGATGGCATCAAACGCGAGCTGTTTGAGCGCAAGGTTGACAACAACCTGTATGCGGTCGGCATGATCACTGGGGTAGGAGACATCGCACCCGGTGCCAGCAAATCAATCGACGCCAAACTCTTTGTCGGCCCGCAAGAAGAAAACATGCTGGAAAAACTGGCGCCTGGCCTGGAGCTGGTCAAAGACTATGGCTGGCTGACCATTCTGGCCAAGCCGCTGTATTGGTTGCTCGACAAGCTGCATGGCTTTATCCAGAACTGGGGCTGGTCGATTGTGGCGCTGGTGTTGTTGCTGAAAATCGCTTTTTACTGGCTCAATGCCAAGGCGTATGCCAGCATGGCCAAGATGAAGGCCATCAACCCCAAGATCATGGAAATGCGCGAGCGGCTCAAAGACAAGCCGCAAGAAATGCAGCAGCAGATGATGAAGATTTACAAGGACGAAAAAGTCAACCCGATGGGTGGATGCTTCCCGATCATGGTGCAGATCCCGGTGTTCATTGCGCTGTACTGGGTGCTGCTGTCCAGCGTGGAAATGCGCGGTGCGCCGTGGATGCTCTGGATCAAGGACTTGTCTGCGCCTGACCCGTACTTTATTTTGCCAGTTGTGATGACGCTGACCACCATGCTGCAAACTGCGCTGAACCCGGCGCCGCCGGATCCGATGCAGGCCAAGTTGATGTGGTTCATGCCGCTGATATTCAGTGTGATGTTTTTCTTTTTCCCGTCAGGCCTGGTGCTGTACTGGATCACCAACAACATTTTGTCAATTGCCCAGCAGTGGATGATCAACACGCGGATGGGTGTGCCGCCACAGTTCAATCTGCCTAAATTTAACTAAGAAGAAAATGGCCGCTCAGCGGCCTTTTTTACGCACAGTTGAAGCACATGCTTGCCCGCCATCACGACCCCATCGTTGCCATCACCACCGCACCGGGTCGGGGCGCGGTCGGCATGGTGCGGGTGTCGGGCAAGGATTTGAGCGCTATTGTTGAGGCGGTGTGCAACAAGGCCTTGCAGCCGCGCGTGGCAACCTACCTGCCTTTTCTGGATGCTGCGGGTGACGCCATTGACAAGGGCCTGGCAATCTATTTTCCGGCGCCGCACTCCTACACTGGTGAGGACGTGCTGGAGCTGCAGGCGCATGGCGGGCCCGTGGTACTGCAGCTGTTGCTGGCGCGTTGTCTGAAAGCGCTGCCGGCGCTGCGCATTGCCCAGCCAGGCGAATTCAGTGAGCGGGCATTTCTAAATGACAAGATGGACCTGGCGCAGGCCGAAGCCGTGGCTGACCTGATTGACGCCAGCACCGAGACTGCGGCCCGCTCTGCTGCGCGCTCCATGTCGGGTGAGTTTTCAAATGCGGTCAATGCCTTGCTGGCGCAGTTGATTCACCTGCGCATGCTGGTCGAAGCCACGCTCGATTTCCCGGAAGAAGACATTGATTTTTTGCAAAAGGCTGATGCCAAAGGCCAGCTGAGCCGCTTGCAGGCAACCCTGGCAACGGTGAGGGCCAAGGCGCAGCAAGGCAGCATCTTGCGCGAAGGCATCAAGGTGGTGATTGCTGGTCAGCCCAATGCCGGCAAGAGTTCGCTGCTCAATGCACTGGCCGGAGCCGAGCTCGCCATCGTCACGCCAATTGCCGGTACCACACGCGACAAGGTGTCGCAGCTGATTCAGATTGAAGGCGTGCCGCTGCACATTGTTGACACTGCGGGCCTGCGCGAGGCTCTGGACGATGTGGAAAAAATAGGCGTTGAGCGGGCCTGGGCAGAAATTGAGAAAGCTGATGTGGTGCTTTTCCTGCACGATCTGACGCGGCAAAATGCTATTGATTACATAGCTGCTGACGCACATATTATGGGCGTTATAGCCCAGAAATTGCCTGATAAAACCCCTGTTATTAATGTCTGGAACAAGTCTGACGCCGCGTTGCCTTCCAGCATGGGCGGCGTGATTGTTTCAGCCAAAACTGGCGACGGTTTGCAGGCGCTGCGTGAGCAACTGCTGCGCGCTGTTGGCTGGCAATCGGCTCCTGAAGGCGTGTTCATGGCACGGGAGCGGCACGTGCGCGCACTGGCAAACGTGGGCGACCAGCTGGCAAGGGCAGTCGCCCAATTGCAGGCAGTCAGCCCCGCACTGGACTTGCTGGCCGAGGACCTGCGCCAGGCACAGAACCACCTGAGCGACATCACCGGCAAGTTCACGCCTGATGATTTGTTGGGTGAAATCTTCTCAAAGTTTTGTATTGGCAAATAGGCTGGTATGGGCGTTGACGCAAATACTTTTTTCCACATCGGTTTTAGCTACGCCAGTAGCCTGATTGAAGAGGCTTAGTCAGTTTCACCAGGTGACATGCTTTGTGATGTTGGTTTAAATTTGATAGCTGTTAGCGCCCGTTTTTATTGGGCTTCAAGCAATTTTCCCAGGCGAACGGTCGTCACACCAGGCCGCAGTTGCCGTACTGATGGCATGACCAGCACACAGTTGTCGCAGGGCGTAACAACAGGCTCGCCAGCATCAACAGCAATCACGGTGCCAGCTTTCGCAATGACTTCACCACCCGTGAAGTTTTGCGTGAAGGCAAAGTCCATCGACTTTGCCACGATGCGGTCTGTCACCAGCACGGGTGGTGGGGGCGTGCGGTCAGGCAGCAGCCAGCCAGATGGCACATCTGTTTTGCCAAGGCATCCCGCCTGCACCAGAAACCGCATCAGTGTGTTTCTTGTGGTTTGAACAGCTGCAAGCTGCCAGTGCTGGCCAGCCTCAAGCAACAATGCAATCCGCTGCCCGCCGGGGTTGGCAAATGCGTCGTGGTCCCGCATGCGCACACCATCTGCATGGCCGCTGTCGATGATGACCTGGGCAGGGGTTTGCAGGCGCTGCGCAAAAGCAATGTTGCGCTGCAGCGCACCAGTGACCAGCAAGGGTGTGGAAGGCTCGTGCATCGAATGCAGGTCCAGCAGGTACGCTGCGCGTTCAACAAAAGGCAGCAACTGCCGGGCTCGCACCAATTCCGTCGTGTTGTCACTGCAGCCCAGCCGCGCCGCGCTCCAGACGCGATTGAAGTCTTCGTCAACACAACGCGATGCATCTGGCGCATTGGCGTCAAAGCTGTCAAATGCGGCCACATTGCAAAACGCAAAAGTTATGCGCCCGTTTGCAGGCTGCCAGCCGCTGGCCAGAAGCTCATGCATTGCAATGGCGCCGGAATATTCGTTGCCATGGACCAGTGCGGTGACCAGTACATCTGGCCCCGGCGCGCTGCCAAGGCGCTCATGCACGTAGGGCGTGCCACTGCCTGATGCCGCCCAACGCGCAATGTCTGGCGGCAGCGTTTGAACCGGGTGATGCTTCAATGTGTGACCCTTATTTCGCCACACCTTCAACAACCGCTTGATTGACCACGCTGCGCACGCGAAGGGTTTCTGCTTTTATAAAGTTTGCCAAAGCTTGCGGCGTGCCACCTTCGTTGCTGATGCCGGCTTTTTGCAGCTTTTGCCACACTGCCGGGTCACGCAGTACTTCGCCCAATTCTTTGTTCAGTTTTGCGGCCAC
Organism: Polaromonas sp.; assembly: GCA_025362315.1. Lineage (GTDB taxonomy): Bacteria > Pseudomonadota > Gammaproteobacteria > Burkholderiales > Burkholderiaceae_C > Polaromonas. Next base: position 61,498 of record JANYGP010000052.1, read on the forward strand.
GGGCGCGGGCAATTTAGCCGGGCCAAACAGGCCAAACCAGACGTTCATGTTGTAGTCGTTCATTTTTGCAAACTCGGACATGGAGGGAATTTGCGGCGCTGCGCGTGATCGTTCGGGCGTTGTCACGGCCAGCGGAATCATCTTGCCAGACTCAATGTGCGGCAGTGCTGACGACAGCACAAAAACGCCAAACTCAATGTTGTTGCCCAGCACATCCTGCACCATTTGCGCAGCGCCGCGGTATGGCACATGTTTGATCGACGTGCCCGCCTTCAGATTGATGAGCTCGCCCGCCACATGCAGCGGCGTGCCAATGCCAGACGATGCAAAGTTGAGCTTGCCGGGGTTGCTTTTGGCCAGGGCAATTGCCTCGTTCATGTTTTTGACACCTGCTTTTGGCCCTGCCACAAATACCATCGGCGTCACGCCAATCAGGCCGATGCCGGTCAAATCAGTTTCGCCGTTGTATTTGACGGCTGCGTTGTAAATGCGTGCAATCGACACCTCGCTGCCCGAACCCAGCAGCAGCGTGTAGCCGTCGGGCGCGGCATTCACCACCTTTTGCGCACCAATCGTGCCGCCCGCACCGCCGACGTTTTCAACAATGATTTGCCCGCCCAGGCGCTTGCCCAACGGCTCAGAGATGATGCGCGCAACCAGGTCAACACTGCCGCCCGCCGGGTAGCCGACGACGAGTGTGATGGCCTTGGCGGCTGGCCAGGTTTGGGCGAAGGCCGTTGTCATGCTGGCGGTAAGCGCCAGGCCAAGCAGTACGCGGCGATGGGTAAAAAACTTGTTCATCAGATGCTCCTGTGGAATGCAATGATGCAAAGTGTAGGAACGCCGACTTAGCCGGGTGATGCGTAGTGCGCATGGTGTGATGCGGCTTAAGCCCAAAGGCAGATGTCAAACCGATACCGCCCAAATTTTTTGCAAATGCGGCTTGCGGCTATGGCGTGCGCGGTACAGCCGTATCTCGTAGCGAATGGGCTCGCCAGATGCGCCTGCCGATATCAGCCGCCCGACTTTCAAATCGGCGGCCACCAGTGCGCGTGGCAACCAGGCCATGCCTGCGCCTTGCAGGGCTTGCTCGTGCAGTGACTCGGCAAAGTCAGACTCGGTGACGAAATGCAAATGCAAGACCTGCTTTGAATGGGTCAAGCTGTCTTGCAGAATTTGCGCCAGCGCTAATTGAGAGGCAAAACGCAAGGCCTTGACGGGTTTGGCCGCCGTACCGGGCAAGGCGTGCCTGGGTTTGCCATTGGGCAGTGGCTGGCTGACGGCCACCAGCTCGTCGTGGCCTAGCGTGATGGCTTCAAACAATTGTTCGTCCAGCGCCAGTGCCAGGCGCGGGTGCGCAAAGCTCAGCAGCAAATCTGCGCCGCCTTGTTCTAGCGCAATGGCACCATCGTGAATCGAGCCCGTCATCAAGCGCACGGGCATTTCTTCGCCCAATTGCCCCAGCTTTTTACGTATTTTTGTCAGCAGTGGCGGCACCACGGTGCGTGACAGCGTGCGGCCCGTAAACAACGTCGTCCAGTTGCCGCCGCCCTGCAAGTTGGCAATGCGTGTGCGCGCGTCCTGCAGCGCATTGACCGCCAATTTGCTAGACGTCAGCAGTGTGTCCCCGGCTGGCGTGAGGGCAATCGGCACGCCCGCCCGGTTGATCAGCTCCGCCCCAGCCCACAGTTCGAGTGCCCGAATGCGGCGCGAGAACTGCGGCTGCGTGACATGGCGCAATGCCGCCGCTTTGGAAAAGTTGCGCTCACGCGCCAGCATCAAAAAATCGTCAAGCCATTTGTGGTCCATGGCTGTATTTCATCACGTTACTTCATCAGCTTTCCGGTTGACGAGATGATGGTTAGGTCAGAAAAGCTGGCGCCATTTTTTGTTTGCGGGTTGAAGTTGACAATGAATCCGCCCAAATCTGTCGATGGATAAGCATCAAGCGCCGCTTTGACGCTCACGGCAGTGGGATTAGAGCCCGATCTGCGAATCGCATCGACCAGCACCTTGGCATAGACATAGCCTTCTAAGCTGAAATAGTTGGGCTGAGCCTTTGCATCGACTTTTTTCAGCGCTGCCCGATATTCCCGGCTTAAAACCGTGCCGTCTGAGAAGGGGAACGGAAACACTTGCGAAAACCCTATGCCTTTGGCGGCATCCAAACCCACTTTTTCAATCACCGCAGAAGGGTTGACAACCGAGATAGAAAACAATCTGATCGCATTCGATTTGGCCTTGGCTTGCTTGACAAAGCTGTACACGGGCTCCCCCACAGCGACCATCACCACGGCTTGCGGTTTGGCCGCTACCAGCTTTTCAACTGCTGCTTGAATGCTGACCTCAACCTTATCGGCGGCTTTGTCATAAGCCGCCTCAACCGTCACTTGCGAGCCAGAGCTTTTGGCGGCATTCAGTACCGCCTCACGCCCAGACTTTCCAAACGCATCGTCGACATAGAACAGACCCAAACGCGTCATGCCCAGCCTTGAAAGCTGCAATACCAGCTGTGATATTTCTTGCGGATAACTGGTGCGCACATGAAAAATCATGGGAGCACCTTGAATTTCTGCCGCGCCAGACAGCGTGCCGATAAGCGGTACGCCGGTGTCTTCAAGCACTTTTGACTTCATCAACGCCAACGTATTGGCTGTGCCGCGATAACCGAGCAAAGCAACTGGTTTGTGCGTGTCGATCAACTCCTTGGTGAGTTGCACGGTGCGCTCTGGCAGATACTCGTCATCTAGCGACACCAGTTTGATTTTTCTTGTGTTGACACCGCCTCTGGCATTGACCGCCTCAAGGTGCGCACGGATACCCAGTTGCAAGCCTTGCCCTAAATCAGCACCGTTGGCACCGCTTAAGGAGGCCACTTGCCCGATGACGACTTCTTTGGTTTGAGCGAAGGTAGGGCATGACGCACTGGCCAGCCCAGCGAGTGCAGCGGCTTGAAAATTGCGGCGATTCAACAACATTTTGACTCCTGATTTTGATGGCGGGCCGAAGCTCGTCTTGTAAAGAACTCACAACGCCCATACCTCGTTGATTACTTTTGCCACAACGGCAATCGGTGTGTCCGTTTGGCGTATCCGGTCAAACACAAATGACAGCATGCAAGGCCGCACATGGCCTGGCAGCACATGCAGCTCGCCTCTTTCTTCGGCCTGCAACGACAGCTCCTCACGCATGATGCACAGCGCCGCGCCTGAGCGCACCAGCGACAGCATCGACGCCTCTTGATCCGCCTCAACGGTGTAGTTGGGCACCAGGCTGTGCTCGGCGAACATTTCTTTAACAATACGCTGTTGTGAGCTGTGCGGCGGCGTGCCGACCCACGGCATAGCAGCCAGTGCAGGCCAGTCGGCGCTGTGCAACTGGTTGGCCCAAGCCAGCGGCGCAATGATTCGGTAATTGACTTGTTTAAGTGCAATATAGTCAAGCCGAGGGTCTGTGACGGGGCCTAAGTAAAACCCGGCATCCAGCTCGCCAGACAATACCCGCTGCATCACCCAGCCCGAGATGCCGTGCTGCAATTTGATGTCGATCAGCGGGTAATTTTGCAATACCCGCCACAACGTGTCGCCCAAGCGCAGTGAGTCCGGGTCAATGATTGTGCCCAGCCTGAGCACGCCTGCCATTTCGCCGCCCATCTCACGCGCCACATTTATCAGGATGGTGGCTTGTTCCAGCGTCTGTTCTGCGTGTGGTATCAACGTTTGACATGCTTTGGTGGGCGTCATTCCGACGGGGGTGCGTTCAAAAAGTGTGACACCCAGTTGTTCTTCAAGCGCCCGGATCTGCTTGGACACGGCGGGCTGTGTCATGTGAAGTTGCTCAGATGCGCGCGTTAAGTGTCCCAATCGGGCGACGGCCAGCAGTGTGCGGAGTTGGTAGATTTCCATGGTGGTTGCGTATGAAATACAAGTTTCGCACGTGACCTTAAATGACACCATCCAGACATACACGGGTGTCACGGCCGATGTTGCGCTGGTACCGCCGTAGGCAGGGCATTGTTGCGCTGAGCCGTGCCCCCGTCCATGCCAGATCATCATGACGACACACAACACCCTCCAGCGGGTCCCAGATTTCAATCAGTTCGGAAAACGCCCACAAATAGTCGTTGGCCTTTTTCTCAAAACTAAAGGCGCCGCTATCGGGCACATTCAGTAAAACCGCATTTGATGCGCTGGCCCAGGCACCACACAGTACATGCAGGCTCAATTGCGCTGGCTGCTTGCCGGGCGACTTCCAGCTGTATCGATAGCCTGTCTGTGGTGAATCTTCACTCACATCAATGCGATATGGATTTTCATGGTGAACGGCGTCATGCAACTCCGCCTGCGCCATTACACCAAGGGTTTTTTGCCAACAAGCCAAGCTGGTTTGTCGCGTTTCTTTACGGGAACCCCAATAGAGCGCAGCCAGCATGATGGTGTGCTCAGGCGATTGCCAAGTTAGCGCCAGGAATTGCAACCAGTCGCAGCAAGTTGGTCGATCCAGGTGTGCCAAATGGCATACCAGCTACCACTACCAGCGTTTGCCCAGGCAATACATAGCCCATGGCGTGTGCGGCACGTTCTGCGGTATCGACCATCTCTTCAACGCTCTCTGCGTCTTTGGTTAGCAGGGGTTTGACACCCCAGACCAGACTCAAACGCCGCACCGTAGCGTGCTTGGGCGACAAGCCCAGAATCATGGACTCTGGCCGCTCGTGGGCCACGCGCAGTGCGGTGGCGCCTGACGATGTGTAGGTCACGGTAGCACATACCTTCACCACATCGGCAATGCAGCGCACAGCCGCGCCAATGGCGCCGGCGCTGGCCGCCTGACGCACAGGTATGGCCGCGCGCATGGTTTGGCGTTGCAATGGGTCAGCTTCAACTTGCGTGATGATGCGCGCCATCATGCTGACGGCCTGTACCGGGTAGTCACCTGATGCCGATTCAGCCGACAGCATGACTGCATCCACACCGTCGTACACGGCGGTGGCCACGTCTGATGCTTCAGCCCGGGTTGGCGTGGCCTGGGTGATCATCGATTCCAGCATTTGCGTGGCCACCACCACCGGTTTGCCTGCTGCCCGGCAGGCGCGCACAATGCGCCGCTGCAAGATGGGTACGTCCTCAGGCGGCATTTCAACGCCCAAATCGCCGCGTGCCACCATCACCGCATCGGCCTCGGCCACAATTTCGTCCAGACATTGCAAGGCCTGCGGTTTCTCCAGCTTGGCAATGATGCCTGCACGGTGTTGCACCAGCTTGCGCAGCTCTTTGACGTCGTTGGCAGATTGCACAAAACTCAGCGCGACCCAGTCCACACCGAGCGCCAGGCCAAAGGCCAGATCGTTTTTGTCTTTGTCTGTTAAGACAGACACAGCCAGCGCACTGTCGGGCACGTTCACACCTTTGCGGTCTGACAGCACACCGCCAAAGACCACCTGCGTGCGGGCCTCGCAAGCGCTGACGTGCGTGACACGCAGCTTGATCTTGCCGTCGTCAATCAGCAAATGGTGGCCTGGCAGCAGTGCTGCAAATATCTCGGGATGCGGCAAATAAGCACGTGTGGCATCGCCTGGTGTCGGGTTGTTGTCGAGCCGAAACTCTTGACCTTCTATCAGCGTGGCTTTGCCAGCGGCGATTTGGCCTATCCTTAGCTTGGGGCCTTGCAGATCGAGCAAGATACCCAGCGGCCGCCCGAGCTTTGTTTCAACCTGGCGTATGGCGCTGGCTCTGGCTTGGTGATCTGCATGCGTGCCGTGGCTGAAGTTCAACCGGAATACGTCTGCGCCTGCCCGCGCCAAGGCTTCAATTTGCGCAGCTGTGCTGCTGGCAGGGCCCAGTGTGGCAATGATTTTTGTTTTACGGCTCATGATTTGTGCGGATCCAGGTTAACGCGTTTTAAGTTAAAGCGATAGCTCGAAAGTCATTGACGTTGGTGCGTGTAGGGCCCGTTGTGACCAGGTCACCCAGGCTTTCAAAAAATGTACTGGCGTCATGCCGATGCAGGTGCTCGGCAGGGCACAAGCCAAGAGCCTGTGCGCGTTGCACCGTGGTCGGATCCCACAGCGCGCCTGCGCTGGTCTCGCTGCCGTCAATTCCGTCGGTGTCGCAGGCCAGTGCCGTCAGATTGGTCAGCGACTTTGCCTGCAGGCCAAGCGAGAGTAAAAACTCCACGTTACGCCCTCCCCGACCAGGCGTTGGGTGGCGCAGCGTGACTGTGGTTTCACCACCTGACAGCATCAGCAGCGGCACCTGGTTACCGGTAGCACTTGAACGGACGCGCGCTAAATGTTTGACCATCCCGCCCATTACCTTGCCCGCTTCTCGTGCTTCGCCCTCAATTGACGCGCCCAGGTTCAGCACATGCCAGCCGCTCTTCTCGGCACTGGTTTGAACTGCGTTCAATGCGTCGTTTGCGGTGGCAATCACGAAGTGGTCGCGCTGCCCAATCGAACAAAATTCTGACGTTGGCGCAGGCCTGCAAAACGCAGCACGGACAGACGCCGGTAACGTGATGTGGTGGCGCCGAAGAATGTCCAGCGCATCCGCTGCGATGGAGCCATCAGCCAGCGTGGGGCCAGACGCCACCACCGCAGCATCATCATCGGGCACATCCGAAATAATCAAGGTCAGTACGTATGCGCGTCCGCAGGCTGTGCCAAGGCGGCCATTTTTAACGGATGACAAATGTCGCCTGACGCAGTTTATTTCGCCAATGTGCGCGCCGCTGGCCAGTAATGCACGGTTGACCTGCTGCTTGTCCTCTAGCGACACGCCGGGCGCTGGCATCGTCAGTAGCGATGATCCACCTCCTGACACCAGGCACAGCACCATATCGTCAGGCCCGGCTGTTTGAGCCAGCCTCAAAAGGCGCTGCGTGGCATCAAACCCGGCGTTGTCAGGCACGGGATGCGAAGCCTCCACAACTTCAATCTGCTTGCATACCTCAGCATGGTGATACCGCGTGATGACCAGCCCTTCCAGCTGGCCGGGCCAGCACTGCTCAACGGCCAGTGCCATGCGCGCGCTGGCTTTGCCCGCACCCAGCACAATCACCCGCCCCTTTGGCCTGGGTGGCAAAAAGTTGCCCACCAGGTTCAAGGGGTCAACACTGGCCAGTGCGGTGTTGAAAAACTCCAGCAAGCTGCTTCGTATGTTGGCTGAATGAGCCTTGGAGTCTGCCATCACTTGGGCCTATAAAGCTTATGCAAATCGATTAAGTGGAAGGCTGCAACAAATGATTGCATGGAAAGTTTCAAAGAGTGCCACCACGAAATCGTGATGGTGTGAACTTTAAGTAGGGGCATTTTTTGGTCTGATAAAAAATTTTATTTAAGTGATTCTTTAGCAGCATCACTTTGCAGAGCAGGAGTTGCAGCCGATCTGTGAGTTGCAAGGCACCAATACTCCGAGATATCTCAGCTGCTGCTAATTGCACACAGCACGTCAAGCAGCAAACCCTATTGGGCAGCTTTTCCCATTGGGGTTTGCTGAGTGATTTCCTGGTACTGTCTTGCGATATTCTCAACGTGACATGGCGCGTGGAATCGCAAGAACTACCAGAGCGCCACCTAAGACTAGGCTCGCCGCAAGGCAGTACATGCCAATCGCGGTGCTTTGAGTGGCATCCTTGATTGCTCCGACCATGTAAGGGCTGACAAAGCCGGCCAGGTTACCGATGGAATTGATCATCGCAATACCGGCGGCGGCTGCCGTGCCCGCAAGGTAACTTGTTGGCAACGTCCAGAACAAAGGCAGGGTAGACAGAATGCCCGCAGTTGCAACTGACAGCGCCATCATTGCCAGAACAGTATTTGAGCCGTAAATAGCGCTAACGATCAGCCCTCCGGCGCCAAGCATTGCGGCTACTGCGGTATGCCAGCGCCTTTCTCCCGTTGCGTCTGAGCTACGGGCCATAAGCACCATGACGACCGCCGCCACGCTGTAGGGAATCGCCGTAAGCAAGCCAATGTCGAGCACGTCTTTAACGCCAGTGTTTTTGATGAGCTGGGGCAGCCAGAAGCTGACACCGTAAAGACCCATGATGAACGAGAAGTAGATAAAGGACAGCGTCCACACCTTGCCACTGGAAAAAACCTGGCTAAGCGTCATGTGTTGCTTGCCCTTCTCTTCGCCTGCAATATCGCCTTCAATTTGCAATTTTTCATTGTCAGACAGCCACTTAGCGCTGTTTACGCTGTCGTCCAGATAGAACAGCACCCAGATGCCAACGAGCACCGAAGGTACGCCTTCGAGCAAAAACAACCATTGCCATCCGGTCCAGCTGTTGACGCCGGCAAATGTTTTCATGATCCATCCCGAAAGCGGGCTGCCGATGACGCCCGCAAATGCAATAGCTGTCATGAAAAGGGCGACGATACGGCCCCGGCGGTGTGCCGGATACCAATAAGTGAGATACAAAATAATGCCAGGGAAAAATCCGGCTTCGGCCACACCCAGGAGGAAACGCAATATGTAAAACGATTCAACTGAGCTGACAAACATCATCAGCGAAGAAATAACGCCCCAGGTGATCATGATGCGGGCGATCCAGATGCGTGGGCCCGTTTTCGACAAAATGATGTTGGACGGCACTTCAAATAGAAAGTAGCCAATAAAGAACACGCCTGCGCCCAGGCCGTATACGGTATCGCTGAATTTGAGGTCGGAAAGCATCTGCAACTTGGCAAATCCAACATTGACCCGGTCAAGGTAAGCCACAACGTAACAAAGAAATAAAAAAGGAATCAAACGCCACGTTACTTTTGCGTAGGTTTTATCCTCAAAAGATTCGACGCCGCTATTCGCGGCAAGTTTACTAGCCATATTTGTCTCCAATTAAATAATCCGCTTGGTCTTGTTTGATTTCTGCGGACTGGCCACTTTATGCAGCGTGAACGTAAAAATCTATTTACATGTTTTCATGAAGGCCATGAACTTTTGTTATGGAGTAAACGCACCATAGCGTTGTCACCCAGGAGATGAGCCTGAGGCACGAGGACTTGGTCATTATTCATGCGGTTTGCGATGTGTTAGCGAGCGATCAACTGCTTTTTCTAGGTTGAACGAACGGGGTAGATCCAGTTTTATGGCAGCGCTGGGTGCCACAACGGTAGGCATTTAACTGATCGAATGCCAACTCGTTTCTTGCTGCTGTTTGTTCATGTTCGCACCTCGATTGGATGCTTTGTCAAACCGTTATCAGAGCTAATATCTGCATGATGACTGCACGCAAAACCCATCTCGACGCCTTTGCCATTTCCCTGTTGCTGGGTTGTTGCGTCTTTTGGGGCTTGCAGCAAGTGCTGATCAAAGCCACGCTGGCTGAGATACCGCCAATGTTTCAGGCGTCGTTGCGCTTGTGGGGCGCTACTGCTTTGTTGTGGTTGTGGTGCTTGGCTCGCAGGGTGCCATTGTTTACACGGGATGCGTCGCTCAAAGCGGGTTTGCTGGCCGGTAGTTTGTTCGCGGCAGAGTTTGCCTGTATCTATATCGGTCTGCAGTACACCACCGCGTCGCGTTTGACGGTGTTTTTGTATACCTCGCCATTTTGGGTGGCGGTACTTGTGCCGCTGTGGATCAAGTCTGAAAAATTGAGCGGCTTGCAGTGGCTGGGGCTGGTGTGTGCCTTTCTAGGCGTGGCATTTGCCTTGCGCGAAGGCTTTGCTGGCAATGACGTAGCCACTTTGCGCGGCGATATGCTGGGCCTGGCCGCCGGCATGTTGTGGGGGCTGACGACGCTGGTGATTCGCGCATCCGGCCTGTCAAAAATTTCTGCTGAAAAACTGTTGTTCTACCAACTCTCGGTCAGTGCAGTGTGCTTTCCGTTGTTGTCGTTGGCCCTTGGCGAGGCCTGGGTGTGGCAGTTCAGCCCGTTTGCCATTACTTCGCTGTTTTTGCAAACGGCTGTGGGTGCCTTTGCCAGCTACCTGGCCTGGATGTGGATGCTGGGGCGCTATCCGGCGACAAAGATTTCAGTGTTTGTATTTTTGACGCCGCTGTTTGCATTGCTGTTTGGTGCGCTGTGGCTGAAGGAAAGCGTGACGCCGGGCTTGGTTGCGGCGCTCGGTGCGGTGGCGGTCGGTATTGTGCTGGTCAACCTTCAACGCAGGGCATAAGCCTCCGCAAACTCAACATACCAGTCCAGACAAGCCGGGTTGGCCATCGCGTCACGGTTCACTACCTTGTCGAGGGTTGCCCCAAGCAGCAGCTTTTTAATCGGCAGCTCCTGCTTTTTGCCGGACAGCGTGCGCGGAATCTCGGCTACGACAAAAATACCGTTGGGAACAAAGCGTGGCGACAGCGCGGTTTTGATCGCGTTGTTCAGTTTTGCTTTCATCGCTTCGTCAAGCAGCACACCCGCGCGCAGCACAACGAACAGCGGCATGTAGCTTTCACGGCCCAGGTATTCAAGGTCTACCACCAGCGAGTCCAGCACCTCGGGCAGCGCCTCTATCGCGCTGTACAGCTCGCTGGTGCCCATCCGCAGGCCGTGGCGGTTGATGGTGGCGTCACTGCGACCGTAGATGATGCAACTGCCTGACTCGGTGATCTTGAGCCAGTCGCCGTGCCGCCAGACACCGGGGTACATGTCAAAGTAGCTGGAGATATACCTCGCATTGCCCTCGTCACCCCAAAAATACAGCGGCATGGATGGTATCGGTTGTGAGCACACCAGCTCGCCAACTTCGCCAATGACTGGCTCACCCGCTTCATTCCAGGCTTCAACGGCGCAGCCCAGCAGGCGGCACTGCATCTCGCCGGCAATCTGCGGCAGCTCGCGGTTGCCGCCGATGAATGCACCCGCAAAATCAGTGCCGCCCGAGATGTTGCAAAACCAGATGTCTGGCTGGCCGAGTGCTGCGAACTGCTCCGTCCCCCACTGCTGCGCGTCCGTTGACAAAGGTGAGCCAGTAGAGCCCAGCGCCCGCACGCTGGACAAGTCGCCACACGTGCCCAGGTCAACACTGGCCTTCATGCAGTTGGCATAAAACGCTGCACCTGCGCCAAAAAAGGTGACGCCGGTTTGCGCGGCAAAGCGCCACAGCGTTGTCCAGTCGGGTTGCGCTCTGGTTCCACCCGGGTTGCCATCAAATATCACGCAGGTTGTGCCGTTCAGCAGGCCGCTGACCTGCGCGTTCCACATCACCCAGCCGGTTGAGCTGTACCAGTGGTAACGCTCGCCAAAACTGTTGGGGTGGTAGCTGCAGCCAATGTCGTTGTGCAAAACTTTGAGTGCCAGTGCCACAATGAGCGTGCCCCCATGGCCATGCACGATGGGCTTGGGCAAGCCAGTGGTGCCGCTGGAATAAACAATCCACAGCGGGTGGTCAAACAGCAGATTCAAAGGCTCAAATAAAGCCGCTTTGGCCTGATTGTCAGCATCATTCAGGGCTGTAGCCCAAGTAATATGGGCGCAAGCAGCTCCTGAATCAATAGCAATTGCATTATCCTGAATAATCACATGCTGCACACTGGCAAGCCCGGCACACAACTCATTGACCACCGCGCTGCGGTCCGTCTGTCTGCCGCCATAAGTCACTGCATTTGTTGCAATCAGCACTTTGGGTTCAATCTGTCTGAAGCGGTCCAGCACCGCGGCTGTGCCCATGTCAGGGGCGCAAATGCTCCACACGCCGCCAATGCTGACGGTGGCTAAAAACGCCACCATGGCTTCGGGAATATTCGGCAGGTAGGCGGCCACGCGGTCGCCAGGCGTAACGCCGCTTGCCTGCAGGTGACGGGCAAGTGTGGCAACTTGCCGGCGCAGCTCAGGCCAGCTGAGCTCTTGTGCCGCTGCGCCGCTGGCCAGGCTGGATTCATTGTGGCTGATGATCGCAGCCAGGCCCGCCGCATGCGCTGCATCTGCATGGCGAAAAACCTGCGCCGCATAGTTCAGGTGTGCGCCGTCGAACCACTTGGCATTGGGCATCTGGCCGTGCACAACTGATGTGTGCGGTGTTGGCGACTGCAAATCAAAGTAATCCCAGATGCTTTGCCAGAAGGCATTCAAGTCTGTAACGGACCAGTGATGCAGCGCAGCGTAATCAGCAAAGCGGATGCCGCGTTCAGTGGCCAGCCAGTCCTGATAAAGGCGTATTTGCGGTATGTAGGTAGCAGGCATCCCGCCAGCTTAACCTGAACAGGCAGTCAGCCTGACGCGCGTGCCAGTGCGGTTTTGGCAGCCAGCAACTCGCGCTCGAGACGAATGCGCTCGTCAATCTCATCTTCCAGCAAATCGTTGACAGCGGCCAGCTCCTGCGCTGATTCCTGCATGACCTCATTGATGCTGTCAACTTTTTCCAGTGCAACAGCAACATCGTGGCTGTGTGCCCGGCTGGGCACTTCTGACTTGAGCACCGCATTGACCAGCATCAACTCGTCAGCCGATTGCTTGACCGACTCTTCAACCAGATCGTTTTTTTCCAGCGCCTGCATCAACGGGCGCGTTAATGGGCGCGCTAATGGGGGCGTTAATGGGCGTGTGTTTGCTGTGGTCAGATTCTTGAGCAGAGTCATGGTGGGTGTGCTGTAGGTTAACGCTACTGTATGTTATCCCTGTTGGACAATTATGGTGTAACAAAACTGCCTGGACATGCCGTTGAAAACCGATGTTGACACCACTCTGACTTGTCTGGCAAACCTGTCATGGCTCTGGGTTTGTCATGCCCGATTGGGCCATGCGTTCACTTTTCCAGTACACATCGTCACCGCCATCCATCCGGTTGAGCACGCGTGACAGCACAAACAGCAAGTCACTCAAACGGTTTAAATACTGGCGTGGCGCATCCTTCAGGGCTTCTGCTGAGCCGAGTGCCACCACTGAGCGTTCAGCCCTGCGTGCCACAGTCCTGCACACATGGGCCAATGCTGCAGCGCGCGAGCCAGCAGGCAAAATAAACTCGGCCAGTCGCGGCAGCGCTGCGTTGTGCTGGGCAAGTGCAGCGTCAAGTTGTACAACGGCCTCTGGTTTGAGTAACTCGTAACCGGGAATGCTTAACTCGCCGCCCAGATTGAACAGCTGGTGCTGTATTTCTACCAGCAGTTCGCGCACGCCGTTGGGCATGACCTCGCAGAGCAGGACGCCGATGCTTGAGTTGAGCTCGTCCACATCGCCCATGGCGTGCACGCGCAGGCTGTCCTTGCTGACGCGGGTGTTATCGCCCAGCCCGGTGGTGCCATTGTCGCCAGTGCGGGTAGCAATTTGTGTGAGTCTGTTGGCCATTTGAAAACTTTGTAGTGAGGGGATGACAGCAATTGGCGAACCATTAGAACAACAGCGTTACATCGCGAAAACAAATGTGTCGAGCTGGCGCTTGATGTGGACTGAGGAAACGCATTGAAAAGATGCTGGTCAGGGCCCGCTGAATCCGTTGCAATGCAGGCTTCTCAACTCTTCAGGTCACCCTGATTATTTTCATGAAAAACCGCAAACGCCATTTTATTCCCAACTTTGAATTGCGCAGCGTGGTGCTGTTGTCTGCGCTGGTCCTGGGTGCGGGCGCCAGCTATGCGCAATCAACCGCCGCGCCCATGGCAGCAGGCCCACAAGCCAATGCAAGCGCCAAAGATCTGGATGCTGCATTTGCCAAAGCCGACACCAACAAAGATGGCAAGCTGGATAAAAAGGAAGCCGCCATGATGCCTGCCATTGCAGACAAGTTTGATCAGCTGGACACCAATGCCGATGGATTTATTTCGCGTGAAGAGTTCAGCAAGGCTGCAGGATCGTGAATTTCTGATTCACTGTGATCCACGACGGCTTGTCGTGTCCTGACGGATGCGGCAAGCTTTTTTATTGGCTGTCGTCAAACTGATGGGCGGCGCTGATTGGCATGAGTTGTTTCATAATCAGACGACGCCCGGTTTGTTGGGAGCGCACAAGTTTTTTGAAGCGCACAAGCGTCAGCGTGTGCTGTAACAAGGCGACTTGGGCAACCAGAAACTGTCAACCTGTTCTGCCGGAATCACTGTCAGGAATTTTATGAATGCACCGCTGCCCCCACACCTGACACAGCATCTGTTGCCTGCAATTGCCCAGCGCGACACACCTGCTGTTTTGATCGATGCGTTGAAAGCACGTTTTGCCGAGCGTTGTTCGACAGCGCTTGTTGTGCGCGAGCAGCATGGGCGTGATGAATCATCGTTTGCTTCGCCACCGCCTTCTGCTGTGGTGTTTGCTGAGAGCACCCAGGATGTGGCGGATGCAGTCAAGCTGGCTGCCCTGCACAACGTGCCGGTGATACCGTTTGGGGTGGGCACGTCGCTTGAAGGCCATTTGCTCGCAGTACAAGGCGGGATCAGTGTTGACGTCAGCCGCATGAACCGCGTGCTGCACATCAACGCTGAAGATTTGACCGTGACGGTGCAGGCCGGCGTCACGCGCAAGCAGCTTAACGAAGAAGTCAAAAGCACGGGCCTGTTTTTTCCGATTGATCCCGGTGCCGACGCCACGCTGGGCGGCATGAGCGCCACGCGCGCCAGCGGCACCAACGCCGTGCGCTACGGCACGATGCGTGAAAACGTGCTGGCCCTTGAGGTTGTCACGGCCAGCGGCGAAGTGATCCGCACTGGCACGCGGGCCAAAAAATCATCGGCTGGGTATGACCTGACGCGCCTGATGGTCGGCAGCGAAGGCACGCTGGGTGTGATCACGGAAGTGACTGTCAAACTGTATCCGCTGCCTGAAGCCATCAGCGCAGCGGTGTGCTCGTTCCCCAGTATTGAAGCAGCTGTGCGCACCACGATTGAAGTCATCCAGATGGGCATACCGATTGCGCGTGTGGAGCTGATTGACGGCAACACGATTCGCATGGTCAACAAGCATTCAAAAACCACGCTGCGTGAAGCACCAATGCTGCTGATGGAGTTTCATGGCTCACCCAACAGCGTGAAAGAGCAAGCCGAGCTGGTACAAGAAATTGCCAGCGGACATGGCAGCGATGCGTTTGAATGGGCCAGCACGCCGGAAGAGCGCACACGCCTGTGGGCTGCGCGGCACAACGCTTACTTTGCGGCCCTGCAGTCGCGGCCCGGTTGCCGCGCCATTTCTACCGATACCTGTGTGCCGATTTCACGCCTGGCGGATTGCCTGCTCGACTCGATTGCCGAGGTGGATGCCACCCCCATCCCGTACTTTCTGGTGGGCCATGTGGGCGACGGCAATTTTCACTTTGGCTACCTGATTGACCCGAACATTCCAGAAGAACGCCGTATTGCCGAAGAGCTGAATCACAAGCTGGTGTCCAGAGCCCTGGCACTGGAAGGCACGTGCACAGGTGAGCATGGTGTGGGCCTGCATAAAATGGATTTTCTGGTCACTGAGGCAGGTGACGGAGCCGTCAACATGATGCGCACCATCAAGCATGCGCTGGACCCGCAGAACATCATGAATCCGGGGAAGATTTTCAGCTGGTGATTTATTCAACCGGGCTGATTGCTATCAGTTACGTAGCTGTTAGCGCCCATAAATATTGGCCTGCAAGACTTTTTGCTTGAAAAAAGAAGGTGTGGCAGCTCTCAAACGCTGTAGCGCTGTACAAACTGGCGGTCGATCCGGTCCTTCAGGCGCCAGACCCAGCCGCCCTCCACACTGAACGGTCCCCAGGCGGCAATGGCATAGCGACTGCCGCACGACAGCAGGTTCAGTGTGCGTGCTGGAGGCGCGTAAGGCGTCAATGCCTGTGAGCCGATACCGGCCAGCAAATTGCGCAGCAGCGGCGGCCCGGCACGCACCGCATACACACCGCTGCGGCTGTGCGGCGAATCGGCTCTGGAGGCCACATCACCGACTGCAAACACCAACGCATGGCTGGTGCTTTGCTGAAAGTGGTCCACTGCCAGGAAGCCTTTTTCGTCCAGCGCCAGGCCGCTGTTTGCCAGCCAGGCGGGGGCCTGCACACCTATGGCCAGCAGCGGTACGTCGCATGGCAGCTTGGCGCAGCTGCCAAGCACGAGTTCGCCTTCATTGACCGCTACGCAGCTTTCTTGCACCACGGTGATCTCGAGGTGCTCAAGCGTGCGCAGCACGCGGCGCTGCACGCTGGGCGGGTAACTCTGGGCGGGCGCCAAACTGCCGGTGACCAGCGTGATGCGGCTGCCGGGCGGGTACGCAGGCCCGCGAAGCTGATGGGCTGCGGCCATGGCCAGCTCCAGCCCGGCAGCGCCCGCGCCCACCACGGCCAAGTGCAAAGGTCTGGATGCGGCCAGCGCCAGTGCTTGTGGCCACAGCTTGACGAACACTGGCATCGGCCTCACAAACATCGCCTGCTTGCGGGCACCGGGCATCACCGCCTCGATTTTTTCAAAATCTATTGAAGCGCCAGTGTTCAGGCTCAGCACATCGTAGTCAATCACCTGGCCATCGCTGAGCGTCAGCATCTGAATGTCTGCTTTGATGCTGGCGGCGCTGCCTTCAATAAATTGCACACCACTGGTCTCAATCAGCCGCTTCAGTGAAATGACACACTCATCCAGCGTGTAATGCCCCGCCACAAAACCGGGCACCATGCCGGAATACAGCTGCGCGTCAACTGGCGCAATCAGCGTGACGCGCACATCACGGGGCTTGTGCGCAGCAAGGCCTTCAAGCACATGGACATGCGCATGGCCTGCGCCTAGCAACACCAAATGCTTCATAAAAATTCAAACCCAAACTGAAACGGCAATGTCATGGGCCAAGTGTGACATCGCCCACATAGCCCAGGCTCTGGCCGCCCGCATTGTCGGAGTCCGCACCGACCAACACGGCATCGAGCAGAGGCAAGCCATTGTTGCCCTTCTCGCCACCCTTGTCGCCACCAAACGCCAGCTCGAAGTCAGCCGCCACATCACGCTGATGCATCACCCACTGGCCCAGGTTTTTATCACCGCTGCCAAGAACCAGCATGCGCACCCGTGAGGTGTAGGCGTTGCTGAGCAGCGTGCCAGTAGGTAGCGTGTGGTCCCACACATAGCAAAGCGTGGCACTTGGCAGCTTTTCGTCACTGACAGACCGCGCAAAGCTGAGCATGCTGCGGTCAATAAAACTGAGTTCGGCCAGCGGCACACCAAACAGCAAACACACCTTGAGCGGTGAATCGTCGCCGCGTTTTTGACGCAAATCAGCATTGACCAGGCTCTGGTCAAGCCGCCAGCGCCAGCGCAGCTGCGCACCAGGCGCAATGCTTTGGGCTGCCACCTGACCTGCTGCAACGCAGCTACCGGCCGCCACGGCGTAATGCACTGCGAGCCGCCCCGACCTCAAATAGACATCAAACATGCTTATTTATCATTAAAAAAAGATCGCTAGCCCATATAAATTGGGCGCAAGCAGCTACTGAAACAATAGCATTTGCCAATGCTGGAAGTTTCACGGCAGCCCCTCTTTACCCACCATGTCAGCCTCTTTTCCACGCATGGTACTTGGCAACCCATGCCAGCAGTTTTACGGGCTGGTGTGCGCGTTTCCACTCACCGGCGGCGTATTTGTTGGCTTCTGCCATCGTCGGGTAGGTGTGGATGGTCGACAAAATTTTATTCAGACCTAATCTGTGCCGCATGGCCAGCACGTATTCGGACAACAAATCGCCTGCATGTTCGCCCACAATCGTTACGCCCAAAATTGTGTCCTTGCCGGGCACGGTCAGCACTTTGACAAAGCCATGTGCGGTGCTGTCGGCAATGGCGCGGTCCAGGTCAGACAGAGCGTAGCGGGTCACTTCACATGCAATGTTTTTGTCGATTGCTTCCTGTTCATTCAAGCCCACCCGCGCGACCTCGGGCGACGTGAAAGTGGTCCACGGAATCACCGAGTAGTCAGCCTTGAAGCGCTTCAAATCTCCAAACAATGCATTGACCGCCGCGTACCAGGCCTGGTGCGCGGCCACGTGCGTCAGCTGGTACGGCCCGGCCACATCGCCTGCCGCAAATATGTTGGGGTAAATGGTTTGCAGATAGTCATTGACATCGACCGTGCGCTGGGTCGGGATGCCCAGGTCTTCCAGGCCGTAACCCGTCAGCCGGGCCACACGGCCAACTGCGCATATCAGCTCGTCAAAATCTATGCAGATGTCTTGTGCGGGGTTGGATGCGTGGTTGGATGTGTCGCTGACCTGTTCTGCCCACAGCGCTTTGCCATCCGCTTTTTTTTCACAACGCAGTGCTTTGTGGCGGGTCATGACTGTCACGCCATCAGCCACCAGCTCAGCCTTGATCAAAGTTGACACTTCCTCATCTTCGCGCACCAGCAAACGCGGCCCCATCTCCACCAGCGTGACCTGTGAGCCCAGCCGTGCGAAAGCTTGCGCCAGCTCACAGCCAATCGGCCCGCCGCCCAGCACCACCAGGCGCCTGGGCACGGTGTCGAGCTTTTCAAATTGTTCCCACAGCGTGTCGCTGGTCACATAGCCCGTGTCTTCAAGACCAGGCAACGGCGGCACAAAAGGCCGCGCCCCGGCGGCAATCACAATGCTGCGGGTTGTGAGGGTTTGCACCTCGCCACCGTTCAGCGCAATCTCAACCGTCCACGGGTTCACAATGCGGGCGTCGCCCTGCACCACGTCAACGCCCAGGCTGGTGTAGCGCTCAACGCTGTCGTGCGGTTCAATCGCGCGCACCACGGCCTGGATGCGCTGCATCACGCCTTTAAAACTGAAGCTGGGTTCCACATCGGCCAATCCGTAAGTAGCCCCATGGCGCATCTGGTGTGCCAGCGCGGCGCTGCGAATCAATGCCTTGCTGGGCACGCAGCCATAGTTCAGGCAGTCGCCGCCCATTTTGTGGGCTTCAACCAGCGTGACTTTGGCTTTGACGACTGCCGCAATGTACGCAGTCACCAGGCCGCCCGCACCTGCACCAATCACCACCAGATTGCGGTCAAATTTAACGGGCTTGACGGATTTCCAGCGTGCATATACTTTGCGGCTTTTGAAAAAGTCCAGCACCTGTTTAACGACCAGCGGCAACAGGCCTAGTAACACAAACGAGCTAATGAGGCCGGGCGACAAAATTGATTTCAACGAGTCAATTTTGGCAATCTGGGTGCCGGCATTCACAAACGCCACCGTGCCAGCCAGCATGCCCAGCTGGCTGACCCAAAAATACGTCCAGGTCTTCATGCGGCTCAAACCCATCAGCAAATTGAGTGCAAAAAACGGCACTACCGGAATCAGCCGCAATGTGAGCAGGTAAAACGCACCTTCTTTTTCGATGCCTTTGTTGACGTCAAGCAGGCGCTGGCCAAAGCGTTTTTGAATGGCGTCGCGAAGCATGTAGCGCGCTGCCAGCATGGCCAGCGTTGCGCCGATGGTGGATGCAAATGACACCAGCACCGTGCCAAACACCAGTCCAAAGCCAGCGCCTGCGGCCAGCGTCATGATGACGGCACCTGGCAGCGACAGCGCTGTGACTGCCACATACGCTGCAAAAAAGGCAGCAGTCACCAGCACCGGGCGCTGGGCATACACCGCAGCAAACGATGCCTGACTTTCTTTCAAGTAAGCCAGACTGAAAAATCTGCCCCAATCAAAGATAAAAAAAGCGGCAACGCAAACCAGCAGCAGCACAGCAACAATCAGTTTGCGTGAATTCAAGGGGAACTTTTTTTTGTCATACTGCGAGCTTGGTCTGCAACGGGTTCAGGTTCTTACAAACTGTTGGGTTTGACTGTAAGAAATACAGGCCAGCTGCGACAACAAAGGTGCAGGGTGAAGGGTGCAGGAATAACGGGTCTGTGCTGAAAGCAAAGGAACTTAACAAATGACACAGGCGTTGATCGGCGTCATGGGCGGCAGTGGCCTGTACCAGATGCAGGGGCTTGAAGAGATGCAAGAGCACATCATGGACACGCCATTTGGCGCGCCGTCTGATGCGTTGGTCACCGGCAAACTGCACGGCGCAAGCGTGGCTTTCTTGGCGCGTCATGCACGCGGGCACCGCTTGCTTCCATCTGAAGTGCCGTACCGCGCCAACATTTATGCCATGAAGCAGCTGGGTGTGCGCTGGCTGTTGTCAGTGTCAGCGGTTGGCTCATTGCGCGAACACATCAAACCACTGGACATGGTGCTGCCCGACCAGTTCATTGACCTGACCAAGCGGCGGGACGCTACGTTTTTTGGTCAAGGTGCTGTGGCCCATGTGTCTTTGGCGCAGCCGGTTTGCAACGTGGTGGCAACTAGTTTGGCTGCTGCAGTTGAGTTAGTTTTAGACAAGGAAAATTTTCAGGATTTGCCTCGCCCCAGTCTTCATCAGCGCGGCACCTACGTCTGCATTGAAGGCCCGCAGTTTTCTTGTTCAGCTGAATCGCATTGGTACCGCGGCATGGGCGCCGATGTGATTGGCATGACCAACATGCCAGAAGCCAAGCTGGCGCGTGAGGCGCAAATGGCCTACGCTACTTTGGCGATGGTGACAGACTTTGACTGCTGGCACCCTGTAGAGGCGCATGTCACGGCCAACATGGCGCTGGCCAACCTGATGAAAAACGCTGCGCGCGCGCAACTCATTGTGGCGCACGCCATCAAGCTGCTGGCGCTTGAGACACAAGCCAGCGCGGCGCACACAGCATTGCAAAACGCGCTGGTCACGCAGCCAGGCGACATGTCCGCCGAAGTGCGGGCGCGGCTTGATGTGATTTTGCGTTCAGACAATTGATTGAAAGACACCGATGCACGACACACTGCCCCTGCTGCAAAAAACCCATTTCCCGCCGCTGCGCCGCAAACCGCTTGACACGCTGCAGGTCAACCTGGGCTACCTGTGCAACCAGAGCTGCCTGCACTGCCATGTCAATGCCGGCCCGCACCGTACAGAGATGATGGACGCGACCATGCTTGACTTGATTCCACAAGTTTTGACTGCACGCGGCATCAAAACGCTGGACCTGACCGGCGGCGCACCCGAGTTGCACACCGGCTTTAAAGCTCTGGTGCAAGCGGCGCGCGCACTTGGCGTGCGGGTGATCGACCGCTGCAATCTGACCGTGCTGTTTGAGCCCGGACAAGAAAACCTGGCGGAATTTTTAGCAGCGCAGCGCGTTGACGTGGTGGCTTCCATGCCCTGCTATTCAGCCGCCAATGTTGACAAGCAGCGCGGCGACGGTGTGTTTGACAAAAGCATTGCCGGTCTGCAAAAACTCAATGCGCTCGGCTACGGGCAACCTGGCTCAGGCCTGTCATTGAACCTGGTGTACAACCCGCAGGGTGCGGCCTTGCCGCCAGAGCAGCAGCAGCTGCAAGCCGACTACAAGCGCGAGCTGCTCAAGCACTTCAGCGTTGTGTTCAACGACTTATTTGCACTGACCAACATGCCGATACAGCGCTTTGGCTCAACACTGGTGTCCAAGGGCACCTTTGACACGTACATGGACTTGCTGAAAAACAGTTTTCAGGCCAATAATCTGGACGGGGTGATGTGCCGCAATATGGTCAGCGTGGACTGGCAAGGCTGGCTATCTGACTGCGACTTCAACCAGCAACTGGGGTTGAACCTGGGCACCACCGGCCTGCGAAAGCATTTGCGTGATTTGCTGAAAACCGATTTTGACAAGCAGAGCATTCGCGTGGCAGGGCACTGCTATGGTTGCACCGCCGGGCAAGGCAGCAGCTGCGGTGGCGCGCTGGAACACTGAGGCGAATCCGTCTTTGAACATGCAGCAAAAAGAATGCGCGTTGACCATCATCCTACCGGTGCTCAATGAAGCTGCTGGCATCGCTGACGGCCTTGCTGCACTTGCACCATTGGTCAACAACGGGGCCCAAATTATTGTTGTAGATGGCGGTAGTACAGACGCGACGATTGCAACGATTGCAATGGCGTTGGCAAGCCAGTCGCCTGCTTTCACGGTTGTTCAGTCGGGTCCGGGCCGTGCTTTGCAGATGAACACAGGAGCTGCCCATGCAGACGGCAAGGTGCTGCTTTTTTTGCATGCCGATACGGTGCTGCCTGCTGGTGCTGATGCCTTGGTTCAACAAGCGCTGGCCAGCGGCCTGCATGTGTGGGGCCGGTTTGATGTGTGCATTGCAGGCAAATCAGCCTGGCTTCCTGTCGTTGCAGCGCTGATGAATTTCCGTTCGCGCCTGACTGGCATTGCCACGGGTGACCAGGCCATCTTCATGACCCAAACTGCATTTGAAAGCATGAAGGGATACACCGTGCAGCCACTGATGGAAGACATCGACATGTCGCGCCGTTTGCTGAAACTTTCAAAGCCCGCCTGCTTGGTGCAGAAGGCTGCGACATCCGGCAGGCGCTGGGACACACGCGGCGCATGGCCCACCATTGCGCTGATGTGGCGCCTGCGGTTTGCCTACTGGCGCGGCGTACCGGCTGAGCGTCTGGCGCAGCTGTATTGGTAGTTCTTCTATGACCCGCATCGTGATTTTTGCCAAAGCGCCACAGCCCGGCAGCGTGAAAACAAGGTTGATACCCGCCCTAGGCGCTGGCGGTGCCGCAGCACTTGCACGCAGCCTGTTGGCGCTCACGGTGCAACGTGCGTTGGCAGCTGGTGTGGGCGAGGTTGAGCTGTGCATGAGCCCTGCTGCCAATGACCCGGCCTGGCAAGGTGTGGCCATTGACAGTGCCGTGCAGCAAACCGCTCAAGGAAGTGGCGACCTGGGTGCGCGCATGGCACGCGCAGCCAAACGCGTGACCGAGCCAAACCATGGCGCTGACACAGCCTTTTTACTGATTGGCACAGACTGCCCGGCGTTGACCACCACACTGCTGCAGCAGGCAGCGCAGCAGCTTGAAACACACGATGCAGTGATGCTCCCGGCCCATGATGGCGGGTATGTGCTGCTGGGTTTGAAGTTGACCTGCCCCGAACTTTTTGAGCAGATGCCCTGGAGCACAGCTGTAGTTGCTGCCGAGACGTTGCGGCGAATGGCAGCACTCGAGCTGCGTGTATGGCTGGGGCCTACGCTGCATGACATTGACGAGCCTGCTGATCTGCAGCATCTACCTGATTTGATTTTTGACTCCTTTTAACTCATCCAAGCGTAAAAACAATGACAACACCTGATGCTGTGCTTGAAAGCCGTCCAGACAATGCAAAAACCTATGGCGTCGTTGCCGACTACTATGGCCGCCAGCTGCAAGCCACCGCCGATTTAAAAACCAGCGCCTGCTGCGACACCAGCGCCATGCCGTCCTGGCTAAAGCCACTGCTGGCGCGCATTCACCCAGATGTGCTGTCGCGCTACTACGGTTGCGGACTGGTTTGCCCGCCGCTGCTTGACGGTTGCCGTGTGCTTGATCTGGGTTGCGGTTCTGGCCGCGATGTGTATGCGCTGGCGCAGATGGTGGGGCCAACGGGCGCTGTCGTGGGCATAGACATGACCGATGCGCAACTGGCCGTGGCGCGCCAGCATCAGGCGCATCATGCAGACCTGTTTGGTTACAGCAACGTGGCGTTTTTGCATGGCTACATTGAGCGCCTGGACGAGCTTGACCTGAAGCCAGGCAGTTTTGACGTTATTGTGTCCAACTGTGTGGTCAACCTTTCGCCCGACAAGGACGCGGTGTTGGCGGGCGTACAAAAGCTGCTCAAACCAGGCGGCGAGTTTTATTTTTCTGACGTGTATTCAGACCGGCGTGTACCAGCAGTGGTTAAAAACGACCCGGTGCTGTATGGCGAATGCCTGGGCGGCGCGCTGTACTGGAAAGATTTTGAACGGCTGGCGCATCGCCATGGCTTTGCCGACCCGCGCCAGGCAGATGACCGTCTGCTTGAAATCACTGACCCAGAGCTGGCCAGACGCGTTGGCAACCTGAAGTTTTATTCAGCAACGTATCGCCTTTTCAAACTGCCCGAGCTGGAGACGGCGTGCGAAGATTTTGGCCAGGCCGTCATCTACAAAGGCACCATTGCCGGGCATGGCAGCCGTTTTGTTTTGGATGCGCACCACAACATTCAAACTGGCAAAGTTTTCCCGGTGTGTGGCAACACCTGGCACATGCTGCATGGCACCCGCTTTGCGCCGCACTTTGATTTCATCGGCAACTTTGACACGCACTATGGCATTTTTGAAGGCTGCGGTGTGAGCCTTCCTTTTGGTGTTGCGCCTGGCTCGGGCAATACACCGGCCTGCTGCTAGCTGCACGCAGAAGATGCAACAGAATTATGTGCAAGGCACTCGTCATTGACACGGAGACGGAAATCCAGCCTGAAGTCTGAAATAGTTGGCAGCGCCACCGCCGAGCTGGATACTTGTCTTCGCAGTCATGACATCTATTCAGCCGTCCAAAGCATCTGCAGATCTTGATGTTTTAAGGCTGTAGTCGACATAAATAAAGCGCAAGCAGCTATTAAAATAATAGCATATTGCTCAAATTTACATGAGTGCAGCAGTTTCTGCCGCTCGCCAGGATTTTTTTAATCTCGGTAGCGTCTGCTGGCTCGGTCACTTTTTAGTTCGTAACCAAAGCACCAGAACATACACAACAATGCTGCAAGCTTTGTTTGACTCTCATGACAAACGACAAATCAGGTCGGCTCTGACAACAGCCAACCTGGAAAAAGCCACCAGGCGTCAAATCCGATTTTGCTATTGTTTTCAGAGCTGCTTACGCCCTGTTTATATGGACTATTGCTGAATTTGCCTTATTAAAAGCACCCGAAAGTGCTTTTTTATTTACGTCTGGCAGCTTATTTCTTGACAGGCGCTGTTGTTGCCGCTGGCGCCACTCTGCGGGCCGGGACACCGCCTGGTGCGGATGTCTGGCTGGGTGGCGCTGCACCGTCAACTGCCAATTTGCCGCCACCGCCCAAGCCTTGGCCTTGCACGGTTTGCGGTTTGTAGGCGCGCAGTGCTTTGACCATCTGGTTGTATGAATCGGTGAACGCTGCGATCACAACTTTGCCTTGAGGCGTGTTGGTGTAGCCGCTCATGCCGCCGCCGCCGCCACCACCAAACAACACAGCGCCCACGCTGAAGTCTGTGTTGGCGCTGCTGCCCTGCGATGCTGACACCTGAACGCCAGAGCGGTTGTCAGTCAGCATCAGCATGGTCGATGCCTCGTTGGTGCGAATGCCGCCTGCAACAGCGCCCAAGATGCCCAAAGCACCACCAAAACCTGCCAGCCCGCCACCACCACCACGGGTGCCGCGCGCACTGACCAAGACCTCAGGCGTCATGCTGTAGTCAGCAGCAACCATTTGCCCGCCGCCCATGTTGCTTCCGGTGCGTCCCTGACCCGATGCAGCAATGGCGCGCTCGCGTTCCATGTTGGCAAACGCACGTCCGCGCTCGACGACGATGAAGCAGTTGCTTTGCTGGATCATCAGGCGCAGCACAGGCACGGTCGATCCCAGCTTGTATTCTGTCGTGAACAGGCGGTACCAGTCAGCGGACGTTTCCTCAACCAGCGCAACCGTGCCCAGCGGACTGGCGCATTTTTCAAGTGCCGTGTTGGCACCTTGTGCACCAGCACCCGCTGTTGAGCCAGTCACAACTGTGCTGGCTGCTTCAGACCCGATGGTGGGCACTGTGGCAACGCAGCCACCCAGCAGGCCGGTCAGACTGACAAAAGCGGTTGTTAGAAGCGGATATTTCAAGGGAATCTCCTGATGAGTAAAGATAGGGCGGGTAAATATTTCACGATATTAACGTGCTGATTATTTCATACCAAAATACACAAAACTATCGCAATCTTGCACTTTTAAGCTACACATTGTTACCGCGCAGCCGATCGAGCAAACCACTCAGCGCCTCAAGCGAGCCAAACTGAATGGCAAGCTCGCCACTCTGAACGGGTTTTCCGTTGCGCTTGACCTGCTTTTTGATCCGCACTTCTACTTCTGCCATCAGCAAATCGGCCAGCTCTTCTTCAATCCGGCGTGTATCGCGGGATTTTTCCTTGCCGGGTTTTTGCGGCTGCAGAGAAAACTCTGCACCCAGTTTTTTGACCAGACTCTCGGCTTCGCGCACCGACATTTTTTTGGCTGCGATCTGATTGGCGGCGGTGATCTGGCTTGCTTTTTCAAGTACCAGGAGCGCTCGCGCATGTCCCATGTCAATGTCGCCGGCCATCAGCATGGTTTGTACCGGGTCGGCTAAATTGAGCAAGCGCAGCAAGTTGCTGGCGGCGCTGCGGGAGCGGCCTACAGCTTGTGCTGCCAGTTCGTGAGTGAGCCCAAACTCTTTGACCAGACGCTGCAAACCGTGGGCTTCTTCGAGTGGGTTCAAGTCTTCACGCTGGATATTTTCAATCAGCGACATCGCCGCAGCGGCCTCGTCTGGCACATTGCGCACGAGCACCGGCACGCTGTCCAGCCCGGCGAGCCGAGCCGCCCTGAAGCGGCGCTCGCCGGCAATGATTTCATATTTGCCGTCATTGGGCCCGCTGCCCAAGCGCCGTACCAGAATTGGCTGCATGATGCCCTGCGCCTTGATGGACTCGGCCAGCTCATACAGTGCGCCCTCGTCCATGCGGGTGCGCGGCTGGTACTGGCCTGCCACCATGTCGCTCAGCCGCAGTGACGCTGGCAAGCCGGGGCTGGTCAGACTCGAATCAGCTGCCTCAAGAGATTCACTGACCTTGGGGCCCAGCAATGCTTCAAGTCCGCGGCCCAGGCCTTTTGGTTTTTTGGTGACCATGACGGTTTCGTCTTTCTTGTTTAACTCAGTTATTCAGCGGTGTTGCCGCCCAAAGACCGCAGCACGCCGCGCCAGAGAGCGTCCCGCTCCTCTGAAGGCAGCGCGTCCTGTCTGCCGCTGGCGGCCTCCCAAACCGAGGTCATCACCATCATGATGCCTGTTGCGGGCTGCACAAAAAGCGTCTGGCCGTGAATGCCCAACATGGCAAAAGTGCGTTCTTGCATGGGGAACAGCCAAAACTGGTAGCCGTAGCCAAAGTAGGGTGTGGCTTTGCGCGGCTTGAGCGCGTCGGGTTGCCGGGCCGGGTCAGTGGCGTCCAGCAAATAGTCGCGCGGCAAGACCTGCATGTCACCGACCTTGCCGTCATTGGCCACCATCAGCCCAAGCCGGGCCCAGTCACGCAGACTGGCATTGAAGGCACCATATGCCTGCTCCTGGCCGTCTGTGCCAATGCGCCAGTACGCGTCGTGTTCAGCGCCGATGGGCTGCCAGAGCCAGTCACGGGTCAGATCGCCGATGTTTTTACCCGTGGCAGCGGTCAGGATGCGGCCCAACACATCGGTCTCTGCGCTGGCGTAAACAAATTTTTGGCCTGCTGGTGAATGCCTGTCGGTAATCGACCTCAGCACATCAACGGCAGAGCCCGCGCCGGCTACGCCCCCGCTGGCACGCGACAAACGGGCAATGTCGTCGCTGCCGTCGTAGCGCTCGGTAAAGGTTAAGCCCGAGCTCATGCGCAGCAACTGCCTGATGGTGGTGGCGCCGTAGGGGCTACCGGCCAAGGCCTTGGCATATTTGTCCGCCGGGTCGTCCAGTGACGCAATACTGCCGCGCTCCAATGCTGCGCCTACCAGCAAGGCGGTCACGCTCTTGGCCATAGAAAACGACAAAAACCGCGCGTCGTCTTTGCGGCCGTAACGGTAATGCTCGGCGACGATCTCGCCGTTTTTCAGCACCAGCAAACCCGTGGCGCGCTGGCGCTCCAGATATTCGGCCAACGTGTAATTGAGGTTGCGGTAGCGGTAACTGATGGCCTCGGGCTGGCTGGCCTTGGGCAATGGCTTGCTCTCGGCTGCGCGACTGATCAGACGAGTCCGAATCCCAGGGACAGTGTGCAGCGCCGACCAGGCACCGACACGGTTTGGGTTACCGTACCAGGTGTTGGCGTTGCCGACAGGGTAGTTTTGCGGCTTGCCCAAGCGCTCTTCGTCGGGCTCGGCCAAAGAAGGCAAGGCTGTAAAAGCCATGGCCAAGAGCAGCGTGTTGATGAGTGGCTTGTTCATTGCAATTCCGTTTCAAAAATGGTTGATCAGTCGCAAAAGCTCTGCATGCGCTTCGGGCCAATCACCCAGCCCGCTGTCAGCGTTGATATGGCCGCGTGCGCCCATGTTGATGAGTGTTGCGCCCCAACTTGAGGCAAATCGCTTTACTTGGTCGATTGCGCAAAACGGGTCGTCGCTAGACGCGTAGACAACGCTTTTAAACGGCAACGTTTGCATCGGAACCAACCAGCCAGGCAACATCTGGCCAATGTCTTCGCGCGCTGTATCGGGCGGCGCTACCAGCAGCGCGGCCTTGACGAGATGCGCGTTTTTAGAATGCGCCGCCCAAGCCGCCACCGTCAGGCAACCCAGGCTGTGGGCGACCAGCACGGCGGGCTCGGTGCAGCTGAGCAGTACGTCTTCTAGCCGGGCAATCCAGTCACCGCGCAGCGGGCGCTGCCAGTCGTGCTGCTCAACCCGCACATAACCATGCGTACGTTCCCAGTGGCTTTGCCAGTGCTTGGGGCCGCTGTTTTGCCAGCCTGGAAGAATCAGAACGCTATGCATTCAGGAGCTGCTTGCGCCCGTATTTATTAGGCTACAGGCATATTTAGTACTTAAAAGCTGCATGTTCGGGTAGTTTTACAGGTTTTATGGGCTTTACAGCGTTTTGATGCGCTGAACCATTTCTTCAGCAAAAGCCACAAATGCCTGCGCGCCTTTGGACGACGGGTCAAACACCACGCCGGGCAAGCCATAGCTGGGCGCTTCAGCCAAGCGCACATTGCGCGGAATCACTGTGTTAAAAACTTTGTCGCCAAAATGGTCCTTGAGCTGTTCGCTGACCTGTTGCTGCAGCGTGATGCGCGGGTCAAACATGACGCGCAACAGGCCAATGATGGCCAGGTCTTTGTTGAGGTTGGCATGCACCTGCTTGATGGTGTTGACCAGATCTGTCAAGCCTTCCAGTGCAAAGTATTCGCACTGCATCGGCACGATCACGCCGTGGGCGCAGCACAGGCCGTTGAGCGTCAGCATGCTAAGCGATGGCGGACAATCAATCAGAATAAAGTCATATTGAGCAGCAACTTCGGCCAACGCCAGTTTGAGGCGCTTTTCGCGTCGCTCCACGTCGACCAGCTCCACCTCCGCCCCGGCCAACTCGCGGTTGGCTCCCAAAATGTCATAGCTGCAGCCGCCGTCGATCAGCTTCTGGCTGGTGACTTTGGCCTCGGTAATCGTGGCGGATTCGAGAAGGACGTCGTACACCGTGTATTCAAGTTTGCGCTTGTCCACGCCCGAGCCCATGGTGGCATTGCCTTGCGGGTCCAGGTCAACCATCAACACGCGCTGGCCCACTTTGGCCAAACCAGCCGCAAGGTTGACTGAGGTGGTGGTTTTGCCCACACCGCCTTTTTGATTGGCAATGCAAAATATTTTGGCCATCTTGTTATTTTTATTGTTATTGTTGAGTGAAAGACGTTACTTCGAAATTGCCAGCTTCAGCCCGAAACCAATCAGGAAAACACCCGCCGCCTTGTTCAGGAAGCCCGACACTTTGGGATTGGCGCGAATTCGCTCGGCGAAAAACGTGGTGAGCAGCACCGACGTGAGCCCATACAAAAACGTGAGCACCGCAATGGTGGCGGCCATCACAGCAAAAGTTGTCATGCCCTGGTGTGTTTTGGGATCAACAAACAGCGGGAAAAATGCCATGTAAAACACAATCGCTTTGGGGTTGAGCAGCGTAATGAACAACGCCTGACGAAAATAATGATGCGGCTTGATGTGCAAAATAGGCGCATCGCCAGGCTTGACCATCAGCATCTTGATGCCCAGCCACGCCAGATAAACCGCACCCGCCCACTGCACGATATGAAAGGCGGTGGGATATGTTGCCATCACGGCGGACACGCCAGCCACTGCCGCCCAGAGCAACATCTGGTCACCGGCAATCACGCCAAAAGTTGCACCCAAGCCGCCTGCAATACCGCCTTTGCTGGTAGATAAGATCAATGCCAGATTGCCTGGGCCGGGGATGAGCAAAAAGACGATGATGGCCACAACAAAAGATGTGTAGTCTGCAATGCCAAAAAATGCGCCTGACATGGGTGTCGTCCTCTGAAATATGACTTGAGTTTACGACACTGCCCTTTTGCGCATCCATACCGCGCATCGTTCAGCATTTAGGCCCGGCACTTCCAGTTGTTCCACGTGAAACACATCAATGTTTGCAGGCAGTGCCGCCAACTCATCTGCTGGATGCTTGCCTTTCATGGCCAGCCAGACGCCGCCTGGGGCAATCGCGTTTGCCGACCAAGCCGTGAAGTCGGGCAATGATGCAAATGCCCTGGCGCATACAACATCAAACGGCTCGACAATTTTTTCCACCCGCGCGTGCAGTCCAGTCAGGTTGGACAGCTTTAGCTCCAGTGCTACCTGCTTGATAAACGTTGCTTTCTTTGCAACTGTATCGACACAGGTCACCCCTACAGCTGGGCAACAGATCGCAATGACTGCGCCGGGCAAACCTGCACCGGACCCAACATCGAGCAGCGTGCCGATCGTCAGCCGTCGCTGCAAGGGCGCAATCACTGCCAGGCTGTCCAGCAGGTGGTGCGTCATCATCTCGGCTGGGTCACGCACCGCTGTCAGGTTGTAGACTTTTGTCCATTTGGCAATCAGCTTCATGTAGTCCAGCAACTGGCGAATTTGCGTATCGTTCAATTCAAGCTGCAGTTGTGCCAGCCCCATGCGCAGCGTCGATTCGTCGCCACTCATGCTTCAGTTGTTTCGGGTGTGGCCTTGCTTGGGATCAAAGGCGTCGTGTTCTTCCACAGGTTTTTCTTCAAATGCACCAGCAGCAAGGACACTGTGGCAGGCGTGATGCCGGAGATTCGTGATGCCAGCCCCAAAGTTTCAGGCCGATATTTGGCCAGTGTCTGGCGCGCCTCAAAGCTCAAGGCTTGCACCTGCAGGTAGTCCAGCTCGGGCGGGAGTCTGAGGTTTTCATAGTGGGTGGCACGCTCCACCTCGACCTTTTGCAAGTCAATATAGCCCGCATATTTGGCTGTGATTTCGATTTGCTCGATCACGCTTTGGTGTCCGTCGAGTTCAGCTATTTCGCCATTGGCATATTTGCCAGCGTTCAGACTCATCAGCCCGGCGTAGTTCACGTCTGGCCTGCGCAGCAAGTCGGCAAGGTTGTATTCCCGCTCAATCGCTTTGCCCAGCACTCTTTCAGCCTCTGCCGCTGGCAGGGTATTCGGGTTCACCCAAATGTTGCGCAAGCGCTGTGTTTCACGTGAAACAGCATCGCGTTTGCGGTTGAACGCGTCCCAGCGCGCGTCATCAACCAGGCCCAGTTCCCTGCCTTTTTCAGTCAGGCGCATGTCGGCGTTGTCTTCACGCAGCATCAGCCTGTACTCAGCCCGGCTGGTGAACATGCGATATGGCTCTGTTACACCTTTGGTAATCAGGTCATCCACCAGAACGCCCAAGTAAGCCTCGTCGCGCTTGGGCAGCCATGCTTCTTTGCCTTGACATTGCAGGGCGGCATTGATGCCTGCAAACATGCCCTGGGCCGCCGCCTCTTCATAACCCGTCGTTCCGTTGATTTGCCCAGCAAAAAACAGACCTTGAATGGCC
Organism: Polaromonas sp.; assembly: GCA_025362315.1. Lineage (GTDB taxonomy): Bacteria > Pseudomonadota > Gammaproteobacteria > Burkholderiales > Burkholderiaceae_C > Polaromonas. The sequence goes on from JANYGP010000052.1 coordinate 92,986, forward strand.
CGGGTCTCAAAGCTGGTTTTCAGGGCGCGCGGGTCAAAGTAGTCGTATTCAATCGCGTAGCCGGGCCGCAGAATATGGGCGTTTTCCATCCCCACCATGGAGCGTACCAGCTCATACTGGATGTCAAACGGCAAGCTGGTCGAGATGCCGTTCGGGTAAATCTCGTGCGTTGTCAGGCCTTCGGGCTCCAGGAAGATCTGATGCGCATCCTTGTCGGCAAAGCGGTTGATCTTGTCTTCCACGCTGGGGCAGTAGCGCGGCCCTACACCGTCTATCTTGCCAGTGAACATGGGGCTGCGGTCAAACCCGCTGCGAATGATGTCATGCGTGCGCGCGTTGGTGTGGGTGATGTAGCACGGCACCTGTTGGGGGTGTTTGACAACACCGCCCATAAAGCTGAACACAGGAACATCTCCCGGCGTACCGCCTTCCATTCCATCGCCGGGCTGCGCAATGCACTTGCTGAAGTCAATCGTGCGGCCGTCTATGCGTGGCGGCGTACCGGTTTTCAGCCGCCCCTGCGGCAGCTTCAACTCCTTGAGCCGCGCGCTCAAGGACATGGCGGGCGGGTCGCCTGCCCTGCCTGCTGCGTAGTTTTGCAAACCTACGTGAATCTTGCCGTCCAGAAACGTCCCGGCCGTCAGCACCACAGTACGGCTGCGAAACTTGATGCCTACTTGCGTCACCGCGCCAACGACTCGGTCCCCTACTACCATCAAATCGTCAACAGCTTGCTGAAACAGCCACAAATCAGACTGGTTCTCCAGCATGCGGCGAATAGCGGCCTTGTACAAGATACGATCAGCTTGCGCCCGTGTGGCCCGCACCGCCGGGCCTTTGGAGCTGTTCAAAATGCGGAATTGAATGCCACCCTCGTCAGTGGCCAGCGCCATGGCACCGCCCATCGCGTCCACTTCTTTGACCAAATGACCCTTGCCAATGCCGCCAATCGACGGGTTGCAGCTCATCTGGCCCAGCGTCTCAATGTTGTGCGTCAGCAGCAGCGTTTTGCAGCCCATGCGCGCGCTGGCCAGCGCTGCCTCGGTACCTGCATGGCCACCACCGACCACGATCACGTCAAATTCTTGGGGATAAAACATAGAGCTCCATTCTTACGCGCTGGCAGGCCTACAGGGCGGCTACCAACTGGGTCGGGATGTTCATTGCGCGTGAAGCGCCTGCCTGGCGAACGTCTGCAGTCACAAACAAATCTGCACGCGCAACAATGGCGGCACCTACGTGTAATGCGTCCATGGCCCGCACGCGCGCTGCATCGACCGCCCTCAAGCTGGCATTTTCCACCGCTGTTGAAAACGGCATCACTTCCCAGCTCACCAAATCTTCAGCCAATTGATTGAGCAACCATTGATGACCAGCGGCATCGAGCAGTCTGTCACGCAACAGCCTTGATGCACTGGTGAGTACTTCAAGCCGAAGGTGAGGCGCAACACAGATGGCTGTCGCTTTGTCAAAAGCGGCAGCAACTTCGTCGCGTCCCTTTTCACGGCTGTAACGTTTAAAAATAGCTGAGCTATCAAAGGCAATGCGCATGCCGTGTGACCGATTCAGCAGCTCAAAAGCGAGCGTTATCGCGCTCTTCAATGATCATTTTTGCGCCAGACATGCCCTCAGGCCACTGAATGTTGAGCGGCTCAATCGGCATCTTCCAGCGCGGTATTTTTAACGGTTCTTGCACCCGCATGGGCACCAGCTCAGCCACAGGCTTGCCATGGCGCAAAATACGCACGGTTTTACCCTTTTCGACCAGGTCAATCATGGCCGCTGTGTTGGCGCGAAACTCACTCAAAGGCACGCTGATGGGTGTGTGGGTAGACGAGGGTTGCATTTTGTACAAAGTTTGTTGATTTGTACATTTTAACCAGAAAATGGCACCAGGCGATGCATCAACCCAGCACAGCAAAGCGATACATTTAAAACATGACAACTCCAGCAATACTCCTGATCAGGCGCCGTGCAGCCCTGCAAGTCACGGCCACTTTTGCTGCTGCCGCCGCCTTCCCTGCCCTGGCTCAAGCCACCTGGCCCAACAAGCCCATCCGTCTGCTCGTCCCGTTTGCCCCGGGCGGCAGCTCTGAAATTGTCGCTCGGTCAGCCGCCAACGAGCTTGGCAAAAGTCTGGGCCAGACGGTGTTTGTTGAAAACAAGCCCGGTGCCAGCGGCAACATCGCCATGGCTGAATGTGCACAGAGCACCGACGGCCACACACTGATCCTCGGCCATATCGGCACCTTTGCCGTCAATCCCTTTATTTTTGACAAGCTGCCGTTTGACACCAACAAAGACTTCAAACCCATCTCATTGCTGGCCAAAGTGCCGAGCCTGTACGTGGTCAATGCCGATGTGCCTGCCAGAAACCTCAGGGAATTCATTGCCCTGGCCAAATCAAAACCGGGCCAATTGAACTACGGCTCTGCTGGCAATGGCAGCGCCGGGCACTTGGCGTTTGAATACCTGAAAATGGTCAGCGACACCTTTGTGCTGCATGTGCCCTACCGCGGTACCGGCCCACAGCTGACCGACCTGCTGGCGGGCCGGCTGGACGCCGCCAGTGTGGGCGCACCTGCCATTTTGGCGCACATCAAATCTGGCAAGCTGCGCTGCATCGCCACTGGCACCAAAGAGCGCCTGGCCCAGCTACCAGACGTGCCGACGGTGCTTGAGTCCGGCTACCCAGGTTTCGAGATGACCCAGTGGTACGGCCTGAATGCCCCGGCAAATATGGCGCAAGCAGCTATCGAAAAAATAGCAGATGCTTGTGCCAAGGCCATGAGAAACCCATTAGCCACCGAGCGCCTGCGCAGCGACACCGCTTTGCCGGTAGGCGACACGCCAGCCCAGTACGCCGCCTTCATCGCCACAGAACAGGCACGCTGGAAGCTGGTGGCCGCGCGCGCCAAAATCAAACCGGATTGATGATTTGCCTGCTTCAGCCGCCGTTGCCCGTTGCCCGTTGCCCACCATGAATACTGACAACGCAATATCCATCATCACCCTGGGCCAGGTTGAGTACTTGCGGACCTGGGCTGCCATGCAGGCTTACACCGCTGCCAGAGGCCTGAAAACTGAACAAAACAATGATCAAACCAGCCCCCGGCCGTTACAAAATGGGCGCAACCAGCTATGGATATGTGAGCATTCAGCAATTTACACGCAGGGCCTGGCTGGCAAGGTCGAGCATGTTTTAAACCCTGGCGGCATCCCGGTGGTGCAAACCGACCGGGGTGGGCAAGTGACTTTTCATGGGCCGGGGCAGGTGGTGGCGTATCCGCTGATTGACCTGAAGGCGGCGGGCTATTACGTTAAAGAATATGTGTATCGGGTGGAAGAAGCGGTGATTCGCGCGCTGGCGCATTTTGGGGTGACCGGGCATCGGGTGCGTGGTGCGCCGGGGATTTATGTGCGGCTGGATGATCCATTCAGCCATGCGCGACTGAATGCGGGGAGGCCCTCACCCCAACCCTCTCCCGCACGCGGGAGAGGGAGCTCGGATCTTTCCTCTCCCGCACGCGGGAGAGGGAGCTCGGATCTTTCCTCTCCCGCACGCGGGAGAGGGAGCTTGGATCTTTCCTCCCCCGCCAGCGGGAGAGGGAGCTCGGATCTTTCCTCCCCCGCCAGCGGGAGAGGGAGCTCGGATCTTTCCTCTCCCGCCAGCGGTAGAGGGAGCTTGGATCTTTCCTCTCCCGCCAGCGGTAGAGGGAGCTTGGATCTTTCCTCTCCCGCCAGCGGGATGGGGAGCGAGTTTCCCCCTCTCCCGCTTGCGGGAGAGGGCAGGGGTGAGGGCTCTGCGCTCGCGGACTTCAGCGGCCTGGGCAAGATCGCCGCCCTCGGCATCAAGGTCAGCCGCCACTGCACGTATCACGGCGTGGCACTGAATGTGGCGATGGACCTTGAACCCTTCTCGCGCATCAACCCCTGCGGCTACACAGGTTTGCAAACTGTTGACCTTCGTACAATTGGGGTAAATGTCGGCTGGCAAGAGGCAGCTGATGTCTTCAGTCAAAAGCTTGTCAGCTACCTTGCACCGTAAAGCCAAACACCATGAGTACACAGGAAGTCGAAAACCCGGTCGTTCGGGAAGTCCAAAGTCAGCAAGACTACAACCCGCTGGCCAAGCAAAAGGCGGCGGCCAAGCTGTCACGAATTCCAGTCAAAGTAGAGCAGGCACCGCTTCTGAAAAAGCCCGACTGGATTCGCGTCAAAGCCGGCTCGCCCACCACCCGCTTTTACGAAATCAAGCAGATCCTGCGCGAAAACAAGCTCAACACCGTGTGTGAAGAGGCCAGCTGCCCCAACATCGGCGAGTGCTTCGGCAAGGGCACCGCCACCTTCATGATCATGGGCGACAAATGCACGCGGCGCTGCCCGTTTTGCGATGTCGGCCATGGCCGGCCAGACCCGCTGGACATCCACGAACCGATGAATCTGGCAAAAACCATTGCCGCGCTCAAGCTCAAATACGTGGTCATTACCAGCGTGGACCGTGACGATTTGCGCGATGGGGGCAGCGGCCATTTCGTGGACTGCATCCGCCAAATCCGGGCGCTTTCTCCTGCCACCACCATTGAAATTCTGGTTCCCGACTTCAGGGGCCGCGACGACCGCGCGCTTGAAATCTTGAAGTCTGCTCCACCCGATGTGATGAACCACAACCTGGAAACCACCGCGCGTTTGTACAAAGAAGCCCGCCCCGGCAGCGACTACCAATTCAGCCTAAATCTGCTAAAAAAATTCAAAGCTCTGCACCCGAACGTGCCGACAAAAAGCGGCATCATGGTCGGCCTGGGCGAAACCGACGAAGAAATTTTGCAGGTCATGCGCGACATGCGCGCCCACGACATCGACATGCTGACCATTGGCCAGTATCTGGCACCGTCCATGTCCCATTTACCCGTGCGCCGGTATGTTCACCCAGACACCTTCAAGATGTTTGAAGCCGAGGCGTACAAAATGGGTTTTACCCATGCAGCCGTTGGTGCGATGGTCAGGTCAAGTTACCACGCAGACATACAGGCCCATGCGGCAGGTGTTGGCGAGAGGTCGGCTGCCATGGCCCAACCCTGACTCAATGCATCGGAGCCGCGAGCGGTTTTCTGCCCGTTTTATGATGCATTTTAGGGAGTAAGCCCAACAAGAATGGGCGCAAGCAGCTATTGATTAAATAGCACGAAGCTCAAAGCAGCGCTGCCGGATCCTCACTGGCCAGCACCCCTTCAGCCCACGGCTTGAGCTTGGCAGTGTCAGACCGCAGGATCTGCTGTTTGATGGTCAGGATTTGCGATGGATGCATTGAAAAGCTGCGCAAGCCAAGTCCCAGCAGCAGTTTGGTCATGCCAACATCGCCAGCCATCTCGCCGCACACACTCACGCCCTTGCCCTGTGCATTGCACTCGGCAATCGTGTCGGCAATCAACCGCAGCACAGCCGGGTGACACGGGTCGTACAGGTGGGCAACAGACTCATCAGCGCGGTCAATGGCCAGCGTGTACTGGATCAGGTCGTTGGTGCCAATTGACAAAAAGTCGAAGTACTTTAAAAACGTTTTGAGCGTCAATGCCGCTGCGGGTACTTCAATCATCGCGCCCATGCGAACCGGGCCATAAGCAATGCCCTGGTTGTCCAGCTGCACCCGGGCGCGGTCAATCAGCAGCAGCGTTTGTTTGATCTCGCTCAAGTGCGCCAGCATGGGCACCAGCAGGTTGACCTGGCCGTGCGCCGCTGCCCGCAAAATAGCCCGCAGCTGGGTCAGGAACATCGGCGGGTCGGCCAGTGACCAGCGAATGGCGCGCAGGCCAAGTGCCGGATTCAAATGCGTGTCCTGCGCTTTTTCCATCCGGTCGCTGGCCCGGTCCAGCGCCTTGTCCGAGCCAATGTCCACCGTGCGAATGGTCACCGGCATGCCTTTCATGCCTTCAATGGCCTGGCAATACGCCGCGTACTGCTCTTCTTCGTTGGGCAGCCTGCTCATGCCTTTGGATTCACGGCCCATGAACAAAAATTCACTGCGAAACAAACCCACGCCAACCGCGCCGGCATTGACGGCGCCGAGCGTGTCGCCGGGCAGTTCGATGTTGGCCAGCAGCTCAATGCGCTGGTCATCGAGCGTGATGGCAGCGGTGTTCTTCAGCCGGCTCAGGCGCTCACGCTCGAGCTCGCCCTGGCGCTGCTTGAAGCCGTATTCCGCCAGAATGATGGGCGACGGATCAACGATCAGAATGCCGGCGTCGCCATCAATGATGACCCAGTCGTCCTGCTCAATCAGCTGGCTGGCACTGCGCGCGCCTACTACGGCAGGGATGTCCATGCTGCGCGCCACAATGGCGGTGTGCGACGTCTTGCCACCCACGTCGGTGGCAAAACCGGCAAACAGGCTTTGCTTGAACTGCAGCATGTCAGCCGGCGAAATGTCATGAGCAATCAATACCAGCGGCACATCAATCGTGTCGTCCAGCAAAAACCCCTGCTGGGACTGTTTGCGGTTGGCACCGGCCTGGGCCACTGGCTGCAACGGCGATGCCATGCCTTTCATACGCCGCAAAATCCGCTCAACAACCTGCTCCAGGTCAGCCTTTCGCTCACGCAGGTACTCGTCTTCCATGTCATCAAACTGGCGTGCGATGGCTTCGTATTGCGTGGTCAATGCCCATTCAGCGTTGTAGCGGCGATCGGTGATCCACTTCTTGACGCCGCCAATCAGCTGGTCGTCTTGCAGCAGCATCAGGTGCACGTCCAGCAGCGCGGCAATTTCATGTGGCGCATCTCTGGGCAAATCCCGCTGCAATCTGGAGATTTCATCAACCACCGCGTTGCGAGCCGACCTGACGCGGGCGATTTCGGCTTCGGTTTTGTCAGCATCGACAAAATAATGCGCAACGTCTGCCCGACTCGACGCCACCAGCACGGCACGGCCAATCGCGATGCCGCGGGAAACTGCCAGGCCGTGGACAGAAAAGGTCAAATCAGCCCCCTTCGCCGAATTTGTCGTTGATCAAAGCCAACAAGGCATCCATTGCCGCCTGCTCATCCGCGCCGTTCGTCTCCACCATCACGGTGCTGCCCATGCCCGCAGCCAGCATCATCACACCCATGATGCTTTTGGCGTTGACACGGCGCTCGCCCTTGGCCATCCACACCTCGCAGGCAAAGCTGCCCGCCAGCTTGGTGAGCTTGGCCGATGCCCGGGCGTGCAGGCCCAGCTTATTGCTGATGGTCGTGGTCGTTTGGATCATGTTTTCTTTTGGCCTGATTTTGAGGTGCAGTTACAGCCACTTGCATCACACCCTGGGTGCCGCCGGCCAGGGCACGCACAATCAGTGCATCCAGACTCTCATGGCGGTACGAAACGCAGCGCAGCAGCATTGGCAGGTTGATGCCTGCGACAAGTTTTGAATTGACGCCATCGACCAGCAATTGAGCCACATTGCACGGAGTTGCACCAAAAACATCGGCCAACACCAATGCGTGGGAGCATCCCATGTGCTTGAACATGATGCGGGCTTGCGCCAGGGTTTCTTCCGGCGGCACATTGGGTTGTACGTCCAGTGCCACCACCCCGGTAGCGTTGTCGGTAAAGACATGCTGCACGCATTGGCGCAAGGCAGACGCCAATGGGGCATGGGCAATGATAAAAAGGCCGTTCATTGCAGTGAATTATCAGCCTTGATGTGCAGAAAATAAGCATACGCAGCCATGCCGCAACACAAAAGAACGGTAAAAGCTGCCTGAAAACTGGCAGTGCGGCCCAGGCCCAGCATTTCAAAGCCATCAATCAAAAGGCCAATGCCCCACTGCACCGTAAAAATGCCAGCAAAAATAACCAGGTTGAAAGCAGACAAAGCACGGCCCGCCAGCGCCGGCTTGAATGCCATGCCAACCGAGGGCTGCGACAGGCTGATCACGGTGGACGCCATGCAAAAAGCCGTCCAGCCAAACCAGCCGGTTGATGCACCGCCCCAGATGTTGAAAGCCAGAACCACCAGGCTGAGCGGTGCGCCCCATGCAATCAGGCGGTCGGTATGCCAACCGCGTCTGGCCAGGTAAGGGTTGAGAAGCCCCCAGGTCCAAAAGGTCAGCAGCATCATGGCATTCAGATAAAAAAGCCCGGTGGCGGCTTCTAGAGGGGTGTAACCAGCCACCTTGACCATCCACGGCCCTGCCCAAAGTGTCTGGATGGCAACCAGCCCACCGTAATTGACAAAAGCCAGCGGCGCCATTTTTTGAAAATAGCGGTTTTTCCAGACCTCGTCATATCCCGCAGGTTTGCCTGCTGTTGATGCGAAACTGAGCGACCATGTCGGTACCACCCAAGCAATTGTCAGCAAGGCCAACAACACCAGGCCAGCCAGTGCCCAGAACAGGGCACGCCAGCCTACCAGCGGCAGCAGCCACTGGACTGGCAGGGTCGACACCAGCATGCCCAGCGAGCCACTCATCAGCATCCACGAGTTGGCCCGCAGCAAACTGGGTGCGTCCAGCCAGCGCCTGAAGCCCGTGAGCGGCGCCATCAGGCAGGCACTGACGCCCATGCCAATCAACACCCGGCCCATCAGCAGCCCGGCAAAGCTGCCAGCCTTTGAAAACACCACGCAACCCAGAACCGCTGCTGCCAAAAAGCAAACAATCACCCGCTTGGGACCATGCCGGTCAAGCCACTTGCCCAGCGGCAACTGCATGGCAGCAAAGCCTAAAAAATACCCGCCCGCCAGCAGGCCCAGGTCGCGGGACTGCAAATTGAATTCCAGGCTCAGCACCGGCGACAGCGTGGCAATAATGGCGCGCACCAGTGCTGACAGGCTGTACGCAGCAGCAAAAGTCAGGAAAACAAAAGCAGCAGCTTTTTTGTCAAGTGATGTGGTCAAAGCAGCTGGATTACTCAAACTTCAAACCTGAAAAAAAAGTATCTGCCACATCGGGCGAAATTTTGTCGGCATACATCACCGCCTGAAACACTTGGGTGCCCTGCGCAAAGTATGCCGCCTGGCTGCTGACGCCCTGCCCGTTTGCACGCTGGCCCATCGCTTTGACCAGCACTGCACCGCTGGCCAGGCCTGGCAGCTTGAACGCGTTGCGGGTAACAGGCGCGTCGGCTTTCATGTGGGTCAGCGTTGCACTTTGCCACTGCGCGAGAATTGTGGCGGTTTTGGCTGCATCCTGAACGTCAGCCGTCGACACGGCAAAGGTCACCCCCCCCGCATCGCAACTGAGCAGGTTCATGTCTGTTGGCTGGCTGCCCATTGGCACAGTTCGCTGCGCCTTGTCGGGCTTGCAGGGCAGCAACAGCGCCAGCCGGGTGCCATCTGGCCGCACATCGCGCCAGTTAAAGGTTGGGCTGCAAGCCGTCAAAACAGCCATGGCGACAGCCGCATGAATTAAAAATCGCATTGATCAGGTCATTGATAAGTGAGCATGGCACTTTACAGGCAATCGCACAACAAGCGCCGTTTGGATTGACGACGTGAAATTTTCACGATGTTGGTGCTTCAGTAAAAGACGCCCAAAACATGGGCGACAGATGTACCTGTCGGGCAGGGTCGCCGTGGGCGTCAATTGAATGCGCGTTAAACGGTGAACGGCAGCGAACTGGTTTTGATGCGCAGTGGTGCGCGGCCTGCGACGTAGGGCAGACATTCACGGCCCAAAATACTGGCTGCTATGGTTTTTGCCTGTCGGCCAATAGGCTCAATGTAGCGGCTGACGCGCCCGTTGATGGCGATGCAGTCACCCAGCGCGTGAATGCCTGCAACACTGGTGGCCAGCGTGTTGGCATGCACGTCAATGCCGTTGTTCCAGGCCAGACCGGCACTGAAGGCCAGCTGGCTGGGTGTTTGCAAACCCGCCGCCACAATGATGTGGTCAACCGTCAGCGTTTGCCCATCAACAATCGTGATGTGTTTTTCAGCAGCCGGGTCAAGCGCTGGTGAACTGACACGGGCAATCTGCACGCCACCGATAAATTTCAGCGCAAGCGGTCGCCACGCGACCAGCAGCTGAGCCGATTGTTCGGGCAGCAAGGCCGTCGCCAGGGGCCGCGTAGCCACGTCCAGCAGCGTTACCGTGTGCCCCGTCAGTGCGAGGTCATTGGCCAGCTCGCAACCTATCAGGCCCGCACCGACAACTGCAATATTTTTAGGCAGACCACCAAGTGCCTTGCAAAACTTTGCATACGCCTGCAGGTGATTGATGCGCCAGCACAGCGCGGGCGGAATTTGCGGCAGCCCTCTGGCCTGGGCGCCATGCGCCAGCACCAGATGCTGGTAGCGCAATGTGCCCCGGCTGGTGCGCAGCTGGCGGCTTGATGGCGTGATACGAATGGCATCGGTATTTGCCAGCAGCTTGATGTTCAGCCGCAGCGCAGCGTCAGCGCCTTTTTCGCGCGCCAGTTTGTCTGCTGTCATGCCGCGCGCCATGGCCACAGACAGCAACGGCTTGTCGTACACGTCGCCGTTGCAGGCTGTGACAAGCGTGATCGGCATCGCTGCGTCTTGCGCGCGCAATGCCTGCGCCATTTGCCAGCCCGCGCGGCCAGCACCGACGATGACTGTGCCGGCGGTTCGCTGGGTTCGGGATGCGACACCCGCAGCACTCGGACGCCGCAAGTTCTCAATCGGCTCTGCCACGTACGGCTCAAAATCCGCCTTGGTGACGCCGCACAGCGGGCAAGCCCAGTCATCAGGAATGTCGGCAAAGCGTGTGCCAGCCGCCAGGCCACTGTCTTCATCGCCTTTGCCTTCGTCGTAAATCAGGCCGCAGGCTTTGCAAATAAAAAGAGCCCAAGCGGCATTCGCATTCACGCTGGCATCTCCTCTGCCAACAGGCGTGCAATTTCTTTGCGCAAGTGCTTGACAGCCGGCGTGACGATGGCGACAAAATGCGATTCGCGAACCCGGCGCTGCACTTCAGAGGTCATCAGGTAGCCGCGCGCCCCCTGGTGCAGCAGGGCAGATTGGGCGGCTCGCAACGCCAGCTCGGACGCATGTGCACGCGCGTCCAGCACGTCAATGATGAATTGTTTGTCGGCACCAAAAGGTGTTTTGGCAAGCTGCATGATGCGGCCCGTCAAGTCGTCCAGTTCACCCTGCAAGTCGTCGGGCCGGTCATCGAGAAACTCATTGACATGACC
>JANYGP010000065.1 GCA_025362315.1 Polaromonas sp.
CGCGACGAAGACTTGCAACAGTCTTTTGGCGAATTTGGATCCATCACCAGCGCCAAGGTGATGATGGAGCGCGACACCGGCCGTTCAAAAGGCTTTGGTTTCGTCGAAATGGGTAGCGACGCTGAAGCGCAAGCTGCAATCGCCGGCATGAACGGCCAGTCACTCGGCGGCCGTGCAATCACCGTGAACGAAGCCCGTCCGATGGAAGCTCGTCCTCCACGTACCGGCGGCTTCGGCGGCGGTGGTGGTGGTTACGGTGGTGGCGGCGGCGGTGACCGTTCAGGTGGCGGTGGCTACGGCGGCGGCGGCGGTGGCCGTTCCGGCGGCGGCGGTGGCTACGGTGGTGGCGGCGGCGGCGGCGGTGGACGCGGCGGCTATTAAGTCCTCGTAACCCCTCACTTCAGCTTTGCGCTGAAGTTGCTTTAAAAGGCTTCACGACTTCGGTTTTGAAGCCTTTTTGGTTTTCCAAGTCCGTAAATAGCAGCGCAAAGAATAGCCAACTCATCCCAGAAAAAAAGATGAATTTCTTAAGTCCTCATATTTTTATTTTTTCGGCATTGAACGCCAATAAGCATCGCTTCCATCGCATTGAATCTTTATCAAGACACATCGCTCCCTAACTTCCAAAGTTGCCCAATCAGGTAACGAATACCAGTTTTTGTTTTCACTGCGCTTCGATTCGTCCCATCGGCGTTCAAGAACTTTATGAGCCATCGCAAATGCTAAAATTTTTTTGCTGGCAAGTGGGGCAAGCAAACAATGGTTATTCAGATACACGGCAGCGCGGTTTTCAACGGGATCAAGCAATAGTTCTTCTGGAAGTTTTTGTTTTTGAAAATGTGTAAATTCCTCAAAGTCTTGCTCCATAAGAGTGGGCCTTTCACTTGTTAGACAGAGATGTTAGTGCGTTGGTTGCAGCGGCGTCTTCGCCCGCCGCAGCCCGCAACTTATCCTTCTTACTAGGCCGCTTCCCCTTAACGCCCCCAGTCCCCTGCGGATCAGCCGCATTCACAGGCGTAACCTCTACTGGCTCAAACCCGGCGACTTGCTCCAGCGCCAGCTTGATGCCATGCCGCTTCTCAATTAGCTTGAAGTGCGCAGCCGTAGCTGCACTCACAAAACTAATAGCAACTCCACTCAAGCCAGCGCGCCCGGTGCGGCCAATCCTGTGGGTGTACTCTAGGGCTGAGCGGGGCAGGTCGTAATTCACCACAACTGGCAGGGCGCTGATGTCCAGCCCACGCGCAGCGACGTCTGTGGCTACTACTACTTGCACAGCCCGCGCCTTGAAATCCATCAGCACTTGGCTGCGCTTGCCTTGGCTTAACTCGCCGTGAAATGGCTCGGCACTAATAGGATGTTTTTTATTGGCTTTGCGCAGTTTGTCGGCCACTATTTCTGCGGCATGCTTGGTGGCAACAAACACCAGTACTCGCTGCCATTTTTCTGTTTGTATCAAATGCCGCAGCAGCTGGGTGCGCCTGGGTGCGTCGACGGCGATGGCGCGCTGGGTGATGTCGGGTGCTGTTTCTGGCTCGGACTGGATGTTGATGCGCAGCGGCCCGCTGGCGGACTGACTCATCATGCCCGCGGCAAGCGCCTCAAGGGCTGGCGGAAAAGTGGCTGAAAACAAAGCGTTTTGTCGCTTGACTGGCAGCAGGGCAGTGATGCGGGCCAGCTCGTCGGCAAAGCCCAGGTCGAGCAGCTTGTCGGCTTCGTCCAGCACCAGGGTTTTGACTTGCGCCAGGCTCAGTGCGTTGTGGTCAATCAGGTCAATCAGCCGCCCCGGCGTTGCCACGACCACATCGGCACCGCCGCGCAGGTGCATCATTTGCGGGTTGATGGACACGCCGCCAAACACCACGGCGATCTTGACCCGCTGCGGCAGATACTTGGCAAAGTCTGTCAGCGTCTGGCCGACTTGCACCGCCAGCTCGCGCGTGGGCACCAAAATCAGGGCAACAGGGGTGCGGATGGCACGCACTGGCAAATCGCTGAAGCGCTGCAGCAGGGGCAGCACAAAAGCAGCCGTTTTGCCTGACCCTGTCTGGGCAGTTGCCAGCACATCGCGGCCTGCCAGCAGAGCCGGAATCGCTGCGGCTTGGATGGGGGTTGGGGAGCTGTATCCCTTCTCGTCGATGGCGCGCAGCAAGGGCTGGCAGAACAGTGCGGGGCTTGCGTGCGATGGGTCTGCTGAAGCTTTGAGAGTTGTAAATGGCATGCCCATGAGTTTAATCGCCGGGTACAGCTTTCTGCCAACTGCTACATATTTAGTAGCTGCTAGCGCCCATATTTATTGCGCTACAGGTTTTTTTGACTGTTAAAATGCCGTGTTAATGCACTTTAGTTCACGCTTGAAATGACGCTAGACCTTTTTGAATCAATGTCTTCAGATTTGCCTTCTTTGCAGCTGCTTGCGCCAGGTGCCTTGCTGCTCCGCCGCTTTGTTCACGATCAAGGCGCTCCGCTGGATCTTGATTTTTTGTCCACTTTCAATGCTGTCACGCAAGCAGCGCCGCTCAGGCATCAGGTGACTCCTGGCGGGCTGACCATGTCGGTGGCCATGACCAATTGCGGTGACTTTGGCTGGGTCTCCAGCAAGAACGGATATTGCTACAGCCCGGTTGATCCCCAATCAGGTTTGCCATGGACGCCCATGCCCCAGGCTTGGCGGGCCAAGGCAGTGCTGGCGGCGCACCGTGCGGGCTACGGCGGGTTTGAGCCCGATGCCTGCCTGATCAATGAATACACGCCAGGCGCAAAAATGGGCTTGCACCAGGACCGCGACGAGCAGGACTTCAGCCAGCCCATCGTGTCGGTTTCACTCGGCTTGCCGGCCGTGTTTTTGTTTGGCGGGCTCAAGCGCACAGACAAGCCCCAGCGCATTGGCCTGGCTGACGGGGACGTGGTGGTGTGGGGCGGGCCTGCGCGCCTGGCATTTCATGGCGTGGCAGCTCTGGCGGGTGGGCAGCACCCGGTTTGGGGTGCCAGGCGTATCAACCTGACATTTCGCCGCGCGCGGTGATGCTGCTTTGTATTTACTATTAAAAAAGTAGCTGCCAGCGCCCGTATTATATGGGCTATAGGCATATTCGATGCTTGAAAAGCCTTTGTAGCATGCTTGTCAGGCATATTTAGCCATCTGCATTGCCCCGGCATCGGCGCGCCAAGTCAGTGAGCAGCACAAATCAGCTGACAATCACATTCTTCGAGCAAAGGAATTTGATGTCATACGAGATTTTGAATCAGCCGCGCCGCGTTCTGGCACTGATTTGCGCTGCCTGCATTGCAATGCTGGCTTTCGGGCTGTACCTGCAACATGTGGTGGGGCTGGAGCCGTGCCCGATGTGTATCGTGCAGCGGTATGCGCTGGTGCTGGTGGCCGTGCTTGCTGGCATGACGGCTCTGGCCCGCAGCAAAGGCCTGCTTGCCGCGGGTTCCAGCGTGATGGCACTCTTGTCAGTTGCCGGTGCCTTTGTGGCTGCGCGGCAAAGCTTTTTGCAGTGGTTCCCGCCGCAAGAGGCTTCCTGCGGGCGCGACCTGTACGGCATGATTGAAACATTCCCCTTGAAGCGGGTGATCCCGATGATTTTCAAGGGCAGCGGTGACTGCACCAAAATTGACTGGACTTTTCTGGGCCTGTCGATCGCCAACTGGTCGTTTGTGTGTTTTACATTGATCGGCGTTGTCGCCTTGTTGCTGCTTGTCCGGCAGCTGAAAAGGTAAATTTCGGGCTGTTTTTAGCTTAGTCTGCTCGGGTAACATCGTGATCAGCCATTTTTTGTGCTGCTTGCGGGGCAGATAGCGCGGGTGACATGAATCAGCGCTTTGCACAACAAAAAACGTCTTGTAAAAAAACGTCAAAAAAACGGGTTGCCCCTTGCGTCTTAATTCCATCAAGCTGTCGGGTTTCAAATCATTCGCGGAGCCGACCAACTTTGTGCTCCCAGGCCAGCTGGTGGGCGTGGTGGGGCCCAACGGCTGTGGCAAGTCCAACATCATGGACGCGGTGCGCTGGGTGCTGGGCGAAAGCAAGGCGTCCGAGCTGCGTGGCGAGTCGATGCAGGACGTGATCTTCAACGGCACCACCACCCGCAAGCCCGCCAGCCGCTCCAGCGTGGAGCTGGTGTTTGACAACGCCGACCACCGCGCCGGCGGGCAGTGGGGCCAGTTTGTTGAAATTGCTGTCAAGCGGGTGTTGACCCGGGACGGCACGTCCAGCTACTACATCAACAACCAGCCAGTGCGCCGCCGTGATGTGCAGGATGTGTTTTTAGGCACTGGTTTGGGGCCACGCGCGTACGCCATCATTGGTCAGGGCACCATCAGCCGCATCATTGAATCCAAGCCTGAAGAGCTGAGGCTTTTTCTGGAAGAAGCCGCAGGCGTGTCCAAATACAAAGAGCGCCGCCGTGAGACCGCCAACCGACTGTCTGACACCCGCGAAAACCTGACCCGGGTTGAAGACATTTTGCGTGAGCTCAATGCCAATTTGGACCGCCTGGAAAAGCAGGCTGAAGTCGCCCTGCGCTACAACCAATTGCTGGCTGACAGCACCCTCAAGCAGCAGCAGCTGTGGTTTTTAAAACGGCAGGATGCTGAAAGTGACCAGGCCAGGGTTAAGCTGGACGCTGAAAGAGCTGTCAATGAGCTGGAAAGTCGCGTGGCCGATGTGCGGCACATTGAAGCCGACCTGGAAACCATTCGCCAAGCGCACTATGCGGCGGGCGACCACGTCAATCAGGCGCAGGGCAAGCTGTATGAAGCCAGCAGTGAAGTTGGCAGGCTCGAGGCAGAAATCCGCTTTGTGGTTGATGGCCGGGTGCGCGTTGAGCAGCGGCTGGCACAGCTCAAAGAGCAAACACAGCAGTGGGCCACCCGCAGGGACGATGCCGCTGTTGAAACTGAAACCCTGACTGCGCAGGCTGTTGTGGCGCAAGAAAAAGCCGAGTTGCTGGCTGCCCAAACTGAGGAGCAGCATGCCCAGTTGCCGTCGCTTGAAGAAGCCATGCGCAGCGCCCAGGCCAAGGCCAACGAGCAGCGGATCGGCGTGGCGCAGGTGCAGCAGCAAATCCAGGTGCTGGCGGCAGACCAGCGCAACATCACCGAGCAATCGCGATCCCTGAATTTGCGGCTTGAGAAACTTAGGCTGGACCGCAACGCGCTGAATGCGCGTGACGAAGCCCGGCTGGCCAATTTGACCAGCCAGTTTGAAGCAGCGCAGCAATCCGGGCACGATGCCAAACTGCGCCACGATGAGCTGACAGCAAGCGTGCCGCTGCTCGACGTTGAGCGCCGTGCCAGACAACAGGCAGTCAACACTGAATCGGCCAAACGCGCGGACCTGTCAGCCCGGCTCGATGCGCTGCGGGCGCTGCAGGAAAAAGTCAAAACCGACGGCAAGCTCAAACCGTGGCTGGCCAAACACGGGCTGGACAGCTTGCAAGGCTTGTGGAGCCGCATCCACATTGAGCCAGGCTGGGAAAACGCATTGGAAGCAGCGCTGCGCGAGCGTCTGGGCGCACTGGAAGTCAGCAAACTGGACATGGTGCGCGGCTTTGCCGGCACGGACGGTCGGGACACACCGCCTGCCAAATTGTCGTTTTACACACCGCCGGTTGGTGGCGCACCTGCCAGGCCCAATGACGGTATTGCATTGAAGGCACTGGCTGAGCTGCTGCGCGTCAATGACGCGGCGCAAGCGGCGTTGCTGGGTGACTGGCTGCATGGTTGCTACACGGCAGCCAGCCTGGACGACGCTCTGGCCGCGCGCGGCAAGCTGGAAGCTGGCCAGGCAATTTACGTCAAAAGTGGCCACACCGTCACGCAGCACAGCGTGAGTTTTTATGCACAGGATTCTGAGCAGGCCGGCCTGTTGGGTCGTGCGCAGGACATTGAAAACCTGGACAAGCAACTCAGGGCACAGGCTCTGATCAGTGACGAGGCCAAAACCGCGTCAGTGCGTGCTGAGTCTGTGTATGCCGATGCGGCGCAGCGCTTTGCCGCAGCCAGAAGCGAAGCTGCTGCCAGCCAGAGCCGCTCGCATGAACTGCAGGTCGAAGTGCTGCGTTTGACCCAGCTGGCCGAGCAGACCCGCACCCGGGGCGAGCAGATCCAGCTTGACATGAGCGAGCTGGAAGCGCAGCTGGGCGATTTACAGGAGCGCAAAGTCACCGCTGAAGGCCGCTTTGAAGAGCTTGACATGCAACTGGCCGACACGCAGGAGCGCCATGCGCAGTTTGATGACCGGGTGATTGCCAGCGAGAGAAAGCTCAATGAATCACGTGAGCAGCAGCGGGCGCTGGACCGCCAGTCGCAGGAAGCGCAATTTGCGCTGCGCTCGCTGACAGCGCGGCGCGAAGAACTGGCCCGCGCCATCGAGATTGCCGCGCAGCAGGCGGGCACCATCGAACAGGAAAAAGCACGGGCACAAGAAGAGCTGTCCCGCCTGACGGACGCCGCCGCACAAGCCGGCTTGCAAGCGGCCCTGGGCGTGAAGCTGGAGCGCGAGGCTGATCTGGGTGCCAAGCGCAGCCAGTATGACGACCTGACCACCAAACTGCGCGCCAGTGATGAAAGGCGTTTGAGCCTGGAACGCGAGCTTGACCCCCTGCGCCAGCGCATCACCGACTTTCAATTGAAAGAACAAGCCGCCCGCCTGGGCTTTGAGCAATACGAGCAACTGCTGCAAGATGCGCAGGCTGACATGGCGGCTTTGAGCTTGTCGATCACGCAGGGCAATGTGCGCGCTGCTGGCATGCAGGGTGACATTGACCGCATCAACCGTGAAATCACGGCGCTGGGTGCTGTCAATCTGGCCGCGCTGGACGAGCTGACGACGTCACGCGAACGCAAGCAATTCCTGGATGCACAGTCGGCTGACCTGAACGAAGCCATGACCACCCTGGAAGACGCCATCAAGAAAATTGATGCTGAAACGCGTGACCTGCTGGCCAGCACATTTGAAAAGGTCAACCACCAATTTGGACGCATGTTCCCGGAGCTTTTTGGCGGCGGCAACGCACAACTGCGCATGACGGGCGAGGAAATTCTGGACTCTGGCGTGCAGGTGATTGCGCAGCCACCGGGCAAGAAAAACCAGAGCATTGCCCTGCTGTCGGGCGGTGAAAAAGCGCTGACAGCCATTGCGCTGGTGTTTGCGATTTTTCAGCTCAATCCGGCGCCGTTTTGCCTGCTGGACGAAGTCGATGCGCCACTGGACGATGCCAACACCGAGCGATATGCCAAACTGGTCAAAACCATGAGCAAGGAAACGCAATTCCTGTTCATCAGCCACAACAAGATTGCGATGGAAATGGCCGAGCAGCTGATTGGCGTGACCATGCAGGAGCAGGGCGTGTCGCGCATTGTGGCGGTGGACATGGAAGCCGCTCTGGGCTTTGCCGAGGCTGTTTGAAATGATCAAGTTATGAGCACGCCATGAGCAATCTACAAATAGGTTTGGCCATTGCGGGCGGGCTGGTGCTGGCAGCTGTGGTGGCACACAGCGCATGGTCGGCCCGCAAGCTTCAGCCCAAGCTGGCCACACCCGAGTCGCCTGCTGAGGACGCGTCGGCACCGCCAGTCATTGCAGGTACGGGTTTGCAGGCAGGTTTGGGTACAGGTTTGGGCACGGGTGAGCGGCTGGAACCCAGCTTTGATGGCAATTCAATCCCGGGTGCAGCTGACAGCACTGCGATTGACATGGCACTGGACACACCCCTTGACATTGATCTGCTGCCGGCCATTGAGAAAAAGCCGGGTCTGGATGCATTGATTGACGTGATTGCGCCTGTTGCAGTTGACGGTGAAGTGTCAGGCGAGGCGGCCATGGCGGCAATGCCTGCCACGCGGCGCGCTGGCAGCAAACCATTCGCAGTTGAATGCCTGAACACGTTGACTGCTCACTGGGAGCCGCCCGTTGCAGGCCAGCGCTACAACGCGTTTCAGTGTGGTGTTCAACTGGCCAACCGGCTGGGTGCGCTCAACCAGATTGAATACTCTGAATTCGTCATGAAAGCACAAGGCTTTGCAGACGCAGTGGGCGGTGAGGCTGAATTTCCTGAAATGGGCGATGAGGTTGCCAGAGCCCGGGAACTTGACCAGTTTGCAAGCGGTCATGATGCGCAGTTGAGTTTTACTTTGCGCGCCCTGACAACTGCGTGGAGCCCCGGCTACGTGGCGCAAAACGCTGCACGCGCTGGCTTTGTGGCAGGCGCGATTCCGGGCCGCATGGTGCTGCCTGCTGCCCAGCGCGGCGGCGCACCGTTGCTGGGGCTGGCTTTTGACACGCAGGCCGCCATGTCTGAAGACCCGGAGCAAACTGCGCTGCGCGAAATCACGCTGACCCTGGACGTGCCGCAAGTGCCGCGCGACGAGCAGCCGTTTGCGCGCATGCGTGAGACAGCGGCAACGCTGGCTGCCAGCATGGACGGCGTGGTGATGGACGGCAACGGCAACCCCATTGCGCCTGACGCCATGGACCTGATTGGCACCGAGCTCGAGCAGCTGTATGACACGCTCGATGAACGTGAATTTTCAGCAGGTTCGCCCCTGGCGCGGCGTCTGTTCAGCTAGTTCATGTTGCCGCAGTCTGTTGTGTCCCGCATTGACGAGCTCAGGCAGCAGCTTCATGCCCATGCGCACAGCTATTACGTGCTGGACGAGCCGTCAGTTCCCGATGCTGAATATGACCGGCTGTTCAAGGAGCTTCAGCAATTTGAAGCGCAGTACCCTGAACTCCTGACGCCGGATTCGCCCACCCAGCGGGTAGGCGGCAAGGCGCTGGATGCGTTCTCCAGCGTGCGCCACAAAGTGCCCATGCTCAGCATCCGCACCGAGACCGATACCGAGGCCAGTGGCGCGCGGAACTTTGACACACGGGTCCGCAAAGAGCTGGGTTTGACGGACAAAGACCCGCCGGTGCAATACGTGGCTGAGCTGAAGTTTGACGGCCTGGCCATGAGCCTGCGATATGAAAACGGTGTGCTCGTGCAGGCGGCCACGCGTGGTGATGGGGAAACAGGCGAAGATGTGACGCAAAACATTCGCACGATTGGGCAGATTCCGCTGCGCTTGCACCCTCACCCCAGCCCTCTCCCGCAAGCGGGCGAGGGAGACAGGTTCGCTGTTTCCCCTCTTAACTCCCTCTCCCCCCGGGAGAGGGCAGGGGTGAGGGCCTACCCGATCCCTTCAGTCCTGGAAGTTCGCGGCGAAGTCTACATGCGCCGAGACGACTTTGAAGCCCTGAACGACCGCCAGCGCGCCAAAATTGCCCAAGGTATCAAAGGTGAAAAAACCTTCGTGAACCCCCGCAACGCTGCAGCTGGTGCCGTGCGCCAGCTGGACCCCAACATTGCTGCGCAGCGCCCCTTGAGTTTTTTTGCATATGGTTTGGGCGAGATGACTTTGCCGGCAGGCAGGCGCCCAGTCTTTGAAACCCATTTTGAACTGCTTCAAGCCCTGAAATCATGGGGATTTCCGGTTGCAGCCCAGACAGAATGTGCGCAAGCAGCTCCTGAATTAATAGCATATCACCAGCGTATCGGCAAAATGCGCGACACGTTGCCGTTTGACATTGACGGTGTGGTTTACAAAGTCAACAGCCTGGGCCTGCAAAAGCAGCTGGGTTTTGTCACGCGTGAACCGCGCTGGGCAGTGGCCCACAAATACCCGGCACAAGAGCAATTGACAACTGTCATCGGCATTGATGTGCAGGTTGGCAGGACTGGCAAGCTGACACCGGTAGCCAAACTCGCGCCCGTGTTTGTTGGCGGCGTGACGGTGACCAACGCCACGCTGCACAATGAAGACGAAGCGCGCCGCAAAGACGTGCGCGTGGGTGACACCGTTTTTGTCAGGCGTGCTGGCGATGTGATCCCCGAGGTTGTCAGCGTGGTGCAGGGCAAACGCTTGCCAGGTGCTGAAATGTTCACGATGCCCCGGGTTTGCCCAGTGTGCGGCTCAAGTGCGGTACGGGAAGACGATGAGGCCGACTACCGCTGCACAGGAGGCCTTTTTTGTGGTGCGCAGCGCAAGGAAGCCATCTTGCATTTTGCCCATCGGCGTGCGGTGGAAATTGATGGCCTGGGCGACAAACTGGTCGAACAAATGGTCGATGCCAACATCATTCGGACATTGCCGGATTTGTACAAGCTGGGGCTGTCTGCACTGTCAGCGCTGGACCGCATGGCTGGCAAATCAGCTGCCAACCTGCTGGCTGCCATTGAAGCGTCCAAACAAACCACGTTGCCCCGGTTTGTATTTGGCTTGGGCATTCGGCATGTGGGCGAGACCACTGCCAAAGAGCTGGCCAGACATTTTGGCGAGCTGGACGCCATCATGGATGCGAGCGAAGAGCAACTGCTGACGGTCAGCGACGTTGGCCCCGTTGTCGCCAAAAGCTTGCGGACGTTTTTTGACCAGCCGCACAACCGCGAAGTGGTTGAACAGTTGCGCGCTTGCGGTGTGACGTGGGAGGAGGGCGAGCCTGCGCTTGTGACCCAGCACGCACTTTCTGGAAAAACTTTTGTGATCACCGGCACGCTGCCAGGCTTGAGCCGCGACGAGGCCAAAGACATTCTGGAAGCGCATGGCGCCAAGGTTGCGGGCAGCGTGAGTAAAAAAACAGATTACTTGCTGGCTGGAACAGATGCCGGCAGCAAACTGGACAAGGCAAAAGAGTTGGGAATCACTGTGCTGGACGAAGCCGCGATGCTGGCGCTGGTTCAAGGCTGATTCAAATTAAGTCGCCTGTGCATCACGCACAGGCGACTTCATCTCACTGAACTTTACAAACCTGCTTGCCTGGCACGTGTGGCAGCTGCACCTGCAGCGGCATCAGACGCTGCTGCGATTTTGGGAGCAGCTGCTTGCGATTGGGTGTACCACTTTTCAACAATTTTGCTGGCGGCGTCCCTGCCTCCCAAGCCAAATGCCAGGCCAGTCGCAACTGCGACGGCACCCACCGCGCCCATCATCAAGGTGTTGACCAGAGTTTGGGCAATGCCAATCTGGTTGACCGCAATCACGATTGCAAAAATCCAGATGGCCACAGAAGCCACCTTGGCAAGCCGCTCCGGATTGTCAAAGCCCGCTTCTGCTGTCGCGCCGCGCACCAGCGACGATGCTGCATTGGACAGCAGACCACCGATGACCAGAACCACAATGGCCACCAGCAGGTTGGGCATCCACAGCAGCAGCTGACGAAGTACGTCAGACACGGCGGGCAGGCCCAGCGCATCAAACGCAACCACCAGCACAATCAGGCGGACAAACCACTTGACCAACATTGCCAAAAAGCCGGATGCATCGCTCTTGACACCCATCTTTTGAACAAAACCGGCAAAGCCTGCTTTGTCCGCAAGGCTGTCAAACTTGACAGTGTGCAACACGCCGCGGATTGCTTTTTCAAGCAGTGACGCGACCAGCCATCCAATGATGATGATCACGGCAAAACCGATGACTTTGGGAATGGCAGCAAAAAATATCGCCATGGCACCGGCCAAAGACGCCATCATGGCATCGCCCCAGTTGCTGAAGGTTGTGACGTTCATAAATGGCTCCAGTGTTTCAAATCAATGATGAACGAATGACCAGATCACGGCGCTGGCCGAGCGTGCCGCCCCACCAGGCAACCAGACCGCCAATTGCCAATGCCAGGAACCCGAACAACATCGCACGTGACAGTGCTTTGGCTGAAGCATCAGCAACTTCACGTGCTTTGGCTTTGGCCTGCTCGGCTGCCTGCGCTGCCTTGGCGCGCGCCTGCTCGGCAGTCGCTTCCCAGCCAGCAACGCGCTTGGTGGCTTCTTCGCGGCTCAGGTTGCCGCGTGTCATCACCACATTGATAACAGCCTGACGGTCAACCTCACTGACCGCGTCCTTGCCCTTGGACAATATGCGCTGAAGCAAGGCTGAAAAATCCTGCTCCGAGGGGTTGCCCGCAGCACGGCTGGCATCTGACACCGCACCCTTGACTTGCCGCTCCAGACTGCCAGGCTGAAGTTCAGGCTTGCCAGTCTGGCTGAGCAGCGCCAGTGCTTCGCGCTTGATGGTTTCAAAAGAAATACCGGCCTTGTCCATCTGCTCTCCCGCTGCATCCGCAATTTTTGGGGCAACGGCAGCAGCGCCTGTGGCCGTTACTGTGGCTGCGGTTCCCAGTACACCCGCTGCGCCGCGCATCAGCGATCCGGCAGCCGAACTGACCAGGTACACCATTGCCAGAACCACGACAGCCCAGGTCAGCATGCCATGCATGCCGCCTTCGCTTTTGTGGGCCACACCACTCAAGCGGCCTGCAACCCATCCGCCTGCCAGCAATGAAATCAGGCTGGCAACCAGCCACCAGATGCCAGCGCCCATGCCCAGTGAAGCTGCGGTTGGCGTGTCACCGTTGGTCAACGGGTCTATCGTGCCGGCGCCGATGCCAGTGCCCAGCATCGCCAGCAAAATCTGGATGGCCAGCGCAGTGACTGCGCCAGCAGCAATGGCGCCCCACGAAATCTTGCGGTGCAATGAGTCATCGATCACCGAGACATCCCGGTGCGTTGAATGCAAATTTGAAGCGTTGTTGGCATCCTTGCGATCTGGCTGCGCAGTCGTATATGTTGTGGCTGTAACCATAAGCTCTCCTGAATTAAAATATGGAGTGAGTCCGACCAAAATTGGCTAAAACTTGAACCTGAAACTCGGCATAATTTTGTCAGGGTGTTTTAAATCAGCTGTCGGACAGCAGGCTAATCAGCAGCCGTACATTGGCCTCCAAGACACCCGGTAAAGTGCTATTTGATCACTCGTTTTTTTATCAGGTCACGCCAAAGATTGGTAAGCTCAGCGCATGACGATTCACACAATTTTAAAAATGGGCGACCCAAGGCTGCTGCGGGTTGCCCCGCCTGTGCTGGCGTTTGATACAGACTCGCTTCACCTGCTGATCAGCGACATGTTCGACACCATGCATTCAGTCAATGGCGCGGGCCTGGCAGCTCCACAAATTGGCATTGACATGCAGCTTGTGATTTTCGGCACGGATGAAGTCAACCCACGCTACCCGGACTCGCCACCCATTGCACGCACTGTCTTGTTGAACCCGGTCATCACGCCTTTAAGCGACGCACTAGAAGACGGCTGGGAAGGCTGCCTGTCAGTGCCCGGCCTGCGCGGTGTGGTGCCGCGCTTTGCGCGCGTCAGGTATACCGGCTTTGACCAGTATGGCGATGCCATTGACCGCACAGTCGACGGTTTTCATGCGCGGGTGGTGCAGCATGAATGCGACCATTTGGTGGGCAAGCTGTACCCAATGCGGATCAAAGACTTCACGCAGTTTGGATTTACAGAGGTGCTGTTTCCGGGGCTGGATGCGGGAGACGATGATTAGGCGTTCAACGCTGCCAGCAACTCAGTTTCAATCGCAATCTGCGCCCGGTTTTGCTGCAGCTCTGGCCCGTCAATCAAAAATGTGTCTTCTACCCGCTCGCCCAGCGTAGTCACTTTGGCCAGCTGCAGGTTGATGCGGTGTTTGGCCAGGATTCGGGCGATCAGATAAAGCAGACCGACCCGGTCGCTGGCTGACACACTGAGCAGCCAGCGCTGGGCTTTTTCATCGGGCCTCAGATCAACGCGTGGTGCGACTGGAAAGCTTTTGACACGCCGCGAAATGCGGCCCATGCTGGGCGCCGGCAGCTCGCCCGCTGTTTCCAGTGTGCGGTCAAGTTCAGCCTCCACCATCGCCGCCAGCTCCCTGAAATGGTCATGCTGATCGGCCAGATCGGGGCTGATGACCTGAAACGTGTCCAGCGCGTAACCGTTTTTGGCGGTGTGGATTTTGGCGTCAAGAATACTGAAGCCAGCCTGGTCAAAATAACCGCAAATGCGGGCAAACAAATCGGGTGCATCGGGCGTGTACACCAGCACTTGCATGCCTTCGCCAGCCGATGAGCGGCGAGCGCGCACGATGGCTTTGGCTTTGCCGACGTGGCGCGATAACTGGCGGGCATGCCAGGCGATGTCACTCGCATCGTGGCGCATGAAGTAACTGATGTCGAGCGTGGCCCACAGCGCCTTGTGTGATTCAAAAGGCTGTGCGTGCAGGGCAAGTGTGGTCAACGCTTCGCGCTTGCGGGCCTCGACTTCTGCATCAGCGTCTGGCGCGCGACCACCCAGCACGCGCAGTGTGTAGCGGTACAAATCCTCCAGTAGCTTGCCTTTCCAGGCGTTCCATACTTTTGGGCTGGTGCCGCGTATGTCGGCCACAGTCAGCAGGTACAGCGCGGTCAGGCAGCGCTCATTGCCCACACGCCTGGCAAACGCGGCAATGACTTCCGGGTCGCTCAGGTCTTCTTTTTGTGCAACCCTGCTCATGCTCAGGTGTTCAGCCACCAAAAATTCGGCCAGTTTTGTATCTTCAACACCAATGCCATGTAGCCGGCAAAACGTGCGCACTTCCTTGCAGCCCAGTTCGGAATGGTCACCGCCGCGCCCCTTGGCAATGTCATGAAACAGGGCGGCAATGTACAAAACCCACGGTTTGTCCCAGCCTGCTGCCAGCTGGGAACACATCGGGTATTCATGCGAATGCTCGGCCATGAAAAAGCGCCGCACATTCCTCAGCACCATCAGGATGTGCTGGTCCACCGTGTAGACATGAAAAAGGTCATGCTGCATTTGCCCAACGATTTTGCGAAACACCCACAGGTAACGACCCAGTACCGATGTCTGGTTCATCAGCCGCATGGCGTGGGTGATACCCTCAGGCTGCTGCAAAATTTGCCGGAATGTCTGGCGATTGACCGGGTCACGCCTGAACTGGGTTGTCATCACACCCCGCGCGTTGTACAGCGCGCGCAATGTGCGGGCCGACAGGCCCTTGATCCCGAGCGTGGATTCATAGAGCAAAAATGTCTCCAGAATCGCATGGGGATGGCGAACGTACAGGTCGTCGCTGGCCACTTCAATCATGCCTGCGTTGTCAAAAAAGCGTTCGTTGATCGCTGGCAATGGGTAACTGACCGGGCTCAGGCGCTCTTCAATGTTCAGCAGCAAAATCTGGTTGAGTTGCGTCACCGCCTTGGCTGCCCAGTAGTAGCGGCGCATCAAAGCCTCACTTGCACGGCGCTGCAGTTTGCCGTTAAAACCCATCTTGTTGGTGTACCTGAACGACTCAGCCACCACGGTTTGCAAGTCAAACACCAGGCGGTCTTCACGCCGGCCAGACAGCAGGTGCAGCCGGGCGCGAATCAGGCTCAGCAGCGCTTCATTGGCCTTGATTTGCCTGACTTCAAAAGCCGTTGCCAGCCCGTTTTTGGCCAACTCATCCCAACTGTTGCCCAAACCCGCAGCCCGGGCCACCCACAAGATAACCTGCAGGTCACGCAGACCGCCAGGCGATTCCTTGCAGTTTGGCTCCAGCGCATAGGGCGTGTTTTCAAACTTGTTGTGCCGTTGGCGCAGCTCCAGTGTTTTGGCAATGTAAAACGCCTTGGCGTTCAATATGCCGGACAGTTGTGTTCTTAAAAATTCAAAATTTCTGACATCGCCAATAACCAGACGTGCTTCCATCAGGCAGGTCTGCACGGTCACGTCTTTTGCAGCTTCCTCCGTGCACTGCGCAACCGTTCGCACGCTGGAGCCAATTTCCAGTCCGCTGTCCCAGCAGTTGCTGATGAACTCCTCGATTTTTGCTTTCAGGACGGGATTGAGGTCCGCTGCGCTGTCGTCTGGCAGCAGCAACAGCACGTCAACATCTGAATGTGGGAACAACTCGCCCCGCCCATAGCCGCCCACGGCAATCAGGCAGGTGTCGGGCGCAAAATCTGCCAGGATCCATAACTTTTCAAGTGTCGCGTCGGTGTGTCGGGCCAGCTTTTGCAGCATTTTGCCAACGCCGCGCGCAGATGCGCCCGAAGTGGCCAACGATTCAAACAAGGCGCTTTTGCCGCTGCGGTATTGCTCGCGTGCCAGAGCCAGTTGCGGCATGCAGGTGCTGAATCAGGCCGCGACCGCTTCAGGCGCGGTAGCGGGTACAAAACCTGGCGAATGTGGAACAAACGCTGGCGTTTGAGGGCTGCCAGCTGACAGTGTCAGCACTTCATAACCCGTCTCGGTCACCAGCACTGTGTGCTCCCACTGCGCAGACAGCGAATGGTCGCGCGTGACAATGGACCAGCCGTCTTTTTCAGGGCCGTCCTTGATGTCACGTTTGCCAGCATTGATCATCGGCTCGATGGTGAAAATCATGCCGGGTTTGAGCTCTTCAAGCGTGCCCGGTTTGCCATAGTGCAGCACTTGCGGGTCTTCATGGAATTTTTGACCGATGCCGTGGCCGCAAAATTCACGCACGATGGAAAAGCCCTGGCGCTCGGCAAATTGCTGGATCGCAAATCCAATGTCGCCCAGGCGCACACCCGGCTTGACGCGCATGATGCCTTGCCACATCGCCTCAAAGGTGATCGAGCAAAGCCGCCTGGCGGCAATCGAGCAGTCGCCCACCAAAAACATGCGGCTGGTGTCGCCGTGCCAGCCGTCTTTGATGACCGTCACGTCAACATTGACGATGTCGCCTTTTTTGAGTGGCTTGTCGTTGGGTATGCCGTGGCACACCTGGTGGTTTACGGATGTGCACAGGCTCTTGGGATACGCAGCGTAACCCTGGGGCTGGTAGCCCAGCGTGGCAGGTATGGTGTGTTGAACGTGCGTCATGTAGTCATGCGCCAGGCGGTCAATCTCGTTGGTCGTCAAGCCGGGTTTGATAAAGGGCGTCAGGTAGTCCAGCACTTCAGAAGCCAGTTTGCCTGCGACCCGCATGCCTTCAATGCCTGCCGCGTCTTTGTAGGTAATTGTCATCGCTTGATTATCCCACTTGAAAAGCCGCCGTGTTGCCAGTGATGACAAGCTAAAATTCAGGCCTGTCCTCCCACCTTCACAGGCCACTCCCACCGTGACACTGCACCTGACCATTTTTGAGGGCATTGGCGCTTTCAGCACGCCAATTTGCGCCCTCAGCGACTTTCGATCCCGGCAGCTTTTGCCAAAACTGCAGGCCATCGACAGCAAAATTGTGGGTGTCAATGCCCGGTTTGTTCACCTGGCGGTAACGGTACTGCCACCTACCGCAGAACAAAAAGTGCAGTTGGCAGCATTGCTCAGCTACGGTCAGCCAGCTGAAGCGGAAGACGGCAAAAAGCAGACGGAAGTTTTTATTGTTTCTCCCCGTGTCGGGACAGTTTCACCCTGGGCTTCCAAAGCCACTGACATTGCCCGCAACTGCGGCCTGGCAGTCAAACGCATCGAACGCATTACTGAATATCGGGTGACACTGAAGTCCGGATTGTTCGGCAAATCTGTCTTGTCAGTCGAGCAGCGCGCGCAGGTTGCCGCACTGCTGCATGACCGCATGACGGAA
Source organism: Polaromonas sp. (assembly GCA_025362315.1). Taxonomy (GTDB): domain Bacteria; phylum Pseudomonadota; class Gammaproteobacteria; order Burkholderiales; family Burkholderiaceae_C; genus Polaromonas. The sequence continues at coordinate 17,402 of JANYGP010000065.1, forward strand.
AGCATCCTGGCAGTCAGGGCGCAGGCTGCGGCACTGTTTAATGCGCTGCAAGCCGAGCCGCTGCAGACAATTGATGTGCTGGCTGGCGGCAAGGGTGCGCTTGAAAAAGCCAATGCCCAGTTTGGCCTGGCGTTGGCCGGTGATGAAATTGACTACCTGGTCAATGCTTTCACCAAGCTTGACCGCAACCCCACCGATGTTGAGCTGATGATGTTTGCGCAGGCCAACAGCGAGCATTGCCGCCACAAGATTTTCAATGCCGACTTCACCATCGACGGCGAGCCCCAGCCACTGAGCTTGTTTGGCATGATCCGCAACACCGAAAAGCTCAACCCACAGCACACCGTGGTGGCGTATTCAGACAACGCATCGGTCATGGATGGCTCAAAAAGGCAGATTTTTAGTGCCAAATCGGCCTATGGCGCACATAAAACGGGCGCTGGCAGCTATCAAAAATATAGTGCTGCAGACGATGTCCTGACCCACGTCCTGATGAAGGTTGAAACGCACAATCACCCAACAGCCATTTCCCCTTTTCCCGGCGCGTCAACTGGCGCAGGCGGGGAGATTCGCGACGAAGGGGCAACAGGCCGTGGCTCCCGACCCAAGGCAGGGTTGACTGGGTTCACTGTGTCCAGACTGTTTGACAACGCTGACGTGCCAAGTTATGGCAAACCCGACCACATTGCCAGCCCACTGCAAATCATGACTGAAGGCCCACTGGGCGGCGCCGCATTCAACAACGAGTTTGGCCGGCCCAACCTGTGTGGCTACTTTCGTGAATACGAGCAAACCGCGCGCGGCCAGCGCTGGGGTTATCACAAGCCCATCATGATTGCGGGCGGCGTCGGTACGATTGATGCACGCCTGACAAAAAAGATTTTGTTTCCAGCTGGCACGCTGTTGATTCAGCTCGGCGGGCCGGGCATGCGCATCGGCATGGGCGGCAGCGCAGCCAGCTCCATGGCCACGGGCACCAATGCGGCGCAGCTGGATTTTGATTCAGTACAGCGTGGCAACCCCGAGATTGAGCGGCGTGCGCAAGAGGTGATCAATCAGTGCGCGCAGCTTGGCCAGGACAATCCAATCCTGGCGATCCATGACGTGGGTGCTGGCGGGCTGTCAAACGCTTTTCCTGAACTGACAAACGACGCTGGGCGGGGCGCCAGGTTTGACTTGCGCGTTGTGCCGCTGGAAGAAAGCGGACTGAGTCCCAAAGAAATCTGGAGCAACGAAAGCCAGGAGCGCTATGTGATGGCAATTGCGCCTGAGTCGCTGCCTCAGTTCATGGCGTTTTGTGAGCGGGAGCGGTGCCCGTTTGCGGTGATTGGCGTGGCGACGGAGGAGCGGGATTTGGTGTTGACGGATGCGGATGCAGCAAGTCCAGTAAACATGCCTATGAACGTGCTTTTGGGCAAACCGCCAAAAATGCATCGCGACGTTAAAACCGCCGCGCACAGCATCAAGCCCATCGACCTCACAGGCATTGACCTGCAAAAAAGCGCGATTGACGTACTCAGCCATCCCACCGTCGCCTCCAAACGTTTTCTCATCACCATCGGTGACCGCACGGTGGGCGGCCTCACGCACCGTGACCAGATGGTCGGCCCGTGGCAG
>JANYGP010000088.1 GCA_025362315.1 Polaromonas sp.
GAAGGCTCGGTACTGATCGAGTTTGGCGGCACCAGGGTTTTGTGCACGGCTTCTGTTGAAGAGAAAGTCCCGGGTCACAAAAAAGGCAGCGGCGAAGGTTGGGTAACAGCCGAGTACGGCATGCTGCCGCGCGCCACCCATACCCGGGGCGACCGCGAGGCGGCACGCGGCAAGCAAAGCGGCCGCACGCAAGAAATTCAGCGCCTGATTGGCCGGTCCATGCGCGCCGTGTTTGATTTGAAAAAGCTTGGCGAACGCACGATTTATCTGGATTGCGATGTGATTCAGGCCGACGGCGGTACGCGTACCGCCAGCATCACGGGTGCATATGTTGCTGTGCATGATGCAGTCAGCAGACTCATGGCAGATGGCAAACTCCAGGAATCACCGATCACTGACCACATTGCGGCGATTTCAGTTGGCATTGTGCAGGGCACGCCTTTGCTGGATCTGGAATACACCGAAGACTCGGCCTGCGACACCGACATGAATGTGGTGATGACGGGTACCGGGCATTTTGTGGAAGTGCAAGGCACTGCTGAAGGTGCAGTGTTTACCCGCGCCGAGATGGACGCACTGCTGGTACTGGCTGAAAAAGGCATCCTTGAACTGGTGGCCCTGCAGAAACAGTCACTCTCTCATTCATAGCGGCTTGCGCACATAACATATGGGCTGGAGGCTGATTTGACAATGAAAATTGTGCTTGCATCAAACAATCGGGGCAAACTCGATGAACTGCAGTCCATGTTGCAGCCGCTGGGTGTTCAGCTGCTGCGTCAGGCAGAGCTGGGCATCAGCGAGGCCGAAGAGCCTTTTCGCACCTTCGTTGAAAACGCCCTGGCAAAGGCCCGCCATGCTGCACGCATGAGCGCCCTGCCCGCACTGGCTGATGATGCGGGTCTCTGTGTGGATGCTTTTGGCGGCTTGCCGGGTGTGGACACTGCGTTTTATGCTACCCGCTTTGGCTATGCAAAGAGCGATGACAACAATGTCAGGGCGCTGATTGAGCAGATGGCCAGCATTGACAATCGCCGCGCTGCACTGGTCAGCACGCTGGTTGCCGTTCAATCCGCTGAAGACCCGGAGCCATTGATTGCGGTGGGCCGCGTGGTGGGTGAAATCACACGGGAGCCGCTGGGTAGCCATGGTTTTGGCTTTGATCCAATCATGTACATCCCTGAGTTTGGACAGACTTTTGCCCAGTTGCCGGTGGATGTCAAAAACGCCAGCAGCCACCGCGGCAAGGCAGCCCGTTTGATGGTGGAAATGATCCGTCAGCGCTGGCTGACTCGCGCTTGACTTATGCAGGACGTCCAGCACTACATGCGGCCCGGTACGCTGCAGCTGAAAAGCCTGCCGCCGCTGTCTTTGTATGTGCATTTGCCATGGTGCATCAAAAAATGTCCGTACTGTGATTTCAATTCACATGAACTGACCGCCACCGCCGCGCGCCCTGTATTGCGCTCTGGGTCGATTCCTGCTCCCCGAAAAGGCACAGTTGCCCCGGTGCGGCCTGAAGCCGGCACGCTTTCAGCTGATCTGCCCGAGCAGCGTTACATCGACGCACTGATGGCTGATCTGGAATCAAGTCTGCCGCTGATCTGGGGCCGGCCAGTGCACAGCATTTTCATCGGCGGAGGCACGCCCAGCCTGTTTTCTGCTCGCAGCATCGACCGGCTGCTGGCCGATATTCGGGCCCGCTTGAGGCTGACTGCTGACTGCGAAATCACGCTGGAGGCCAACCCGGGGACATTTGAAAAAGACCGTTTCAAGGCATTCAGAAGTGCGGGTGTCAACCGGCTTTCGATCGGTGTGCAAAGTTTTAATGACCAGCACCTTCAGGCGCTGGGCCGTGTGCATGATCGCGCTCAAGCCATCGCGGCAGTTCAAGAAGCCTCGCAGGCGTTTGACACACTCAACCTGGACATCATGTATGCGCTGCCAGGGCAGTCCATGCAGCAGCTGGAGCAGGACATGGCAGTGGCTCTTGAACTGCAGCCACCCCACATCTCCATTTACCACCTGACGATTGAGCCCAATACTTACTTTGCCAAATATCCGCCAGTGATTCCTGAGGAGGATCTGGCTTACGACATGCTGGACAAAATCACTGAAATGACAGGCGCTGCTGGTTTGCAGCGGTATGAAGTCTCCGCTTACGCCAAACCAGGTCATCGCTGCTTTCACAACACCAACTACTGGCAGTTTGGCGACTATCTGGGCATTGGCGCGGGTGCGCACAGCAAGCTAAGCTTTGCACATCGCGTGGTACGCCAGGTCCGCGTGCGGGAACCACAGACATACATGGAAAAAGCACTGGCCGGCGATGCCATCTCATCCAACAACGAAGTTTCCCGGGCTGATTTGCCCTTTGAATTCATGCTCAATGCACTGCGGCTCAAAGACGGGTTCAAGCTGCAGGATTTTGTTGAAAAAACGGGTCTGCCGTTTACCGCCATTGCACGCGGACTGGATGAGGCCGAACGCAAAGGCTTGATTGAGAGGGATTTCATCCACGTCAAACCAACAGTGCGCGGCTTTGATTTTCTGAACGACTTGCAACAGCTTTTTCTGGCTTGAGATCATGGAAACTTCGTCTGTCATTTTTTTGGTTGTCAGTGCCACCATCAGCTTTGCCGTTGGCAGAACAATCATGCATTTCCGAAAAAAAAGAAAAGCTGATGCAGCACTGAGGGCAAGACAAGTGGCGGCACAAGCGCTGCGTGATGCGCCCCCGGGCCCGCCATCATTGAACAAAGCCAAACGCAAAAGGCAAGCCCGCCTCAGGCATTGAAACCATCTGTTTGTTGCTGAAACAGGCGTCTTGTCAGCGCAGCGTCATGTCAATACGGCGTCTTGTCAGTGCAGCGTTTTGTCAGTGCCTTCGGTGTGGTAGGCATCACGCAATTCAACAGGTTTGGCAGACCGTTTGCGCATCCAGATGTTGAGCATCTCCACTCCCAGAGAAAACGCCATGGCAAAGTAAACATAGCCTTTTGGAACCTTGTGGCCAAACCCTTCCGCCACCAGCACCACACCGACCACCACCAAAAAAGCCAGTGCCAGCATTTTGATGGTCGGGTGATTCGAGACAAAGCGGCCAATGGCAGAGGCGAAAAGCATCATCAGACCCACGGACACCACAACCGCGGCAACCATGACCGCCAGCTCATCGACCATTCCCACAGCGGTGATGATGGAGTCGAGGGAGAACACAATGTCAATCACCATGATCTGCAAGATGACGGCGGTAAAGGTTGCTTTGACCGCACTGGTTGTGTGTCCCTCTTCTCCTTCAAGCGACTGGTGAATTTCACCAGTACTTTTCCAGATCAAAAACAGGCCACCCAAAATCAAAATCAGGTCGCGCCCGGATATCGGCTTGCCGAATACCGTAAAAAAAGGTGCCGTCAAACCAACCATCCAGGACAAAATAAACAGCAGGCCAATGCGCATGAACATGGCCATGAACAGGCCAATTCTTCGTGCGACTTCCTGTTGTGCCTTGGGCAGCTTGTCGACCAGAATTGAAATAAAAATAATGTTGTCAATCCCCAGGACCAGCTCAAGTAGGGTCAGGGTTGCAAACGCAACCCAGATTTGCGGGTCAGACAGCAATTCAAGCATTGTTTTTTCTCTTCAAATCAAATTTAAAACAGCCTGCAATGTTAACCATTTGCAATGACGCCGCAGCGCAGTGGCAAAACG
>JANYGP010000104.1 GCA_025362315.1 Polaromonas sp.
TGGACATGGGGTTTGGTGACGGTTGATATTGCGTCACTGTCAGACAAAGCAGAGCGGGTCAACATCACACTGCCATCGCGCGTGTTGCGGCGAATTGACCAGGCGGCTAAAAATGCGGGCGAATCGCGGTCTGGGTATATAGCGCGGCGTGCGCTAGCTTGAGTTGGATTTAATTGGAATCTGACCCCAATTTTCCCCCCTGTCTCTCATACTGATCGTGTGGGAGTCATTTGTATCATCAGCGCACGCGTTGCAATGCGAAAGGAAAAACGAATTTATGAAGAAACTTAGTGCTAAAGACGACGACATACGTGCAGACTATACGCAGTCTGATTTGGGGCCATTGATGCGGGGCAAGTACGCTGCGCGTTATGCCAAGGCAACCAACGTGGTTGTCATCGACCCCGCATTGACCAAAGCGTTTCCAAACAACGAGGCAGTCAACGATGCGTTACGCAGTTTGTTAGCCGTGGCGACAGCATCTACTGCCAGAACAACCCGCGCTAGTCGTGCAGATCGTCACCATGTCGCGGTTTAGCTGGTGTTTGATTTGAAACTTAATTGGAGAAATCCGGGTTGCCTCAGATTCCAATTAATGTTCAAAAGCCCGATGTGTTTGTTGTCTAAACCTCGCCCACATCCTCAAGGATTTGCAGCAGCTGTTTTGCAGAAATACGAAAGTCGCTGGCGAGAAGTTTTGCCAAAACAGGCTTGGCCAGTGGAATCAAGCCGGCTTTTTTTGCGCGACCAATGATGGCTGCCGTACCGATCATCAGCAGGCCGCATTCAGCGGCCGCAGCCCGGCCTGCGCGTTCGTCGATGATCAACAGACTTTGCACGGGCCGCACGTGCAGCGCCAAAACAATGCTCTGACTTTCTCCAGCATCCAAGTCGCCTAAATCTAACGCTAAATCAGCGACAGGCTCGCTCCAAACTTGAAGGCATCCACTGTCCAATGCAGCTTGTATCTCCAGCTCGCCGCGCTGCTGGGTGCCGGGCAGTACTTCTTGCAGAACAATGGGCGTGATGACCACAGATCCAAACAATAGAGCAGGCCAGTCAAGGCCTCCGATTCTGGTCAAGCCAATCAGCGGACTCGCGTCAGCAATGACAACTCGGGACGCTGAAAAAAGCCCCGTCACGCTGCTTGGGCCAGCCAGCGATCCAGTGTTTGCATGTCTGACAAATACTCTTCAGGCAACTGCTCAACAACAGCGATACTGAAGCGAGAGACATGCGTGATGAAAGCAGACAAGCTCATGTTGGCCAATTTGGCAGAGCGCGCCAGCGACAAGCCGCCATCGCGAAACAGAGCAGTTGCCAAGGCCGCCCGGGTACCCGCAGTACTGAAGAGCTGGCTTTGTTCAAACGACAAAATAACGGCATCTGGTTCATTGCGATTCATCACAACGACAGGTGCCAGTTTGGTCTGCCGCAACGCCACACTGGGATTATTTTTCAGGTCAGACACGCTAACGCTATGCGTTTTGAGCCCCTATCTGATAGGAATAAATGTGGCTTAAATATAGGAAGATTAAAAGGGAATATCAATTTGTTTGCTTTGTCTCGGTTGTCAATTTGTTGAACAGGCAAATTTTAAAAACCCATCGGCAAAAAAAGACCCGCCTGGAGCGGGTCTTTTGGTTTGGGAGATGGCTGCTGGCGAGCTTTACTTCCCCCCGCGAATTTTCAGCAGCTGGGTCTGCGTTTCAATCCAGGTGTCCATACCGACTTCAGCCGCGATTTGTGCGTACACGCGGGTCAGCTTGTTGCGCATGCGGTCGGCTTCAGCGCGTGGCAGTTCGTTGATTTGCATGCCTTTGGCTGTCAGGTCCGCCATGGCTTTGGAGGCTTCATCACGCGTGTCTTTGCGTTCATAGTCGCGGCTCAGTTTGGCGGCGTCGTTCAAAACCTTTTGCTCGTCTTTTGAGAGGCCGTCCCACCACTTTTTGCTGACCAGCACGATCCACGGGCTGTAGACGTGGTTGGTCACGGTCAGGTACTTTTGCACTTCATAAAACTTGCTTGAAAGAATAGTGTTGAACGGGTTTTCCTGTCCGTCAACGGTGTTGGTTTCCAGGGCGGTAAAAAGCTCTGAAAAAGCCATTGGAATGGCGTTGGCACCCAGGGTTTTAAAGCTGGTCAAGAACACGTTGTTTTGCATGACGCGCAGCTTGATGCCGTCCAGGTCTTCCACCTTGTTGACCGGGCGCTTGCTGTTGGTCAGATTGCGAAAGCCGTTTTCCCAATACACCAAGCCCACCAGACCTTTGTCTTGCAATTTGGTTTTGATGCGTTCGCCAATCGGGCCGTCCAGCAGGGCGTCGGCTTCTTTGACATTGCTGAACAAAAATGGTGTGTCCCACAAGGCCATTTCTTTGGTGATGCCAACCAGCGTGGCAGTCGAGCCAACCATCATCTCTTGCGCGCCGCCAATCAGCGCCTGCTGCATTTGCGTGTCAGGGCCGAGGGCTGCGGCGCCAATGGCACGTACTTTCATTTTGCCGCCAGATGCCTTGTCAACCGCGTCAGCAAACACTTTGGCCGCGCGGCCCTGGTTGCTGGCTTCGTTCAGGCCGTAACCAAAGCGAATCAGTCGGGGCTTGATGTCTTGCGACATGGCGGCAAAAGGTGCCGCGAGGGTGGCGACCGTAGCGGCAGCGATCAAGGTGCGTCTGAAGAAAGTCATGAAAAGTCTCCGTTGGTTGTGATGAAAAAATGCAGGGGAAAAATCGTGAAAAACCTATCGCATCCAGGCAATTGGCGCGATAACAATTTGAGGGAAAAAAACAAATGCCGCCAGAATAATCAGGTACGTGATGAGAAAAGGATTGACACCCTTGATCACCTGATGCATCGAGATTCGGCCAACACCCGCCACGACATTGAGTACTGTACCCACTGGCGGTGTGATCAGGCCAATCGCGCCGTTCAAAATAAACATCAGCCCAAAGTACACCGGGTCAATGCCCGCCTTCACGGCTATCGGCAACATGACGGGTGCGAAGATCAAAATGGTGGGTGTCAGATCAAGCGCGGTGCCAATCACAATCAGCGCAATCATCATCACCGCCATCAACAGGCGTGGGCTCTCAACCAGCGGGCCGAGCCAGGCAACCAGCACACTCGGCAAATCTGCCAGCGTGATCATGTAGCTGGCCACCTGCGCGCCAGCACACAAAAACATCACGATGGCAGTTGTTTTGGCAGCACGCACCAGCACGCCATTGATCTCGGGCAGTTTCATTTCGCGGTGAATGAACAGGGCCACCACCAGCGCATAAAACGCAGCCACCACAGCCGCTTCAGTCGGCGTGAAGATGCCGGTTTTCATGCCGCCGATGATGATGAGTGGCATCAGCAGTGCCCAGAATGCCTTGACGGTAGCGCGGATTTTTTCTTTGAGTGGCAATGCGGTGCCGCTTGGCAAGTCCATCTTGCGCAACACCAAGTTCCACGCAATGATCAAGCCCACGCCCATGATCAAACCCGGCACGATGCCCGAGATAAACAGCGCCGAAATGGATGTGTTGGTCGTGACCCCATAAATCACAAACGGCATCGACGGCGGAATGATCGGAGCAATGATGCCGCCTGAGGCGATCAGGCCTGCAGAGGTGTGCATGGGGTAGCCCTGGCTGCGCATCATCGGCAGCAAGATGGTGGCCAGCGCAGCCGTATCGGCCAGAGCCGAGCCGCTCATCGACGCCATCAGCACCGCAGCACCAATAGCCACATAACCCAGCCCGCCGCGTATGTGTCCGACCCACGCCTGCGCCATGGTGATGATGCGGCCGCTGATGCCGCCCGAGTTCATCAGCTCCCCCGCCAGGATAAAAAATGGCACCGCCAGCAGCGGAAAGCTGTCAACCCCAGCGACCAGGTTTTGCGCCAGCAATTGCGTGTCCCAAAAGCCCAGCACCCAGGCCATGCCGGCACCTGTCAGCACCAGGGCCAGTGCCATGTTCATGCCAATGCCCATCAGCAGCAGCATGCCTGCTGAAAACACGATGAAAGCCGCGGCTTCGTTGGTGAGTCCGAACATGTGCTACTCCACTTCCACGCCGTGACCTAAGTCCAGCGGTGTTTGTTTGATGAGTTCCCAAAGCGCCATCAGCGCAATGGCTGTGGTGCATAAAAAAGCGGGCAGGGGTAGCAGGGCGGTTGAATAGCCCATCACGACTGACTTGCCATCCATCCCCACAATCACTTGCTGCCAGGCGCCCCAGGCCACCAGGCCACTGCCCAAGATAACCAGCAGCCGTATGACCGCGGTCATCAGTTTCATGGCAGCTGGTTTGGTACGCAGCAACGCCACCAGTGATGTGAATGCCATGTGCTCGCCAGCCGGGTAGGCAGCAGTCGCGCCAATGAACACCATCCATACAAAAAGCAGGCGGCTCAGCTCTTCACTGGCTGCAATGCCGCTGCCAAAACCGTAGCGCATGACCACATTGATAAACACGGCCACTGCCATCACGCCCAGGCAGCTGGCCATCAGCACGTTGCAGATTTTTTGAAACGGCCTGACCTCTACCGTGTCTTGGACATGAAGATTCATAGTTGCTCCTTTTGAAATTGATTCTGATGGAATTGCTTTTGGTGGTTTATCCAGTCGCACACCTCAACTTGCAGGCTGGCAAGCGGCAATTGCCCATCAACACGCAACACGCCAGCCTCTCCGGTCGGCACCTCCAGGGTGGCAAATTGGCTGTCCACCAGGCTGGTTGAAAAAAAGTGGGACGAAGCCCTGGCCGCTACCCGCGCTGCGGCTTGCTCACGGCTGATATCCAGAAACACAAAGCCAAGGCCAGGTGCTGCTTGCCTGAGCTGGTCGCGATAAGCACGCTTTAATGCCGAGCAGGTCAACACCATGCCATCAGGGTGCTGCTGCAGCTGCCTACCCAAGGCAGCTAACCAGCCTGCACGGTCAGCATCTGTCAGCGCAATGCCGTGCTGCATTTTGTTTAACGAGTCTGCGCTGTGATGGTCGTCTCCTTCCACAATCGGCAAGTCGAGCTGCCGCGCCAGCGCCACCCCCAGACTGGATTTGCCGCAACCGGCAACGCCCATGATGACCATTGAATTCATAGCTCGATATCTTTAAACGGTTTACAAATCATTTGGATAGCGCTATCTTCGATTGTTCAAAAAATAGCAAAATCCATATAAATTTTCATTTTGTTATTTTTAAATTTACAACCTGAGACTCTTGATTGCCCATTCTGTTGGATAGCGCTATCCTATGCGAACATATGTCGTTGTGAATCAGTACTTTCCCTAGCTGCATGCCAATAAGCCCCAACACTGCAAATTCCCGCGCCACGGGCCGCGTCACACTTGCAGATGTGGCACACGCTGCGGGCGTCAGCCCCATCACTGTGTCGCGTGCGTTGCGGGGCGAGCGGGCAGTTGATGCAGCGCTGGTACTGCGCGTACAGGCTGCTGTCAGCAAGCTGGGTTACGTACCCGACCCTGCCGCCCGTGCGCTGGCTTCACGGCACAGCTCACACGTGGCGGTACTGATCCCGATGTTGTCGAATGCGCTGTTTGTTGACCTGCTGGAGGCAGCCCAAAGCACGCTGCGCAGTGCTGGCTACCAGACCCTGATGGCAGTAACCCACTACAACCCGAGTGAAGAAGAACACCTGCTGCGGGAGCAACTGCAGCATCGCCCGGCAGGGTTGCTGGTCACAGGTCTGGAACGCAGCGACGCCACACGCCAGCTGATCGCCCAAAGCGGCGTGCCCTGCGTACACCTGATGGAAGCCTGCGGCAGCCCGGGAATCTACAGCGTGGGGTTTTCGCAATTTGATGCCAGTGTTGACATGACCCGGCACCTGATGGCCCGGGGCAGGCGGCGCATTGCATTTGCCGGTGCGCAGCTGGACCCCCGCACGCTGCAGCGCCTGGACGGTTACCGCAGTGTGATGCACACAGCAGGCCTGCACGATGCGCGGCTGGAGTGGCTGAACCCGGCGCCGTCGTCCTTGGCGCTCGGCGGTCAGATGTTTGAACAGATCATGGGCCAGCAGCAAGCTGTGGACGCGATATTTTTTTGCAACGATGACCTGGCGCAAGGCGCCTTGCTGGCCGCGTTGCGCCTGAAGATCAAGGTACCCCAAAAAGTATCCGTTGCCGGCTTTAACGATTTGACTGGCAGCGACCAGATGCTGCCACCTTTGACCACTGTGCGCACCCCGCGCGCCGGGATTGGCAGTGCAGCTGCCCAGATGCTGCTCAAACTGATGCGCGGCGAAACGGTCGAATTGCCGGGTGTGGATGTAGGCTACGAGCTGGTGCTGCGCGGCAGTTCATAGGGCCTGACGTGAACCCGCAAGCTAAATGGTTAAGATATTTCAATGGCCAACAACAACTCTGGTAACACCCCTTTTGAAATTCATGTCCACGGTGAAGTCCCCCTGCGCGGTGATGTCACGTTTGAGCAAATTCAGGATGCCTTGAAACCTTTGTGGAATTACGCAGGCGCCAAGTCGTTGACTGCAGGCGCTGAAAGCGCGTACGAGGAAGAACCCGGCATTCGTTTTGATGCCAAAGAGCACGCGCTGCAAATGTGCTGGACGGTTTCCGGTGATGAAGACTTTCGCCAGGCCCTGGACGAAATGTGCATGGGTCTCAATGACCTGGCTGAAGCCGGTGCGCCGATTGAAGTCACGTTTTACGACGCCGACTTTGACGACGAAGACGATGAAGATTCGGATGATGACGAAGAGGCGCGTGACGACTTTGTAATGTATTTCGTCGGCCCCACGCCAGCAGCCATCATGCAGGTGCAGCGCGACCTGCTGGTGCAGGACATGATGGGCTTGATGGAGCGGCATTTTGACGGTTCTGAGCTGGGTGAAGTTGTAGAAGCGATTGACCGCCTTTTCGAGCGCCGCTTTGAATCATTGGTCACGTCCATGCAGCTGGGCAGGCCGCCTCGCAATTCAGGTGGGTCGGGCGGCGCATCGGGCGGCTCAAGCCACGGCGGCAGTCGCAAGCCTCGGCATCTGCATTGAGCACGTCAGCTGAGCAGCACGCCAGAGTGATGTGAATGCTACTATTTAAATAGCTGTTAGCGCCCGAATTAATTGGGCTGCAGCCCGATTTATTGCTGACTATTTTCTTCAGTCGTTCATTTCGAAAAAGCCTGAAGCTTCTGGTCAACTTGGCGTGTTGTCCTGCACAGATTTGCGGGAATACCCGTATGCTGCAGATTCGCTGGCCGAGATGTCCCGGTCGTCTGTATCGCCGTTCAAGCCCCAGGCTTGAAATCTGAAAGCCATCGCCATGCCGCGCCATTCGTTCCTTTCGCGTGCTCCGTCAATTTTCAAATGTGCGCTGATCGCGCTGCCGCTGCTGGCCTGTGCAGTGCTGACCGGTTGTGGCAAGCCCGCCCCCACTGGGCCAGGCAGAGCGGGTGGGCCTGGGGGTACCGGCGAGGCCATGCCGCCCCCTGAGGTGTCGGTCATTACGGTGCAGGCAGGCAATTTGCCCATTGAGCTGGAATATGCCGGGCAAACCGCGGGATCGCGCGAAACCGAGGTCCGGGCGCGCGTGGCGGGCATTTTGCAGCGCCGTTTGTTTACTGAAGGCTCAACTGTCAAGGCGGGCCAGCCGCTGTTTCAGATTGATTCAGCGGGCTTTCAAACCCAGGCGGCGTCGCTCAACGCATCCGTGGCGCTGGCTCGGGCGCGGGTCGATCAGGCGCGGCGTGACCAGGCGCGGCTGGTGCCACTGATTGCTGAGAAAGCCATCAGTCAAAAAGAGTTTGACGATGCCAAATCAGCCCTGGATGTGGCCGAAGCCACCCTCAAACAAACCCAGGCGCAGGCCAGTGAGGCGCAGCTTAATTTAGCTTACGCGCTGGTCACAGCGCCGATTGGCGGCATCACGACCACCGCGAACAAATCTGATGGCAGTCTGGTGTCTGCCGCCGACAGCCTGCTGACGACCATTGTGCAAACCGACCCGATGTTTGTGAACTTCAGCGTGTCCGAAAGCGACTTCATCAGTTTGAACAAGCGGGTTCGGGAAGGCAAACTGAATGTGCCTAGCCAAGCCGGAGGCGGTAAAAAAACTGGTGGTAATCTGGGCTTTGCGGTGCAAGTCAAACTTGCCGATGGCAGCGTGCATCCGCGCACTGGCAAGTTGAACTTTTCAGGCCAGCGTGTCAACCCGCAAACCGGCAGCATTGATGTGCGGGCTGAAATACCGAACACCGACGGCAGCCTGCGGCCCGGCCAGTTTGTACGGGTGCTGCTGGGCGGTGCCACACGGCCAGACACCCTGAGCGTGCCGCAGCGCGCCGTCATTGACAGCCCGATGGGCAAGATGGTGTTCAAAGTAACGCCTGACAACAAGCTTGCGCCGCAGCCCGTTGAGCTGGACGGCTGGACGGGCGGCAACTGGGTCGTGACCAAAGGCCTGCAAAGCGGAGACCGCGTGCTGGTCGAAGGTTTTATCAAGGCCAACCAGCCGGGCATGACGGTCAAGCCGGTACCGTATGTAGCGGGGGGTGGAGCAGGTGGTGGGGCAGGTGGGGCAGGTAGGGCGCCAGGGGGCCCGCCAACCGCCGCGGCTTCCCCAAACGCTGCACAGCCCGCAAGTTCAGCACAAAAACTACCTGGAGCCGACATAAACAGGGCGCCAGCTGCTTCTCAATAAGGAGCAACAGCATGTTCTCCAAATTCTTTATCGATCGCCCGATATTTGCGGTCGTGATCTCGCTGTTTCTGGTGCTGGCAGGGCTGGCCGCCATGCGCATTTTGCCGATTTCGGTCTACCCTGAAATCTCGCCGCCGGTCGTCAATGTGCGGGCGATCTACCCCGGCGCATCGGCCGATGTGCTGGAAACCACCGTCGCCGCACCGATTGAGCAATCCATCAACGGCGTGGAAAAAATGCTTTACATGGATTCCACCTCGTCAGGCGATGGCGTGGTCACCATCAACGTGACGTTTGATGTGGGCACCAACCTGGACATTGCCGCGCAAAATGTCAACAACCGCGTCAACCAGGTGGTGTCAAAACTGCCGCAAGAAGTGCAGCGCCAGGGCGTCACAGTGGCCAAAAGCTCGGCCAACTTCATGGTGGTCATTGCGGTGTATTCGCCCGATGACCGGTATGACGACTTGTTTATTTCCAACTATGTGTCGCAAAACATGGTGGACGCCGTCAAGCGGGTGCCGGGCACCACCAATGTGCAGATTTTTGGCGCCAAAGACTACGCCATGCGCATCTGGTTGCGGCCTGACCGCATGGCCCAGCTGGGGATCACGGTGGCTGACATCACCAGCGCCGTGACAGAGCAAAACGCCCAGTACGCCGCTGGCAAAATCGGCGCGCCCCCAGGCAACACCGAAGAGCTGACGCTGACCGTGACCGCCAAAGGCCGATTGCTGGAGCCTGAACAGTTTGCCAACATCGTGGTCAAGAGCGGTGCCAACGGGGCATTGACTCGGCTAAAAGACGTGGCGCGCGTTGAGCTAGGCAGCAAGGACTACAACTTTTATGGCCGCGTCAATGGGCATGCGGCGGTCCCGATTGGCGTGTTTCTGCAAACTGGCGCCAACGCATTGGACACGCGCGCCGCGGTTGAAAAAACCCTGCAAGAGCTCAAAGCCAAGTTCCCTGAAGGCCTGACTTATGCCACGCCGTATGACACCACACCCTTTGTGTCCGAGTCCATCAAGGAGGTGCTGAAAACGCTGGCCGAGGCGATGGTGCTGGTGTTTTTGGTGGTGTATCTTTTCTTGCAAAGCTGGCGCGCCACCATCATCCCGGTGCTGGCTGTGCCGGTGTCATTGATTGGCACCATGGCGGGCTTGCAGTTGCTGGGCTACAGCATTAACACGCTGACGCTGTTTGGCATGGTGCTGGCCATCGGCATTGTGGTGGACGACGCGATTGTGGTGCTGGAAAACGTTGAGCGCCTGATGCACGAACAGGGCTTGAGCCCGAAAGACGCGGCGATTGAGGCCATGCATGAAGTCTCAGGCGCAGTTGTTGCGATTGTGATGGTGCTGTGCGCAGCGTTTATACCGGTGGCTTTTTTGGGCGGACTGGCCGGGGAGTTGTACCGGCAGTTTTCGGTCACCATCACGATTGCAGTGGTGCTGTCGGGCGTGGTGGCTTTGACGCTGACACCTGCGCTGTGCGCAGTGTTGCTTAAACCGGGTGCTGAGCGCAAGAATAAATTTTTCACCTGGTTTAACCGCACTTTTGACCGCTTTACCCGCCGTTATACGCGCGGCGTGGCGTTCTTTTTAAAGCGCGGCGTGCTGGGGTTGATGTTGTTTGTGGGCATGGGCGCGCTTACGGGTTTGCTGTACACGCAGGTACCCGGCGGCTTGGTACCGGATGAGGATCAGGGCTACTACATTGGCGCGGTGATATTGCCCGAAGGCTCGTCGCTGGAGCGTACCAACGCGGTGGTCAAAAAAGTTGAAGCGGCGATGTCGCCCAACAAAAACATTGAAGCTGTTTTTAGCTTGGTCGGCCTTAACTTTTTGGGCGGCGGCGGCTTGAAGTCGTCCGCCGCCACGATGTTTTTCCCGCTCAAGCCCTGGGCAGAGCGAACGCAGTCAGCCAAAGAGCTGGTCGGTGAAACGTACATGAAAACCGGCGGCATCAAAGAAGGCTTGCCGCTGGCGTTTGCACCACCTGCCATTCAGGGCCTGGGCCAAACCGGCGGCTTTGAGTTTTACCTGCAAAACAAGGGCGACGGCGGCGTGCGCAGACTGGCGCAGTTTTTACCCACATTGCTGGCCGAGGCGAACAAGCAGCCTGAGCTGCAAGGCGTCAAAAGCCTGTGGCAGGCCAACTCGCCGCAAATATTGGTGAATGTTGACACTGAAAAGGCAAGAAACCTGGGCGTGAATGTAGGCGATGTGTACAACACGCTGGCCGCAACGCTGGGCAGCTATTACGTCAACGACTTCAATAAAAGCGGTCGCATTTACCAGGTGCTGATGCAGGCCGAAGGCGAGTTTAGGGCCAAGCCCGACGACATTGGTGCTTTGTATGTGCGCAGCAACAAAGGGCAAATGGTGCAAATTCGTTCGCTCTCAGACATCAAATTTTCAAGCGGGCCCGACTCTGTGCAGCACTTCAACGCGCTGCCATCGATTCAGATTTTGGGCGACCCCAAACCCGGCTACAGCTCAGGCCAGGCCATTGCCGCAATGGAGCGCGCCGCTGCCAACGTGTTGCCGACAGACATGAGCTACGACTGGGGCGGCTCGGCCTTTCAGCAAAAGCGCAGCAGCGGGGCGGCTGGGCTGGCCCTGGTGGCCGGCATTGTGATGATCTTTTTGATTTTGTCAGCCCAATACGAAAAGTGGACATTGCCGCTGTCGGTGCTGCTGGCGCTGCCGTTTGGCATATTTGGTGCGCTGCTGGCGGTGTACTTGCGGCACTTCACCAACGACGTGTATTTTCAGATTGGCTTGATCACACTACTCGGCTTGTCGGCCAAAAACGCCATTTTGATTGTGGAGTTTGCAACCGCCAAAGTCCATGAAGGCATGACACCCGTTGCCGCCGCGCTTGAGGCGGCGCGCCTGCGATTCCGGCCGATTTTGATGACGTCACTGGCCTTTATTTTGGGCGTGGTGCCGCTAACCTTTGCCAGTGGGGCCGGCGCTTCAGCGCGCCAGTCAATTGGCACCGGCGTGCTGGGCGGCATGCTGGCGGCGACATTTTTGGCCGTGTTTTTGGTGCCGCTGTTTTTCAAGCTGGTCAACGACTGGCACTTTCGGAGCACGCCGGAGGATTTTGATGGTTTGAAGCGCGACGTGCCAGGGCGTGACTATGGAAACAACGTCGAGGTTCGTGATGTCAAGTAAGGTATCCACTCCTCTTTTTATAGCTGCTAGCGCAATATTTGTAAGCGGTTGCGCTTCTTTAGCACCCAAATATACCCGTCCGGCAGCACCGGTAGCCGCCCAGTTCCCGGGTGCAGCCGGGTTTGGGGCTGGCGCAACTACAGCTGCATCTGACTTTGAATGGCAAAACTTTTTTACCGATGTCAGGCTCAGGCAACTGATCGGTAGTGCTCTGCAAAACAACCGTGATTTGCGCATCGCCGTGCTCAACATTGAGCAAGCACGGGCGCAGCTTGATATTCGCCGGGCTGATCAATTCCCGACGGTAGGCGCGGCAGTCAGCGCGTCCCGCCAGCCCAACCCGGCATCTGCCAACGGCGCGGGCGGCATCACCAGTGTGTACAGCGCAGGTCTGGCCATCACTGCCTATGAACTGGACTTTTTTGGCCGCATAGCCAGTTTGAAGGACGCAGCGCTGGCGCAATATCTGGCCACTGAAGAGACTCGAAAATCCGCGCAAATCAGCCTGGTCGCCAGCGTTGCCAACACTTATCTGGGCCTGCTGGCCGATGATGAACTGTTGATCATCACGCAGCAAACTCTCAGCACGCGGCAGACGTCATTCAAGCTGGCCAAGCTGCGTTTTGACAGTGGCGTGGCATCCGAGCTGGATGTGCGGTCGGCCGAGTCATTGCTAGAGGCCGCCAACACCGCACTGGCCCAGCAAACACGCCAGCGGGCATTGAGCGAAAACGCTTTGACGTTGCTGGTGGGAAAAAGTCTGGGTAGTGACCTGGCAAACAAAGACTCGTCGTTTAGCGCGGTTACTCTGCAAGGCATTCCTGCCGGGCTACCGTCGGATTTGCTGGAGCGCAGGCCCGACATTCGCCAGGCCGAGCAGCAACTGATTGCCGCTAACGCCAACATCGGCGCAGCCAGAGCCGCATTCTTTCCGCGCATCTCACTCACAGCCACTGCTGGCACGGCAAGCTCGCGCTTGGCTAGTCTGTTTCAGGCCGGCACCTGGGGCTGGACGCTGGCACCCCAATTGTTGCTGCCAATATTCGACGCAGGCCGCAACCGCGCGGGGCTGGCTACCAGCAAGGCTGCGCAAGGCATTGCACTGGCCACGTACGAAAAAGCCATCCAAACCGCCTTCAGGGAAGTGTCCGACGCGTTGGCAGGCGGCGCGACTTACGCCGAGCAATTACGCGCCGCCCAGGCCCAAGCCAATGCAGAGGCCGTACGCCTGCGCCTGGCAGAGTTGCGGTTTCAAAACGGTGTTGCCAGCCAGCTCGACCAGCTCGATGCACAGCGTTCATTGTTTGCAGCGCGTCAGGCAGTGGTGCAAACGCGGCTGGCGCAACTGCAGAATCAAGTGACGCTGTACAAGGTGCTTGGCGGTGGGTGGAAGGATGAGGCGGTGGTGGTCCGCACGCCTTGATAGGTGGCAAATGCTATCTATTTTGTAGCTGCTTGCGCTCGTTATTATTGGTTTACAGGCCTAAATAATTCCTCAAAACGGTAAAAAAGCTTTTTTAACCCAATCCAACAACACTCTCGACAAGTCGCCAAACCCTTTGCAAGTCTGTTGCGCTGGCGAACTCCCCAGTACAACGCGCGCTGCGGGCTTTCCAATCCAGATTTTTAAAGTGATCACTTAAAATTACGCCTGTAATCGACGTCGTTTTGATGGGCATTTCAAACGGATAGCCCTTGACTTTTGAAGTGATAGGGCAAACAAAAGCACGGCCAATGCGCTGGTTGTAGGTGGTTTGGGAAATCACAAGCGCGGGTCGGCGGCCAGCTTGCTCGTGGCCGCTTTGTGGGTCGAAATCTATCCAGATGATCTCGCCTTGCTTTGGCGCCTGTGTTGGTATTGGTTTCTGTCCTGGTTTGATGCGGCTCACCATGCTTCACTGCCTTGAGGCTTGCCCCAGGACACATCACCCTCATCAGGTAAATTTTCCGGCGTGACCTGCGCCAGCAGGTCAGCCAGATTAGGGCGAGCCAAGACTGGCCTCATGATGATGCTGCCATCTGCGCCCTCTTCAAAACGTACCGTCTGACCGATTTTGAGCCCAGCTTTTTTAACCAGTGGCATGGGAATGCGTAAGGCCGTGGATTTGCCCCAGCTGGAAAGGGTGGTTTCTAAAGGTTGCATATTTTATTATCCGAAATATTGAGATATCTCAGATAATAATTTCACCCGCAAAAAAAGTCAAATCTACTATTTAGTGTGCTTTAACTCCCGGCCACCTTCATCCGCCTCACCAAAATCGAGCCAACCGTTTTTGCACCGTAGGTGTACGTGTCCGCACCTACAGCAGTAATACCCATCAGCATGTCTTTCAGGTTGCCGGCAATCGTGATTTCTTCAACCGGGAAGGCAATCTGCCCTTTCTCCACCCAAAAACCTGACGCGCCGCGTGAATAGTCGCCCGTCACGTAGTTCACGCCCTGGCCCATCAGCTCGGTAACGAACAGGCCTGTGCCGAGTTTTTTCAGCATTTTGTCCAGATCGTCGCCAGCCTTGGTTTGCCGACTGCTCATGACCAGATTGTGCGAGCCGCCGGCATTGCCTGTCGTGCGCATGCCGAGCTTGCGGGCTGAGTAGGTGCTTAAAAAATAGCCTTGCACAATGCCTGCGTCCACGACGGTGCGGGCTTTTGTCTTGACGCCTTCTTCATCGAATGGCGCGCTACCTTTGCCCTTCTTTAAAAACGGGTCTTCGGTGATGTCGATGAAGGCGGGGAATGCGGCTTTGCCTAACGAGTCAAGCAAGAACGTGCTTTTGCGGTACAACGCACCACCGCTGATGGCCTGGGTAAAGCTGCCCAACAGACCCGCGGCCAGCGGCGATTCAAACAGCACCGGGCATTCGCAGGTTTTGACCTTGCGGCTCTTCAGGCGGGACAAGGCGCGCTCAGCGGCGTAGCGACCCACGGCTTCAGGGCTGGCCATGTCTGCGCTATCGCGCATGGATGTGTACCAGGCGTCTCGCTGCATGTCGCCGTTTTTGCCGGGTGATGATGCAATCGGCGAGGCCGACATAGAGTGACGCGAGCTGGCATAACCGCCGCGAAAACCTTGGGTGTGTGCGCTGAAAAAATGCGACTGCTGTGCAGATACTCCCGCGCCTTCGCTGTTGGTGATGCGTTTGCTCACGCCCAAGGCTGCAGCTTCGCATTGCAGCGCTAATATGGCCGCGTCTTCGCTGGTGATGTCCCATGGGTAAAACAAATCCAGATCTCGGTGCGTGCGGGCTATGTCGCGCTCGGCGGGTAAGCCGCTGGACTTGTCTTCGGCCGTGAAGCGGGCGATGTCAAAGGCGGCTTTGACAGTTTGTTGAATCGCTGCTTTTGAAAAGTCGCTGGTTGCGGCATTGCCGCGCTTTTGGCCGACATAGACAGTGATGCCAAGTGACTTGTCGCGGTTGCGCTCGACGTTTTCAAGCTCGCCCTTGCGCACACTGACCGACAGGCCGCAACCTTCGGATGCTTCGGCAGCGGCATCGGTCGCACCAAGTTTTTTGGCATGTGTGATGGCAGTGTCGACCAGGTCTTCGAAAAAAGCGCGGCTGTAGCTGAAGCCTTTGAGCGGCTGGTCAGCAGGGGAGACGGATTGTTTTGGGGCTTTGGGTGTCATATGGGTAGCTATGATAAGGGTTGATATGAACACCAAGAGCACCAAGCGATGAATCACGTGAAAGCCAAAGTCATCAAAGGCTACTGGTCGAACGGCCGATTCGTCAAGCCGGAAGAAATCGCGCTCGAAGAAGTTGGCCCGCCCAGCAAGACCATGCTCAAGGCTGAGGCTGATGAAAAACAGGCGCTTGGCGAAGCGCTGCTCACGCTGCGCGCCGATTTGATGGCGCGCCTTGACCTGCCTACCAAGCTGCTCGACGCCATCAAGGACGCCAAAAAAATCACCAATTTCGAGGGCAAACGCCGGCAGATGCAGTTCATCGGCAAGCTGATGCGCCCACTGGATGCCGACCCGATTCGGGACGCGATCAATGAACAACTCAACGGCTCGGCGCAACTCACGCTGCAGCTGCATTTGGCCGAGCAGTGGCGCGACAAGCTGGTGGCTGACGATGAATCTCTGCAGGCCTGGTTGACTGACTATCCGGCCACAGATTCGCAGCAGCTGCGTGCGCTGATTCGCCAGGCCCGCAAAGACTTTAAACCGGAAAAGCCAGGAGAAGCACCACGCCACGGCAAGTCGTACCGCGAGGTTTTTCAGCTGGTCAAAGCGCAAATGCTGGCAACTGGAGAGTCTGACTAATGGCCCATGACGCGGTAAAAATCGGCATAGTTTCTGTCAGCGACCGCGCATCGACTGGGGTCTACATTGACAAAGGCCTGCCAGCACTGAAAGACTGGCTGAACAAAGCGCTGCTAAACCCGATCACCTTTGAAGAACGCCTGATACCCGATGAACAAGCAGGCATCAGCGCCGCGCTGATTGAGTTGGTTGATGCAGGTTGCAGCCTGGTACTGACCACAGGCGGCACCGGCCCTGCGTTGCGCGACGTCACGCCGGAAGCCACACTGGCTGTGGCGCACAAGGTCATGCCAGGCTTTGGCGAGCAGATGCGGCAAATCAGTTTGAAGTTTGTGCCAACGGCTATTTTGTCGCGTCAATGCGCGGTGGTTCGCGACAAGTGCCTGATCGTCAATTTGCCGGGTCAGCCCAAGGCGATTGCCGAGACATTGGACGGTTTGAAAAACGCAGCAGGCGAGCAAATCGTGCCGGGCATTTTTGCTGCCGTGCCGTATTGCGTTGACCTGATCGGCGGCCCGTATATTGAAACCCGCGCTGAGGTTTGCCTGGTGTTCAGACCAAAATCAGCGCTGCGTAGTTAATACGCCGTCATTCCCGAGAAGGCGGGAATCCAGTGCCCGAATCTGCTCGATAGCCCCTGGATTCCCGCCTGCGCGGAAATGACGAACTTCAGTTGTATCAGATACGCATTAAATTCGTTAAATTCATCAAATTAGTGCTATAGCGCACACAGAATGTACGCTAGTAGCTACTTATTTAATAGCAAACCGAATTCAGGGTTCCATCGCGATGCCGGTGACTGGCTCACCACCGCCAACTTTGCCCAGCATTTTGGCAGCGCCTGTTTTCAGATCAATCATCACCCAGCGGCTGGCCGATGTGCCCTCGCTGTTCAACGCCGCAAAGGCCACGTCGCTCAGTGCCTGAATGTCAAACGACGCGTTGTTGAAAGCCAGCCCTAGGCTGCCAATGGTGAAGAGCTGCCCGGTGTTGGGCGACACGGTTGGCACAACGCCTTCACGTGAGCCCTGCGTCACCAGCGTGCCAGCAGCTGCGTCCAGTGCAAAGTTGGTGGTGATTTTAGTGTCGGCTTTGTTGTAGCTGTAGGCTGCACCAACTGTGATGGGTGATTTGCCAAAATTCACATCGCCTGGGGCGTAGGCCAGTTTGCCATCGGTCTGCACGCCTTCGAGTGCCAAGTTGCTGTCCACCACAGCGCCAGTATCAGGATGCAGCCGCAGGTTTTGCCCGGTGTTGCTCACTACGCGAATCCGGTCCACCGTGGGGTTGAAGTCAAAGCCAAATTGCGTGCCTTCCAGCTTGACGGCAAACGGCATGCCGACGGCGCTGGCGACCGCTGTGTCTTCATCGATGGTGTACAGCCGCCCACTGCTGCGCAACGCGTAAAGCTGGTCCTTGGACACCCGATAGTCAATGCCCAGCAGCGTTTCGCCAGGCTGCAAGCCTGTGATGACCAGAGTTTTCAAAATCTTTTCGGGCTGGCCTGCATTGAATTTGAGCATCTTGTTGGATGCAGTCACGGCAACCGCTTTTTCAGCGCGTTCTGCACCCATCGGGGTCATGGTGGTGCAGGCGGCCAGGCTGGCGGCGACCAGAACGGCAAGCCCAATTTTCGTGAATGGGGTGGTCGCCATATGGGTGGTCAAGTTGAGTTTCATGTTTTGTCTTTCAAAAAGCGTTGTGGGCGTTGCTCTTACGCAAGTCCCGAGCAAACAGATTCAAAAAATTTAAAAAACTCAAATCTCCAGGTTGTCAATCAACCGCGTATTTCCCAACTTGGCCGCGCCCAGCACCACCAGTGGCTGAGCGCTAATATTGCCCCACGGCGGCATCAGGTCGGCGCGGCGGCGCACGGTCAGGTAGTCAGGCTTCCAGCCGCGCCTGGCCAGCGCTTGCATGGCCTGGGCTTCCAGCGCCGGCAGGTCTTGCGGGGTAGCAGCTTTGGCAGCAGCGCCCAGGGCTTGCAGCGTTTTTGACAGCTCGGCAGACTCCAGCCGCTCGGCATCGTTCAAATACGCGTTGCGTGACGACAGCGCCAAGCCGTCCGCGGCACGCTGTGTTTCACCGGCCAAAATATCGATGGGCAGCGCAAACTGCTGCACCATGCGCCGCACCACCATGACCTGCTGGTAGTCTTTTTTTCCAAAGGCCGCGACGCCTGCAGGCATGCCTGCAAACACGCATGAAAAGAGCTTGAGTACAACCGTGCTGACACCAATAAAAAAGCCGGGCCTGAAGTGACCTTCCAGAATGTCGCCCAGGTCAGTCGCGGGATGAACTTTGTAGGTTTGCGGTTCGGGGTACAGCTCTTTTTCCCGCGGGGCAAACAGCACGTTGCAACCGGCGGCCTCAAGGCGCTGTGCATCTGCGTCCAGTGTGCGCGGGTAGCTGTCAAAGTCTTCATGCGGGGCGAATTGAAGGCGATTGACAAAAATGCTGGACACTGTCACATCGCCCAGTGGTTTGGCCTCTTGCACCAGCGCAATGTGCCCGTCGTGCAGGTTTCCCATGGTGGGAACAAAGGCCGGACATTTGAAGCCGCTGAGCTTGCTCCTCAGATCAGCGATGGTGTGAACAATGTGCATGGGTTCTCCGTTTTTGCATGATTTCTTCCTCTGCCGGGGAAAGCTTGGGATGGGGTTACGCCAGGTCACCAGGCATGCAAACTATTGACCGGAAAGCTGCCATTTTTAACAGCTGCCACATAAGTCTCCATCGCCCCGCGAACGCTGCCTGCGTCGGCCATGAAGTTGTACACAAACTTTGGCATCTTGCCCAGGTTCATGCCCAGCATGTCATGCAGCACCAGCACCTGGCCCGCGCAGCCGCTGCCTGCACCAATGCCGATGGTGGGGCAGTTTTTCAAGGTCTGGGTCAAGGTCGTGGCCAGCGCCTCAGGCACCATTTCCAGCACCAGCATGGCCGCACCGGCGTCTTGCAGTGCGCTGGCTTCGCGTTTTAATCTGGCAGCAGCCTCATCGGTTTTTCCCTGCACGCGGTAGCCGCCCAGTGCATGCACAGTTTGCGGCGTCAGGCCCAGGTGCGCGCACACTGGTATGCCGCGTTCGACCAGGAAATGCACGACATCGGTCGTCCAGCCGCCACCTTCCAGCTTGACCATGTGAGCGCCAGCTTGCATCAGCACAACCGCACTGCGCAGCGCTTGTTCCTTGGACTCGTGGTAGCTGCCAAATGGCAAGTCGCCAATCAGCCAGGCAGTGGCCTGCGAACGCCGCAGGCCGCTGGCCACGCATTCGGTATGGTGGCGCATGGCCTCCAGCGTCACGCCTACGGTACTTGTGAGCCCCTGGCAGACCATACCGAGAGAGTCACCGACCAAAATACATTCAACGCCTGCAGCGTCAGCAACTGCGGCGAAGGTGGCATCATAGGCGGTGAGCATGGTGATTTTTTCGCCAGCGGCGTGCATCTCCCGCAGACGCGGCAGGCCGATGGGCTTGCGCGCTGATGGCGTAGAAGTCGGGCCCAGCGTGCCGTAAGGACTGGCAGGCGCATTGCCTGACGAATTAACGGATGAAGCAGCGGACGATACTGCAGACGAAATAGCTTGCGTCATAGGGCAATCCTGATTGAAAAGCGCAGTCTAACGACATTTAGGCCGGGCGCACGACGAAGCTGGCGCAAAAGCTTGCACACCATGAACGCAGCAGTCAACTTTGCCAAGCTATTGAGCAATTTTTTATCAATTCGACATCGTTTTTACCCGGGAGCTGACCATGAAAATCAAAGCAGTTGTGTTCGATGCGTACGGCACCTTGTTTGACGTTTATTCGATTCAAACCCTGGCCGAGCAGCACTATCCCGGTCAGGGCGCGGCCATTTCAGTGATGTGGCGTGACAAGCAGATTGAATACACGCGCCTGATCACACAATCAGACCCGCACCCTGCCAACGGCAGCAAGTATTACCTGTCATTTTGGGACATCACCAGGCTGGCACTTGACTACACGCTGGACCGGCTCAAGCTGGACCGCAAAGCCAGGGTTGTGGAAGCTCTGATGCGCCAATATGCACAACTGGCCCCTTTTCCTGAAAATCTGGCAGTGCTTGAAAATCTTAAAAAAGCTGGGCTGACAACGGCCATTTTGTCCAACGGCAGCCCGCAGATGCTGCAATCAGCGGTGGCAAATGCCGGCATGGCTGGTTTGCTCCACCACCTGATATCTGTTGACGCGATCAGGTTGTTCAAAACATCGCCAGAGAGCTACAGCCTGGTCCAAAAACACATGCCGCTTGAAAAGCAGGAAATACTCTTTGTTTCCAGCAACGGCTGGGATGCGCTGGGCGCCACCTGGTTCGGATTCCAGACCCTTTGGGTCAACCGCCAGGGGCTGCCGTATGAAACCATCGGGCCCAGGCCGACCTATACAGGCCAAAATCTTTCTGAGGTTTTAGAAATTCTGGCAGGCAACTGAATCTGGGTCACGACGCCGTATAGGCCAGCCGCACATAAATCGGCGCAAACGCTTCTGCCTGAGTCACTTCCAGCAGGCCTTCTTTGGACAGCTCAAGCAGTGCAATAAAAGTCACGACCAGCACCGGCATGCCGCGTGCGGCGTCAAACAGGTCTTCAAATTCCAGAAACTTGCACCCCTGCAGCTTGCGCAGCACGATGCTCATGTGTTCACGTACCGACAGCTCTTCCCGGCTGATGACATGGTGTTGCACCAGCCTGGCACGCTTGACGATGTCGGCCCAGGCATCCTGCAAGTCCACCACATGCACATCGGGAAAGCGAGGTGTGAGTGATTGCTCCACATACACCTGCGCACGCAGAAAGTCGCGGCCAAACTGCGGCATGGCGTTCAGTTCGTGGGCAGCCAGCTTGATCTGCTCGTATTCCAGCAGGCGGCGCACCAGCTCGGCGCGCGGGTCTTCCGCTTCTTGCCCTTCAGCCACTTTTTTGGGCGGTAGCAACATGCGTGACTTGATCTCAATCAGCATGGCGGCCATCAACAAATACTCGGCCGCCAGCTCAAGATTGGTGGCGCGAATCTCGTCCACATACACCAGGTACTGGCGCGTCACCGCCGCCATCGGGATGTCGAGAATATTGAAGTTTTGCTTGCGGATCAGATACAGCAGCAAGTCCAGCGGGCCTTCAAAAGCCTCCAGAAACACCTGCAGCGCATCAGGCGGAATGTACAGGTCACGCGGCATGGCAAACAGCGGCTCGCCGTACAGCCGTGCCAGTGCGATCTGGTCTATCACCACTGGCATGTCGGGGCTGGGAGCCGCTGAAAAAGCGAGATCTGAAGTCAGAACGGTCAAGTTATTTGTTATTTGCTAATTGCTGTTCGCTAATTGCTGTTTGCAGTCTGCTACATAATCAGGAGCTGCTGTCGCCCAATATTGTTGGGCTAGAGGCCTGTTTTATACTAAAAAAACAGTTAAAACCACTCATTTTGCGTTCGGGTGGCTGCTGGTGCCGTATACATAGGACTGCTGGGCTATTTTGGCGTCCATGAAGTCTGCCTGATCAGCCGCTTTGAGGTTTTGATCCCAGTGCAGTGCACGACCCGCACGTTGCTCGGATTCGAGTGCGGGGTTGTTGACCTTCAGCTGGTCAATGAATTGGGTAATGTCAGACGTGTAGTCCGCACGGCGAAATAGGGACAGAAGTTTCATGGTTTAACTGACTGAAAAGCTTGTTGGGCCAATGACTGTTGGAAGGCCGGGGCCGTATAGTGACAGATTTTACCGGGGGACTTGGATGACGCTCATATTTTTCAGGAAAGCAGTGGTGAAAGCAGGGCTGGCCGTGGGTTTGATGACGCTTTTGGCGGGATTGGCAACATTGGCGGGTTGTGACCCGCAGCGCATTGCCGAGCTGGAAGAAGGTGTTGCCACCGAGGCCGATGTGCGCGCCCGATTTGGCGAGCCTGAAAAAATCTGGGATGCCGCAGACATGGGCAAGACGCCAGCGCCCGGTGCTGCTGCCGCCGCCGGTGCCAGGACCTTTGAATACAACCGCCAGCCAGCCGGCAGCGTCAACTACATGATCACCATTGGTGCAGACGGAAAAATGAGCGCACTGCGCCAGGTGTTAAGCAGCAGCAATTTTGCGCAAATACTGCCTGGCATGCCGATGGAGACGGTTCGCAAAATTTTGGGCAAGCCGATGAAAGTAACGCCTTACGCGTTGCAGCAAACCACACATTACGACTGGCGTTACCAGAGCCCGCCCAGCACGGTCATGATTTTTACGGTGGTGTTTGACCGTGATCTAAAAGTGGTGAGTACCGGGTCAACACCAGAAGAAACCGTTAGCCCACGAGGCGGCTAATGACAAAATAAGCCTGTAGCCCAATTAAATTGGGCGCTGGCAGCTACATTATCAATAGCTAGACTGCCTTGGCATGGTAACTGACACCTGGCAGGTCCTGGTAGTCCACGTCTTGCGTCCAGAAAGTAGCGTTAAATTCCCGGGCAATGCTGTACATCACGGCATTTGCCATGGCCAAGCGGTGTTTTTGTGCGGTGTCTGATGCAGCAATGGCTTGCTGCGCAGTCAGATCAATTATTTTGCTGCGCCGCATGATGTCAAGACACGTTTCACGTTTGATGGCATCTGCTGTTCGACTTAAAAAGCGATGCACCTCAAAAAACGACAACGCTGGCACGATGAGCTGGTCTGTCTGCTCAATGATGGGTTTGAAGATTCGTCCATTGACTGAACCCAAGAAAAACTCAATCCAGCCAGACGAATCAACACAAACCATCAAAAACGATCAGGCTCTTTGGGCATGTCGGTGTTGATGTTGCCAAGGTGTTTTAAATAGCCAAAATAGGCGCGCACCGGCAACTCAGGCTTTAGCGTCGCCTCATTGTCACCACACACAAACTTGACTTTTGCGCCTTCAACCAGGCCCAGGCGTGCACGCATGGCGGCCGGCAGGGTGATTTGACCTTTGCTGCTGACGGTGGCTTCCAGTTCGAGAATGGCTAGCATGGTGGACTCCAGTGGACACTGCAGTCAGCTTATCTGCAATGTAAGGAGGCGTCAATCTCCTTACTTTGCTATGCAACTTACTTGACCCGCATACCCGGCATCGCGCCTGGCATGGGCTCCAGCACATAAATGCCGGGTTGTGCCTTTTCATCCGCGCTGCTGGCTGCCAGAACCATGCCTTCGCTGATGCCAAACTTCATCTTGCGCGGGGCTAAATTGGCCACCATCACCGTGTGTTTTCCAATCAGGTTTTCGGGTTTATAAGCACTGGCGATGCCGCTGAAGACGTTTCTCATCCTTTCTTCACCGACATCCAGCGTCAGGCGCAGCAGCCTGATTGAGCCTTCAACCGCTTCGCAATTGACGATTTTGGCGATGCGCAGGTCGACTTTGGCGAAATCGTCAATCGTGATCAGGGGGGCGAATTCTTCGCCCCCCTGATCACTCCCCCTCCCACTGGTGGGAGAGGGTTGGGATAAGGGCATACCCGCACTGGAATTTGCTACAAATTCAAGAGCTGCTTGCGCCCGTATTTGTTCGACTGGAGATTCAAACAATGCATCAAGCTGGTCTTGGGTGACGCGTTGCATGAGATGGCTGTAGTTGCCCAACTGGTGACCAGTCACCATTGGCGTGGCGGCAGTTTTAAAGGTCAGCGCCTCGCAGCGCAAGAATGTCTCAACCGCCGCGGCTACAC
Source organism: Polaromonas sp. (assembly GCA_025362315.1). Lineage (GTDB taxonomy): Bacteria > Pseudomonadota > Gammaproteobacteria > Burkholderiales > Burkholderiaceae_C > Polaromonas. The sequence continues at coordinate 23,813 of JANYGP010000104.1, forward strand.
CCGGCATCACGGGTTTGAGGCAAGCGGCCATGACGCGAAACATTTGCATAGCATCTGCACTGATTTGCGCTGCCAATTGTGTTTTGCCTTCCTTGACCAATTTCCAGGGGGCTGCTGCATCAAAACTGGAATTCACACCATCCGCAAACGCCATCACTTCGCGCATGGCTTTTCCATACTCGCGTTGGTCCAGATATTCAGCAACCAGTTGCAACAGGTTTGCAGCCTTTGCTTGCGACTGCTCATTTGACTCAACCAATTTGCCGTCGGGTAAAAATTTCGCAGCCCGGCTTGCAATGTTGACAAACTTGCCTACCAGGTCACTGTTGACCCGCAACATGAAATCATCCGCATTGAAATCAATGTCTTCGTTTTTGGCATTCAACTTCGCCGCCAGGTAATACCGCAGCCACTCCGGGTTCATGCCGAGGCTCAGGTACTTCAGCGGGTCGAGCCCTGTGCCCCGACTCTTGCTCATCTTCTCGCCGTTGTTTACCGTCAAAAACCCGTGTACATGAATCTTGTCGGGCGTTTTGCGGCCGCTGAATTTCAGCATGGCGGGCCAGAACAGCGTGTGAAAAGTCACGATGTCTTTGCCAATGAAGTGGTGCTGCTCCAGACCGGGCTGGGCCATGTAAGCATCAAAGTTTTCACCGCGTTTTTCGAGCAGGTTTTTCAGTGACGCCAGGTAGCCCACAGGGGCGTCGAGCCACACATAAAAATATTTGCCCGGCACATCGGGGATTTCAATGCCAAAGTAAGGCGCGTCACGGCTGATGTCCCAGTCACCCAAACCTTCACTTTTGCTGCCATCGGGATTGGTGCGCACGCTGAACCATTCCTTGACCTTGTTGGCAACTTCAGGCTGTAACTTCCCGTCTTGCGTCCACTCCTGCAAAAAGTCCACGCAACGCGGATCAGACAATTTAAAGAAAAAATGCTCAGAGCTTTTCATGACAGGCGTTGCGCCAGACAAGGCTGAATACGGGTTGATCAAATCCGTTGGCGCATACACCGCGCCGCAGTTTTCGCAGTTGTCACCGTACTGGTCTTTGGTGCCGCATTTCGGGCAGGTGCCTTTGATGTAACGATCCGGCAGAAACATGTTTTTCTCAGGATCAAAAAACTGCTCAACTGCTTTGATTTCGATCAGATCATTGGCTTTGAGGTCCCGGTAAATCTGCCGTGCCAGCTCGTGGTTTTCAGGAGAATCGGTCGAACTCCAGTTGTCAAACCTGATGTGAAAACCATCCAGGTACTGTTGCCGACCCGCAGCAATATCGGCCACAAAGTGCTGCGGCGTAACCCCTGCTTTTTCAGCCGCAATCATGATGGGTGCGCCGTGTGCATCGTCAGCACCAACAAAGTTCACGATATTGCCCTGCATCCGCTGAAAGCGCACCCATATATCGGCCTGGATGTATTCCATGATGTGGCCAATGTGAAACTTGCCATTGGCATAGGGCAGGGCGGTGGTGACAAAGAGTTGGCGGGGCATCAGTGGTGCTTTTTATGTGGGGGATCAAATATTTTAAGTCCCCTCGCTACACTCACCAGCAGAACGGAAATTCAAGCATGATCACCCCAGAATCAGTCCTCCAGGCGCTTGCCAGCGTCAACGACCCCATCACAGGTAAAAGCTTTGTTGCCAGCAAGTCCATCAAGAATCTGCAAGTCAGTGGCAACGCCATCCGCTTTGACCTGGCACTTGCTTACCCCTGCAAAACGGAGCATCCGGCGTTCAGGCAAGCCCTGACTGATGCAGCCCTGGGTATCGACGGTGTCAGCCAGGTCGCCATCAACATCAGCACCAATGTGGCGTCCCATGCCGTGCAGCGCGGCGTGCAGTTGCTGCCCAATGTCAAAAATATCATTGCTGTCGCATCCGGCAAAGGCGGTGTTGGCAAAAGTACCACCGCTGTCAATCTGGCGCTGGCGCTAAGCGCTGAAGGCGCCAGTGTGGGCCTGCTGGATGCAGACATTTACGGCCCCAGCATTCCGATGATGATGGGCGTGACCGGCAAGCCAGAAAGCCTGGATGGCAAGCACATGGAGCCGCTGGAAAATCACGGCATTCAGGTCATGTCAATTGGCTTTCTGGTCGAGCCTGACCAGGCCATGGTCTGGCGCGGCCCGATGGCCACGCAGGCGCTGGACCAGCTTCTCAGGCAAACCAGCTGGCGTGATCTGGACTACCTGATCATTGACATGCCGCCGGGCACGGGTGACATTCAGCTGACGCTGAGCCAGCGGGTGCCGCTCACGGGTGCAGTGATCGTCACCACGCCGCAAGACATCGCCCTGCTTGATGCGAAAAAGGGCATCAAGATGTTTGAAAAAGTCGGTGTGCCGATCCTGGGTATTGTTGAAAACATGGCGGTGCACATCTGCTCCCAGTGCGGCCATGCGGAGCATATTTTTGGCCAGGACGGCGGCAAAAAAATGGCGGCCGACTACGCAATGGATTACCTGGGCGCGTTGCCGCTGGACATGCAGATACGCCTGCAGGCCGATGGTGGTCAGCCCACCGTAGTTGCAGACCCCAAGGGTCATGTGGCAGCGTTGTACAAGACAATTGCCCGCAAACTGGCGGCCAGTGTTGCTGCCAAAGCCAAGGACTTTTCGGCGAAATTTCCGACCATCACAATTTCAAAAGATACTTGAGGCAGCGGCATGAATCTGCTGTCATCGCTACGCTACCTGGTGGCGCTGGAAGAGCACAAACATTTCGGCCGTGCCGCAGTGGCGTGTCATATCACCCAGCCAGCACTGTCAAATGCGTTGAAGGCTCTGGAGGCCGAGTTTGGAGTGGCCATTGTCAACCGGGGCCGCAGCTTTGGCGGCTTTACGGCAGAAGGCGAACGCGTGCTGGCCAGCGCCCAGCGCATGTTGCATGAACGTGAATTGCTGGAGCAGGACTTGCGCAGCGCACCGGGCAAACCGCAAGGCAGGTTGCGCATCGCGGCTGTGCCAACTGCCATACCGATTGCGGCGCGGTTTTCGGCGATGCTGCAGGCACGCCATTCGCAAATTGCCCCTGTCGTGTTGTCCATGAGCTCGGCCGAGCTTGAAAATGGCCTGGAGGCCCTGACCCTTGACATGGGCCTGGGCTACACCGACCGGCTTGCGCGCTACAGTCCACGATTGCGCCATGTGCCCCAGTACACCGAACATTATTTTCTCGTGCGCAAGGCAGCCAAAGCGCATACCGATCATTTGCAGATCGGCCCCAAAATAAGTTGGGCAGACGCAGCCCTGCTGCCACTGTGCCTGCTGACGCGGGAAATGTACAACCGCGGCATTGTGGAGTCAGCGTTCGAAAAGGCTGGTGCGCGCGTCACGCCGGTGATTGAAACCAATTCCATCCTGACACTGGCGCTGAGCGTGGTGGCTGGCGATGTTTGCAGTGTGCTGCCAGGTGCATTGATGGGCGCAATGAAGGGTTACCGCGAACTGGAGGCGCTGCCCCTGGTCAGCCCAGATGTGCGCACCACCATCGGGTTCATGATCCAGGGCGGGGACCGCACGTCTCGCGTGCTCGATGCCGCCGTGACTCTGGCACAGGACGGTGCGTGGTTGCGGCACGTTGCCGCGCACAGCGGTTTGCTGATGGTCTGAGGCCCTGGCTTTCTTCCAAAGCAGGTGGAACAGGATCGGGATCTGCCTGGCCGCCGGCACAGCGCACCGTCGGGCTGATGACTGCTCCAGGCCCGCGTAAGCTGCGTTGAACCGGCACCTGAATCAAAGCCTCTTGACAGCCGGCGGCCTGCAAAGTGCGGCGGCTACAGGGAGTGGGCAAGCGCCGAGCACTGGTTAACCCGGATATTTAGTTTTTGAATGAGGGGATGTGTCGATTCAATTTGACCTGCAGCACCCTGCACGTGAAACTCCCGCCAGCCAATGACGGCTGATAAATTATAAAAACGGAGACACGCATGTCAGGAATTCTCGACAAAGAACGCATCATTGCCGGGCCGGGCTTTAACCGCTGGCTGGTGCCGCCCGCCGCGCTTGCCATTCACTTGTGCATTGGCATGGCTTACGGGTTCTCGGTGTTCTGGTTGCCATTGTCAAAAGCACTGGGTATCCAGGCCGCCGTCAAATGTGGACCTGACGTCGGGTTTTTCCAGGAGCTTTTCACCGCCAGCTGCGACTGGAAAATTTCAACACTGGGCTGGATGTACACGATGTTTTTCGTCATCCTGGGCTCGTCTGCTGCCATTTGGGGTGGCTGGCTGGAGCGGTCCGGGCCGCGCAAGGCGGGTGTGGTGTCGGCTTGCTGCTGGTGTGGCGGCATGCTGATTTCCGCCTTCGGGATATACACCCACCAGTTCTGGCTGATGATTCTGGGCAGCGGCGTAATTGGCGGCATTGGGCTAGGGCTTGGCTACATCTCGCCGGTGTCAACGCTGATCAAATGGTTTCCAGACCGGCGCGGCATGGCCACCGGCATGGCCATCATGGGTTTTGGCGGCGGCGCCATGATTGGCTCGCCCCTGGCGGCTGACCTGATGAAATATTTTGCCAGCCCGACCAATGTGGGCGTGGCGCAAACTTTTGTCGTGATGGCGCTGGTGTACTTTGTGTTCATGATGGCTGGCGCCTTCGGTTACCGCGTTCCTGAAACCGGCTGGAAGCCCGCAGGCTGGACACCGCCGCCAGCGCAGGTCAGCAACGCGATGATCACGCAAAAGCATGTGCACGTCAGCAAGGTGTGGGGCATTCCGCAGTTCTGGCTGATCTGGGTGGTGCTTTGCATGAACGTGTCGGCCGGTATCGGCGTGATCGGCATGGCATCACCGATGTTGCAGGAAGTCTTTGGCGGCTCGCTTATCGGCGTGACGAAAAAGTTTGGTGAGCTTGACAAAAGCCAGCTGGCCGCGATTGCCACAGTGGCGGCAGGCTTTACCGCACTGCTCAGTTTGTTCAACATTGGCGGCCGGTTTTTTTGGGCCAGTCTGTCTGACAAGATGGGCCGCAAGGTCACGTACGCCGTGTTTTTTATTCTTGGCGGTTTGATGTATGCCAGCGTTCCTGGCAGCGCTGGTGCAGGATCTATTGTGCTTTTCGTTGGCGCGTTTTGCGTGATTTTGAGCATGTACGGCGGCGGATTTGCCACAGTGCCTGCCTACCTGGCGGACCTGTTTGGCACGCAGATGGTCGGCGCCATTCATGGCCGGTTGCTAACCGCCTGGGCCACAGCTGGCGTGCTGGGCCCGGTAGTGGTGAATTACATGCGCGAATACCAGTTGGGCCTTGGCATTCCGCGTGAGCAGGTGTACAACCAGACCATGTATATCCTTGTTGGAATGCTGGTGGTGGGGCTGATTTGCAACTTGCTGGTCAAGCCGCTGGACGCCAAATGGTTCATGACCGATGCAGAACTGGCCACTGAGAAGAAACTGGCACATGAAAAAATGGCCGCATCCGAAGTGGGTTCCAGTACTGACAAGTCAACCGTCAGCCCGGCGCTGGTGGCGTTTGCATGGGCCGCTGTGGGTCTGCCGTTGGCTTGGGGTGTGTACCGCACGCTGCTGAGCGTGGCCAAGTTTTTTGCATAACTTTCTGCATCAACAAATTCTGGATACCCAATTCTGGATACTTTTAGGCCGACATGAACCATCCTGCTCCGCTCCATGAAGTCAAGGCCGTCGCCATTGCATCAGTGGATGACATGCGCGAAAAAATTCGACGCAAAAGCAAACTCAAGGGGCGCCAGGCAGACGATGTGTCGGTTCAGGAAGTCAGGGCATTGATTGGCAACAAGCCGGCAGACGGTCACCCGCGGGATTTGTTGATTGAGCACCTGCACAAGCTGCAGGATGCGTATCGCGGCCTGCACGACCGGCACCTTGTGGCGTTGTCCAAAGAGATGAACATCCCGATGGCCGAGGTGTATGAAGTAGCTACTTTTTACCACCACTTTGAAGTGCTTCGCGGGGACGACCAGGCCGCTGGCCTGACAGTGCGTGTGTGTGATGGTCTGGCCTGCGAGCTGGCGGGTGCGCAAAACTTGCTGACGCGCTTGCCTCAATTGCTGGCTGGCCAGAATGTCAAGGTCATTACCGCGCCCTGCATTGGTCGCTGCGAGCAGGCACCTGCTGCAGTGGTACACCAGCGCCCCGTGCCGTTTGCGACTGTTGAGAGCATTATTTCAGTGGTAAACAGTGATGTAGCCGTTGATTTATGTGCGCAAGCAGCTACAGTTTTTGTAGCAAGCGAGTTTGCAGAAAAGAGCATTTCATCGGGTCAGGCAGATGTGGGAGCAGGCTACACCAGCTACGAGATGTACCGTGCAGCAGGCGGCTACCAGCTGGCTGCCAGCCTGAACAATGATGCTGCCATTGAAGCCGCCACCAAAGCCATGGATGACTCCGGTCTGCGCGGACTTGGCGGTGCGGGCTTTCCGGCGGGGCGCAAATGGCGCATTGTCAAAAGTCAGGCTCACCCACGCATGATGGCCGTGAACATTGACGAGGGCGAGCCTGGGACTTTCAAAGACCGCACCTATCTGGAGCGCGACCCACATCGTTTTTTGGAAGGGATGTTGATTGCTGCACTCGCTGTAGGCATTGATGCCTGCTACTTGTATTTGCGCGACGAATACCACGGAGCACGGGCCATGTTTGAGCAGGAGATCGCCAAGTTGAAGGCCAATCCGCCTTGCAAGCTGCCGCACATCGAGCTGCGTCGCGGGGCAGGCGCTTACATCTGCGGTGAAGAGTCCGCCATGATTGAAAGCATCGAAGGCAAACGCGGCGTGCCGCGAAAGCGCCCGCCTTACATCGCCGAGGTTGGATTGTTTGACCGCCCGACGCTGGCACACAATTTTGAAACGCTGTACTGGGTGCGAGACATCCTTGAAAAGGGACCGCACTGGTTTGCAGGTTTTGGCCGCAATGGCCGAAAGGGCCTGCGCAGCTTTAGCGTGAGTGGGCGGGTCAAGTTGCCGGGCGTTAAATTAGCACCTGCGGGCATCACTGTGCAAGAGCTGATTGACGAGTACTGCGGCGGCATGGCTAACGGCCACAAGTTGTATGCCTACTTGCCCGGTGGTGCGTCGGGCGGCATTTTGCCTGCCAGCCTGAACAATATTCCGCTGGACTTTGACACGCTGCAGCCCTACGGCTGCTTTATCGGTTCGGCAGCGGTCATCGTGCTGGGCCACCTTGATAAAGCGCGTGATGCCGCGCTTAATGTGATGAAGTTTTTTGAACACGAAAGCTGCGGCCAGTGCACGCCGTGCCGTGTAGGCACGGCCAAAGCTGGCTTGCTGATGCAAGCCGATGTCTGGGACAGCGCCACGCTTGAAGATCTGGCCGAGGTGATGGGCGATGCATCCATTTGCGGACTGGGCCAGGCTGCACCGAATCCGATTCGCTGCATTCAAAAGTATTTTCCGGACGAAGTGACCGAGGCCGCCTGGCAGGGCAAGTTGCCGCTGCCGGGCGAACCCGCTGTTACGGAACACCCCATTCATGGAGACGCATGATGAACGCCCCGACCAAGCTGATTGAAGTGTTGCCGCAGACGATTGAATTCAAACTCGATGGCAAAACCATTCATGCCTTTGATGGCGAAAGCATTCTCAATGCCGCCGCACGGCATGGCGTTGACATACCGCGCCTTTGTTACAAGGAAGGCATGCGCGCCGACGGCAACTGCCGTGCCTGCGTGGTCGAGGTCAAGGGTGAGCGTGTGCTGGCCCCAAGCTGCTGTCGCAACGTCGTGCCTGGCATGGAGGTACAAGCCAACAGCGAGCGCGCCGTCAAGAGTCAAAAGATGGTGGTTGAGATGCTGCTGTCGGACATGCCGGATATGGGCTACAAATGGACTGATGCGCAAAGCCCTCACCCTAAGCTTCTGCCCGCATCGGGAGAGGGGACTTCTCTTCCTCTCCTTGTGGGAGAGGGTGGGGGTGGGGGTGAGGGCTCCCCAAATTTCTCCGGCCAGCACGGCGAGCTCAGCGACTGGGCAGCCCGCCTGAACATCACCGTCCGCCCGGAACTCAAAGCGCTGCGCCGCCAGCAACCCAAAGCCGACATGTCCCACCCCGCCATGGCGGTCAACCTGGACGCATGCATCCAGTGCAACCGCTGCGTGCGGGCCTGCCGTGAAGAGCAGGTCAACGACGTGATTGGCTACGCCATGCGCGGCGCGCACAGCGAGATTGTGTTTGACCTGGCTGACCCGATGGGTGACAGCACCTGTGTGGCCTGCGGCGAATGCGTGCAAGCTTGCCCCACCGGCGCGCTGATGCCCAAGACACAAATCGGCAGCCAGATTGTTGACAAGAAAGTGGACTCGGTCTGCCCGTTTTGCGGCGTCGGTTGCTTGCTGACCTACAACGTCAAGGACAACGCCATCGTCAGTGTTGATGGCCGCGACGGCCCCGCCAACCACAGCCGCCTGTGCGTCAAAGGCCGCTTTGGCTTTGACTACGCGGCCAGCCCGCAGCGCCTGACCCAGCCGTTGATTCGCAAGGCCGGTGTTGCCAAAGATCCGGCCATGCTGGACAAGCTCAACCGCAACACAGCCGACTGGTCCGACGTGTTTCGCGAAGCCACATGGGAAGAAGCGTTGAATTTCAGCGGAAGTGCCTTGAAAAATCTGCGCGACACACAAGGCAAAAAATCACTCGCTGGTTTTGGGTCAGCCAAAGGCAGCAACGAAGAAGCCTACCTGTTTCAAAAACTGGTCCGCATCGGCTTTGGCAGCAACAACGTCGACCACTGCACCCGCTTGTGCCATGCGTCCAGCGTCGCTGCGCTGCTGGAAGGTGTGGGCTCGGGTGCCGTCAGCAACCAGGTCAATGATGTTGAACATTCGGACCTGATTTTTGTCATTGGCTCCAACCCCACAGCCAACCACCCGGTGGCTGCTACATGGATGAAAAACGCCGCCAAGCGCGGTGCCAAAATTGTGCTGGCTGACCCGCGCGTGACGGACATTGGCAAGCACGCCTGGCGCACGCTGCAGTTCAAGGCCGACACCGATGTCGCCATGCTCAATGCGCTGATTTATACAGTTATTGAAGAAGGGCTGGTAGCGCACGAATTTATTGCGCAACGCGCTAGCAATTTTGAAGCTTTGAAAGAAAACGTCAAGTCCTACAGCCCGGAGGCGATGGCACCTATTTGCGGCATACCGGCGCAAACCTTGCGCGAAGTCGCGCGTGAATTTGCCAAAGCCAAAGGCGCAATGATCCTGTGGGGCATGGGCATCAGCCAGCACGTGCACGGCACAGACAATGCGCGCTGCCTGATTGCGCTTGTGACCGTGACCGGGCAAATTGGCAAGCCCGGCTCCGGCCTGCACCCGCTGCGCGGGCAAAACAATGTGCAGGGCGCCAGCGATGCCGGCTTGATCCCGATGATGTTCCCCAACTACCAGCGGGTGGACAACACAGCCAACCATGCATGGTTTGAAAATTTCTGGAACGTCAAGCTCGACGACAAGCCGGGCTACACCGTGGTCGAAATCATGCACAAGGCATTGGCCGACGACAGCGACCCGCACAAAATTCGCGGCATGTACGTGATGGGCGAAAACCCCGCCATGAGCGATCCGGATTTGAACCATGCACGCCACGCGCTGGCCAGCCTGGAGCATTTGGTGGTGCAAGACATTTTCATGACCGAAACCGCCTGGCTGGCCGACGTGGTGCTGCCCGCCACCGCCTGGCCTGAAAAAACCGGTACCGTCAGCAACACTGACCGCATGGTGCAGCTGGGCAAGCAAGCGATTGACCCGCCGGGTGATGCGAAGCCAGATTTGTGGATCATTCAAGAGTTGGCCAATCGGTTGGGCTGTGGTTGGGATTACGGTAACGAGGCCGCCGCAGCGCCGGGCCGCCCCAAGCCAGGCACGGCCCCCTCCGGGGGCAGCGCAGCGCGCGTTGTGGCAAGCATGGGGGCAATGGTTTCGGCGGTGTACGACGAAATGCGGCAAGCCATGCATGCGGCGATTAACGGCATCACCTGGGAGCGCCTGGAGCGCGAGTCCAGCGTCACCTACCCATGCCTGAGCGCTGAAGACCCAGGCTCTCCGACGGTGTTCATCGACAAATTTCCCACGGCTGATGGCCGCGTCAAGCTGGTGCCAGCGGACATCATTGCGGCCAACGAGCGGCCTGATGCTGATTACCCGTTTGTGTTGATCACCGGCCGCCAGCTGGAGCACTGGCACACCGGCAGCATGACGCGTCGTGCCACCGTGCTGGACGCTATTGAGCCGATAGCTACGGCGTCCATGTGCGGCGCAGATTTGCTCGAGATGGGTCTGGCCGCAGGCGATGTGATCACCATCGAATCGCGGCGCGGTCAAGTCGCCATTCATGTGCGGCGCGACGACGGCACGCCGCAAGGCGCTGTGTTTGTGCCGTTTGCGTATTACGAGGCTGCAGCCAATTTGTTGACCAATGCCGCGCTTGACCCATTCGGCAAGATACCTGAATTCAAATACTGCGCTGTGGCGATTCGCCGCGGTGGTCAGGCGGCCAGTGTGTCGGGCTATGGTGTCAACGACAGGGTTTGATGCGCTGAATTCCGATCAGCCTGTTGATCAGACTTCGAGCCTGCCTTATTTAAGTCAGGCACAGGCGCCACTGACATGTGACGTGTCAGCAGTTAATGAGCGCGGTGAATCTATCAGCGTGTCCATCCCTGCAGAGCGTGCGCTGACCGTGTATGCTGACAAGCGCGAGCTGGTCACGCTGATGACGCTGGGCGCGCACCCGGAGCTTTTGGTGCTGGGCTATTTGCGCAACCAGAGGCTGATTGATTGCGCTCAAGACATTGAAAGCATCACGGTTGACTGGGATGTTGGTGCTGCTGCTGTCAAAACGCGCCATGGCATTGCCAACCTTGAAGAAAAAACAGCCAGACATGTGGTGACAACCGGTTGCGGGCAAGGCAGTGTGTTTGGTGGCTTGATGGACGAAGTGGACCAGATCAGCTTGCCTCTTGATGCCCGCATGACCCAGAGCCAGTTGTACACACTGGTCAACACCATTCGTTTGAAGGAAACAACGTACAAATCAGCCGGTTCGGTGCATGCTTGCGCCTTGTTTGTCTTGACGCAGGATGAGCCGGAAATGCTGCTGTTTGTTGAAGATGTCGGCCGGCACAACGCCATAGACACCATTGCCGGCTGGAGCTGGATGAATCCGCCAAAGTCAGTTGCGAATGACACCCCAGACAATCCAAGCCAGATTTTTTACACCACAGGGCGCCTGACCAGTGAAATGGTCATCAAATCCGCCCAGATGGGCGTGCCCATTGTTGTATCGCGCAGCGGCATCACGCAAATGGGCCATCAGGTGGCCCAATCGGTTGGCCTGTGTGCGATTGGTCGCGCTGTCAACAAACGATTTATTTGCTACACCAACACCCAGCGTCTGGTGATGCAGCCAGATCTGGCAGCTTAGGCTTGCAGCCCCACGCAGGTCAGGGGCGGGCGCTTTGCGATAACCTCTCGCCATGAACACACTTTTTATCAAACTGGGCTGGCGCACGCTGCTTCGCGACCTCCGGGCAGGTGAGCTCCGCCTGCTGATTGTGGCGGTCACATTGGCAGTTGCCTCGTTGACAGCTGTCGGGTTTTTTGCGGACCGGCTCAAAGGTGGTTTGCAGCGTGACGCCCGTCAACTGCTAGGGGGTGATGCAGTGCTTCGCAGCGACGATGCCATTGCCGGTGTCTTTGTTGCCAAGGCAAAAGCGTTGGGTCTGCAGTCGACAGCTATTGTCAGCTTTCCGACCATGGCCCGTGCCACTGATGCAGACGGTGGTGCCAGCAAACTGGCGGCTTTCAAGGCTGTGCCAGCTGGCTACCCACTGCGGGGCAATCTTTCGGTAAGCAGCACAGCAGACGGCAAAAGCGAAACCACGCGCGACATTCCAGCGCCCGGTACGGTGTGGGTGGACCCGTCGCTTCTTGACTCGCTCAACCTCAAAATTGGCCAGACCCTGTTGATGGGTGATGCGAGTTTCAAAGTGACCCGCATCATCACGCAAGAGCCTGACCGGGGCGCAGGCTTTGCCAGCTTTTCACCCCGCGCCATGATCAATGCGGCTGATATTGCTGCAACTAACCTCATACAGCCGGCAAGTCGCACCAACTACCGTTTTACCGTGGCAGGGGAAGACAAGCTGGTTGCGGACTATGTCAAATGGGCAGCTCTTGAAATCAAAAAACCGTTTGAGCAGTCAGGTATCCGTGGTGTGCGGCTGGAATCGCTGGAGTCCGGCAGCCCTGAAATGCGGCAGACGCTAGACCGTGCAGAAAAGTTTTTGAATCTGGTGGCACTGCTGGCGGCCTTGCTGAGCGCTGTGGCAGTGGCAATTGTGGCACGGGGTTTTGCAGCCAGGCATCTGGATGACTGCGCCATGCTTCGCGTGCTGGGCCAACCGCAACGCACCATTGCACTGGCTTATGCGTTTGAATTTGTACTGGCGGGCCTGTTTGCCAGCGCGTTGGGCGTGGCCATTGGTTACGCCGTGCATTACGGTTTTGTGCTGCTGCTGGCCGGGCTGGTTGAAACATCACTGCCTGCCGCGACTTTGTGGCCCGTGCTGTTTGGCATGGGCATGGGGCTCACACTGCTGCTGGCGTTTGGCTTGCCGCCCGTGTTGCAGCTGGCATCGGTGCCGCCGCTGCGAGTCATTCGCAGGGATGTAGGCAATTTACGACCTGCATCCATTGCCGTGTTGGGTGTAGGCATGCTGGGCTTTGCCGCGCTGCTGGTGGCGGCCAGTAGCGACTTGAAGCTGGGGTTGATTGCTGTGGGCGGTTTTGCCGGTGCGGTGCTGCTGTTTGCCGTAGCCAGCTATGCCGCAGTCAAATTGCTCAGGGCCAGTGTCAATGAAGATGTTGCCCCGCGCTGGCTGGTGCTGGCAACGCGCCAGCTGTCAGCCCGGCCTGCGTATGCGGTGGTGCAAACCAGCGCACTGGCAGTTGGCTTGCTGGCATTGATGCTGTTGGTGTTGCTGCGCACTGACCTGGTCGACAGTTGGCGCAAGGCCACACCGCCTGATGCGCCAAACCGCTTCATCATCAACGTGCAGCCCGAGCAAGGCGATGCATTCAAAAAAGCCTTGAGCGATGGGGGCGTGACCAAATACGACTGGTACCCCATGATTCGTGGCCGGCTGGTGGCTGTGAATAACAAGAGCGTCACGCCTGATGATTTCACGGACGACCGCGCCAAACGACTGGTGGACCGTGAGTTCAATTTGTCGAATGCTGCCGAGCAACCAAGCCACAACAGGACCGTTGCCGGGCAGTGGACAGTGGAAGAAAAAGGTGCCGTCAGCGTGGAGGAAGGCATTGCCAAAACGCTGGGTTTGAAGCTCGGGGACACATTGAGCTTTGACATTGGCGGGCAAATCAGCAGCGCCAAAATCACCAGCCTGCGCAAGGTTGATTGGGGCTCGATGCGGGTTAATTTTTTCGTGATGTACCCGGTTGCCAATGTGACAGATGTGCCGGTGTCGTACATCAGCGCCTTCAAAGCGCCGCCTGCTTCTGTCAATGGGGCGCCGAGTTTTGACAACCAGTTGGTCAGATCCTTCCCCAACATCACCAACATTGACACCACCAGCACATTGGCGCAAGTGCAGCGTGTGCTCAATCAGGTGATTCGTGCTGTCGAGTTTTTATTCGGCTTCACGCTGGCAGCCGGACTGGTGGTGCTGTTTGCGGCCATTACGGCCACGCGCGAAGAACGCGCCAAAGAATTTGCCATCATGCGGGCCGTCGGTGCCCGCGCCTCGCTGCTGCGCCAGGTGCAGCGGGCCGAGCTGGCCGGTGTGGGCTTGCTGGCGGGCTTTCTGGCATCTGTGGTTGCGCTGGCGGTGGGCTGGGGATTGGCCCGCTTCGTGTTTGACTTCGCGTGGTCGGGCTCATGGACCGTGCCACTGTTCGGCAGTCTGGCTGGTGCTGCATTGGCGCTGGCGGCAGGCTGGTGGGGTTTGCGTTCGGTGCTGAACACGCCGGTGGTTGAGACGTTGCGCAAAGCGCAATAACCGAAACATTCATAACTCCAATTGTTGATGCATGGTTGCATTGATCGCAGCCAATGCATGGTGTTCGGCGGCGCTCGGAATCCTATCGCACTGAAGTCCACTCCGGTATCCTGCGTTCCGTGCGCTTGACCCTGCATCCTCGATAGTCGGACTTATGAACGTCCCTCACACTACGCGTCATGCAGATTCAGGAAAAACCAAAAATTGACACCCTGTTTGAGTGGATAGGCGGCGAAGCAAATGTCAAGGCGCTGGTCGAGCGCTTTTATGACCTGATGGATCTCGAAGCGGGCTACAGCGCCCTGCGTTCTGCCCATGCAGGACCGCTGGACAACGCGCGGCAAAAAACCTTCTGGTTTCTCTGCGGCTGGATGGGTGGGCCGCAGTACTACCTGGAGCGTTTTGGCCACCCGATGCTGCGGATGCGGCTCTTGCCACAGCAAACCGGCGGCAGGCCCATTGGCATCACAGAGCGCGACCAGTGGCTGGCCTGCATGAACCAGGCAATGTTGGAAACAGGCGTGGACGAGGCGCTGCGCAAGCAGCTGAATGCTTCATTTTTTCAGACAGCAGACTGGATGCGCAACAAAAGCGAATAAATCAGGCCATGCGAAAGGCAATGCTTGTCATTGTCGTTGTCATTGTTTATTTAGACAAATAGTGACTGTAAGTCAACTAAAATGGGCGCTAACAGCTACTAAAATAATAGCAATCAAGAAGTCGGACCATGCCTGACCTGAACTTAAACACAATCAAACCTTTAAACCTTTAAACCTTTAAACCTTTAAACCTTCAAACTATCACACAGGCGCTTTGGATATATTTTTGCGAGTGCAGGACGCCACACTCTCCCTGGTGCGGCCATCCAGGGTCAATTGGGTTTAATTCATGATGGGGCAACATGCAATTTCAGCTTGACGGTTTCAAAACCGGTGACCCGGCGCGCTTGAACAATGCTGAATCGCTGATAAAAACAAGCCTGCAGAACTGGCCTGATAAGGTCGATGTGCTAATTGCGGGCTGCGGTCTGGCCGGGCTGACACTGGCTGACCAGCTGGCAGCTTTTCCTGACATTTGAACTGTCATCGTGGATCAAACGCCCGGCCCACTGCAGCTGGGCCAAGCCGATGGCATTGCCTGCCGAACGGTGGAGATGTTTGAGGCTTTCGGCTTTGCCCACAAAGTGCTGGAGGGCCTATTGGGTCAACGAAACCACCTTCTGGAAGCCCAGTTCGTCAGAGCCTGAGTGCATCGTGCGCAGCGGTCGGGTGCCGGATGTGGAAAAGGGCTTGTCGCACATGCCGCATGTGATCCTCAATCAAGCCCGTGTGCATGACTTTTATCTTGAAAAAATGGAGAAGTCCGCTGCGCAGTTGGTGCCTCATAACAGCCGCCGCCTTGTGTCGCTGCTGCACGATGCCGATGAGTCCAATCCGTACCCAGTAGCGGCCCAGTTTGGGCGACACGATGACGGCCACAAAGGTGAGATGCAAATCCTGCGCGCCCGGTATGGGGTGGGCTGCGAAGGTGCGCGCGACAGCGTACGCCAGGCCATGGGCTTATCGCTCAGGGGCGAATCTGCCAACCATGCCTGGGCGTGATGGACGTGCTGGCAGTCACCAACTTTCCGGACATCCGTTTCAAGTGCATGATCCAGTCGGCAACCGAAGGCAGTTTGCTCATCATCCCGCGCGAAGGCGGCTACCTGGTACGCAACTGTGTCGAGCTGGACAAGCTTGCTGCCAACGAACGCGTTGATGGCCGCAACATCACACAAGACCAGTTGATTGCTGCCACGCAGCGCATCATGGCCCCCTCACGCTGGACATCAAAGAAGTGCCGTGGTGGTCAGTGTATGAAATCGGCCAGCGTCTGTGCGAAAGATTTGACGATGTTGAGTCTGAAGAAACAGCCACACGTCTGCCACGCATTTTTATCGCAGGCAACGCCTGCCACACCCACACCCCCAAAGCCGGGCAGGGCATGAATGTGTCCATGCAGGATGCCTTTAACCTCGGCTGGAAGCTGGCCGCCGTGCTGCAAGGCCGCAGCCCGGCCAGCGTGTTGCTCACTTATTCAACAGAGTGCCAGGCCGTGGCCCAAGAACTGATTGACTTTGACCGCGAGTGGGCCGCCATGCTGAGCGACCGCAGCCGCAGTGATGCTGCAGCAGCCCAAAAATATTTCGTGCAACATGGTCGTTATACGGCGGGTACCGCAACGCTGTACAAACCTGCAGTTTTGACAGGTGCAGCAACGCATCAGGTCTTGGCAACGGGTTTGCTGATTGGCATACGCTTTCATTCTGCGCCTGTGATTCGCATTGGTGACGGCAAGCAACTTCAGCTCGGCGGGTCGTTCCTGGCAGATGGCAAATGGCGACTGATTGCGTTTGCTGGCAGGAACGACGCAGGCGCATCCGGCTCACCGATCGCCACGCTGTGTCACTTTTTGACTGCCTCGCCTGAATCGACTGTCATGCGGTTTACCGCGCCGGGCGCTGGTATCGATGCCGTGATTGATGTTCGCGCCGTGTTCCTGCAAAGCCACTATTTGCTGGTCATGACTGCTTTGGCCGAGCTGCTTTTTCCGGCGAAAGGCTGCCATGGATTGCGTGATTATGAAAAAGCTTTTCGCGCAATTGCCGAAAACAACGATATGGAAAACTAAAACGAGAACCAGAACCAGAACGAGAACCATAATATCTACGCATTGCGGCGCATCAACCGCGAACAGGGTTGCCTGGTGGTCGTGCGACCTGACCAGTACATCGCTCATGTTTTGCCATTGAATGACACCGATGCGCTGTCAGCGTTTTTTGAAGGTGTCATGCTGGACCAGCACTGCCAAAAGCCATTTGCCGAACTATGAAAAATTCCAGAAAAATTGCACGATGCGATTGACAGTAGACAAGACTGCGCAGCGCAGCATGCCGGTTATATTGGCGCGGTAGTTGACCTGTCTGGCAACTGTGCCCCAAATCCACATTTTTAAAAAGGAAAACAATGAAACTCGTTCGTTATGGCAATCCAGGCAAAGAAAGGCCGGGCCTGATAGGTGCAGATGGCAAGTTGCGTGACTTGAGCGCCCATGTCAAAGACATCGGCCCGGATCAGCTTAGCGATGCTGCGCTGGCCAGGCTGCGCAAATTGAAACCAGCCAGCTTGCCGCTGGTCAAAGGTTCGCCCCGCACAGGCTGCCCGGTAGCCGGCACACCCAAGTTCATCGCCATTGGCCTGAACTACGCAGACCACGCGGCCGAGTCTGGCCTGCCAGTGCCCAAAGAGCCAATTGTTTTCATGAAGGCAACCAGCTGCATTCAGGGCCCCAATGATCCGGTCATGCTGCCCAAAGGCTCTGTCAAAACAGATTGGGAGCTAGAACTGGGTGTGGTCATTGGCATGCGCGCCCGCCACGTCTCACAAAAAGACGCACTCCACCATGTGGCAGGCTATTGCACCATCAACGACATCAGTGAACGTGAATACCAGCTTGAACGCGGCGGCACTTGGGACAAAGGCAAGGGCTGCGACACCTTTGGCCCCGTCGGCCCTTACCTGGTCACGCGTGACGAGGTGCCCAATCCGCAAAAACTCAGCATGTGGCTGGACCTGAACGGCCAGCGCATGCAAACTGGCAACACCAAAACCATGATTTTCAGCGTTGCAAAAATCATCAGTTATGTCAGCCAATTCATGACGCTGGAGCCTGGTGACATCATCACCACGGGTACGCCGCCCGGAGTCGGCATGGGCATGAAAAAAGAGGGTCAGCCAGCGCCGCTGTACTTGAAAAAAAATGACGTGATGACTTTGGGGATTGAGGGGTTGGGCGAGCAAAGGCAGGTGGTGGTGGCTTTCAAGCTGTAAAAGTGCTTTGTGGCAAGTCAAATTTTGACAAGTCGCTGTCTGTCAACAACCGGCATATGAAAAGCAGGACGAACACCGTGCAGCAGCACGCCTGCTTCCTGAATCACTGACAGGCTGCCCTTTGCTTAAACAACACCTCGACCGGCGCTGAAGCAGGGGTTTCAGGTTTGATAACTGAATCAAACTTTCACTCCCTGCAGAGGGTTAACCCGTTTGGCTCCTAGATTGCCGCGTCTAGAAAGCAGTATTTCCGTCGATGCATTCACACACACATAAAAATTACTGCAAAATAGCACGGTCGTTCGTTTTATTTCAATTCAACAATCCGCACTCATGGCTGTCGTCGACATCACCCACAAAACCGCCCGCTGCGCTTCGCCCGCAGTGGGTAGCGTGCTTGCTCACAAGGGCCAGCAAACCAAGGCTGCCATTGTGGACGCAGCTTTGGGCCTGGCCACACAAATTGGCCTGGAAGGCCTGAGCATTGGTGCATTGGCCGAAGTCATGCGCATGAGCAAATCCGGCGTATTTGCACATTTTGGCTCGCGTGAAGAGCTTCAAATATCCGTGATTCGCGAGTACTACACCCGGTTTGAAGAAGAAGTGTTTTACCCGGCACTTGAACACTCCAAAGGCATGCCGCGCCTCAAAGCGCTGTTCAAAAACTGGATGAACCGCACGTCGGTCGAGATTGATTCAGGCTGCCTGTTCATCAGTGGCGCGGTTGAGTTTGACGACCGGCCCGGCCCGGTACGGGACGCGCTGGCCGGCTCTGTCAAGACCTGGCTGGCCGCCATGCACCGTGCGGTGGTGCAAACCAAAGAGGCGGGACATTTGCGCCGCGACGTGGACGAGCAGCAAATGTCTTTTGAAATCCATGGCCTGATTCTGGCGCTGCACTACGAGGCACGCTTTTTAAAGACGCCGGGCTCAGTCAGCCGGGCAAATACCGGTTTTGCCAACATTCTGGCGCGCTATGGCAGTGCCCCTACCGTTTAATTTCAAGGAGTTTTTTGACATGACCATTTACAACGCCCCGCTGCGCGACATGCAGTTTGTGATGCACGAAGTGCTCAACGTGACAGAAGAACTCAAGCCCATTGCCAAGTACGCCGATGCTGACATTGACACCATCAACGCCGTGCTGGAAGAGGGCGCCAAATTTGCAACCGACGTCATCTTGCCGCTCAACATCAGTGGCGACACCGAAGGCTGCACGCTGGACATCGCCACCCATGAAGTCACCACGCCCAAGGGTTTCAAAGAAGCGTATGCCAAGTATGTTGAAGGCGGCTGGCCCGCATTGAGCGGCGACGTCGCTTACGGCGGCCAGGGCTTGCCGCTGGTGATCAACCAGTGCTTTTACGAAATGCTCAACAGCACCAATCAGGCCTGGACAATGTACCCGGGCCTCACGCACGGCGCACATGCCGCACTGCACAGCCACGGCACCGAAGCGCAAAAAAACACTTACCTCCACAAAATGACCAGCGGTGAATGGACCGGCACCATGTGCCTGACCGAGCCGCATTGCGGTACAGACCTGGGCCTGATGCGCACCAAAGCCGAGGCCTTGCTAGATGGCACATACAAGATCACCGGAAACAAAATTTTCATCAGCGCTGGCGAGCACGACATGGCTGGCAACATCATTCATCTGGTGCTGGCGCGATTGACGGATGCGCCGCCCGGCATCAAGGGTGTGAGCCTTTTCATCGTGCCTAAATTTATGGTCAACAGCGATGGAAGCCTGGGCGCGCGCAACGGCATTTACTGCGGCGGCCTGGAGCACAAAATGGGCATTCACGGCAATGCCACGGCGCAGATCGTGCTGGACGGCGCGATTGGCACACTGGTCGGCGCGCCCAACAAAGGCATGCAGGGCATGTTTGTGATGATGAACGCCGCCCGCCTGGGCGTGGGCAACCAGTCGCTGGGCCTGACCGAAGTGGCCTACCAGAACGCATTGGCCTATGCCAAGGACCGCATCCAGATGCGCAGTCTGTCTGGCGTCAAAGACAAAACGCAAGCTGCTGACCCGATCATCGTGCACCCTGACGTGCGCAAGATGTTGCTGACAGCCAAGGCTTACGCTGAAGGCGGTCGTGCTTTAGCCACGTACTGCGCGGTGCTGCTCGACAAAGAGCATGAGCATCCGGACGAGGCTGTGCGCAAGGAAAGCGGCGAAGTGTTGTCGCTGCTGACGCCGATTGTCAAAGCTTTTTTGACCGACAACGGCCACATTGCCACCAATGCCTGCCTGCAAGTGTTTGGCGGCCACGGCTATGTCAAAGAGTGGGGCATGGAGCAGTTTGCGCGTGACAACCGCATCAACATGATTTACGAAGGCACCAACACCATCCAGTCGCTGGATTTGCTGGGTCGCAAGATTCTTGGCAACAATGGCGCCACTTTGAAAAAATTCGGCAAGCTGATTGGCGCCCTGATTGCCGAGGAAGGCGTCAACGAAAAGATGGCCGAGTTCATCAACCCGCTGGCTTACCTGGCAGACCAGATGACCAAGTTCACCACTGAACTGGGCTTCAAGGGCTTCCAGAACCCGGATGAAGTTGGCGCTGCCGCTGTTGATTATTTGCGCGTGGCCGGCCACTTGGTGTTCGGCTATTTCTGGGCGCGCATGGCGCAGGTTGCGCTGCGCGAAGTTGCGGCCGGCAATACCGACAAGTTTTATGTCGCTAAGCTGCAAACAGCCCGTTTCTACTTTGCCAAGCTCTTGCCCGAAACGGCCATGCTGATGCGCACCGCGCGCGCCGGCAGCAAGTCGCTGATGGAAACCGACGAGGCCCTGGCCTGAGGATGGCCCACCCCACCTGCGTCTCACTTTGTGTAGAACCATTCCCCCTTCCAGGGGCGACACCTGTGGCATGGCATAGCCGGTTCCACGCTGTCACTGGAAGGGAGACGAAACAGAATAAGTCAATGACAAGGAATAAAACATGTCCCGATTTCAAGTCAAAAAAGTAGCCGTCCTGGGCGCTGGCGTCATGGGCGCGCAGATTGCCGCCCATCTTGTTAACGTCAAGGTACAGGTGATCCTGTTCGACCTGCCGGCAAAGGAAAACCCGAAGAACGGTATCGTCATCAAGGCGATCGAGGGCCTGAAAAAGCTCAAGCCGGCGCCGCTCGGCATTCCGGAAGACTCGGTGCTGATACAGCAGGCCAACTATGAAGAGGACATGGAGAAACTGCGGGAGTGCGACCTGATTATCGAAGCCATTGCCGAGCGCATGGACTGGAAGACCGACCTTTATCACAAGATTGCGCCCTTCATTTCAGAAGGCGCGATTGTGGCCAGCAACACCTCGGGCCTGTCCATCACCAAACTGAGCGAGGCGCTGCCCGAATCCATCAAGCCGCGTTTTTGCGGCATCCATTTTTTCAATCCGCCGCGTTACATGACGCTGGTGGAATTGATCAACACGCCGACGACGGAACCCAAGGTTCTTGACGACCTTGAAGCTTTTGTCACCAGCGCGCTGGGCAAAGGTGTGATCCGTGCGCATGACACCCCCAACTTCATCGCCAACCGCGTCGGCATTGCGGGCATGCTGGCCATCATCAAACAAACCGAAGCCTTTGGCCTGACCTACGACGTGGTCGATGACCTCACCGGCAAGAAGCTCGGCCGCGCGAGTTCGGGCACCTTTCGCACGGCAGACGTGGTCG
>JANYGP010000034.1 GCA_025362315.1 Polaromonas sp.
TTGAAGACATTGTTTGGTTTGCTTAAGCCGCGCCAGGGGCGCATCTTGCTCAAAGGTGAAAACATCGCTGGTTTTACGCAAAAGGAATTGCTGGCAAAAGGGATTGCGTTTGTGCCGCAAGGCCGCAATCTGTTCGGGCAGTTGACTGTGTCCCAGAATTTTGAACTGGGAAGCATCATTTGGCAACAAAACTACCTATGAACGGATGCCGGAGGTTCTTGATTTATTCCCCGGGCTTAAAACGCGATTGCATGCACAGGCTTCTACCCTGTCTGGCGGAGAACAAAAGCAGCTTGAAGTCGGCCGTGCTATGTTGCTGCAGCCAAATGTACTGCTGATTGATGAGCTTTCTGTTGGCCTGTCGCCCATTGTTGTGAAAGATGTTTTTGATCTGCTTGAAAGCTCGCAACACAGGACACACCAGTATTGATGGTCGAACAAAACGTCAAAAGCGCGCTGAAGGTCGCTGACAATGCCATTGCATTGGAGTCAGGCCAACTGGTTTTGCCCAAGAAGTCGTCGGAGTTTTTGCTTGACCCCAATATCGAACGCCTGTTTCTGGGCGGCCCAGCTCTTGAACAGGTTAACCACGAAAAGTCAGCGGCCTGTGGCGTCTAGTGGCCGACTGGCTTCAAATAGAAACCAGGTACGCCTTTCAGATTCATCGATGTAATTTTCAATCAGGCTGGCAGAGGCAATGTCGTTGCTTTCATCGCAAACATCATGCGCCTCCCGCAGATTTGCCGTGACGTTTTTATTGTCTTCACACAACTCGGCCAGCATGTCTGACGGCTCGACATACTCGGCATCATTGTCAACAATGCGCTGAGTCCGGGCAATGTGGCCAATTGATCGCAGGGTGTTTCCACCCAGCTTTCGGATGCGTTCAGCAACTGGGTCCGCCATTGCGTAAATCTGGTCAGCCTGCTCATCCAGCATGACGTGGTAGTCCCGGAAATGAGGGCCAGACATATGCCAGTGAAAGTTTTTTGTCTTCAAATACAGGGCAAAAACGTCCGCCAAAATGGCATTTAACGCAACTGCAACATCTTTGGTGTCTTCACTTTTCAAGTCAGTCGGCGTGCGCAGTGGCGGTGCCTTCAATTTTGGCGCGTTGGTTTTTTTCATGGTACGGGCAGGGTTTGTTAATCAACCTGAATTAACGCAGGTTTTTGGCCGCTGACGTGTCAGTTTTAACGCCGTTCCGATGACCTCAATTGCTTGAATTTCGATGGAAATGGATGAAATTTACTGGATTTCGAGCGTGCACAAAGGCACATGTTTGACTTATTTTTGTGTTTACACTTAAGTTCTAATGTCCAGCCCATTGATAAAAAATGATCTTCTTGCTGCAATCGCAGGACAGGACTGGCATCATTGGGAACCATTGCTTGAGCATGTTGAACTGCCTCTCGGTCACGTGATGTACGAATCTGGCAAGGCTTTGAGTCATGTGTACTTCCCGACAACTTCTATCGTATCGTTGCTCTATGTGCTGGAAAACGGTGCTTCAGCCGAAATAGCGGTTGTGGGCAACGAAGGATTGGTGGGCGTGTCATTGCTGATGGGGGGCGGTACCACGCCCAGCCGTGCAGTGGTGCAAATTGCAGGGCATGGCTTTCGCCTGAAAGCTTCTGACTTGAAAATCAAATTTGACCGGGGTGGACCCGTTTTGCATTTGCTGCTGCGCTACACCCAGGCCTTGATCACGCAGATGTCCCAAACGGCGGTGTGCAATCGCCACCACTCACTTGAACAGCAGCTGTGCCGCTGGCTGCTGTTGAGTCTGGACAGACTAAACGGCAACGAACTGGTCATGACGCAGGAACTCATTGCCAACATGCTGGGGGTGCGCCGTGAGGGTGTAACGGACGGTGCATCCAGGTTGCAGCATGCGGGTTTGATCCGGTACAACCGGGGCTGCATCACAGTCATTGACAGGCCTGGGTTGGAGAAGCGGACGTGTGAGTGTTATGCGGTTGTTAAAAAGGAATACGACCGGCTGTTGCCACATTAGGCACGTTCAATTTCTATTCTTTTTGAGATGATTGCTGCTTGCCAGTACAGAGCAAATTTTGCTTTTGCACCGACATCACTGAAGGTGGCCGCCAAGTCATTAATCGCGCTTGATTCGCAAACCCCGTTCAAGCCGCTGTTCATTTGCATATATTTCAAAAAAGTAAGACAACGGTATTGAAGGCTAATCTGGCAGGCCCAGGCTGCATTGACTGCTCACAAAATTGACACGCTTCAAGTTTCCATCATGAAACCCGTGTTCTGCCGCTCCCTGAGAAACTGAGAAACTGAAAAATACAGTCGTTTAAACGTCGTGGCAGAGCAACATCTTTCAGCTTTATTGTTACGGCCTGTACTTTGAGCGACAACGCACAGTCATTTTTCACCTCAAGTCGCCTAATTACTGCATCCGTAAAACTGCATTTAAATGCTTTTTTACAGCCAGAAGCTTTTCATCTCAATCAATTCTTACGCCGTGCATTTTTAGGTTTGCAGCAATCAGTTGCTGTCCATGGAGGGCCACTTATGACGTATCAATGCTCGGAAATAAGGCAGTTGCACAATGAAGTCAACTGGCCAGACAGCACCTTCACAAAGGTGGATGCCGGTATGCCTGATGAGGATTGGGATGTGCTGTTTCTGGCTGTCCGTACCCGCCTTAAAAACTGCATTGGTATGTCCAGTTATGCATCGCCAGAGCATTCGACTGACAGCTCTTTGATCGCAACCCAGTCGATTGTCAAAGAATGCATTTATGCCCTTGAAGTGTTTCACACAGCCCTGCAGCAAAACCGGCACGAATACTTTTAAATTAGGGCTTGTTTGGGGCTTGTTTGGGGCTTGTATATGTACGCTGCGTTAGCTGAATTTAAGTTCACGCTTGAAAATTAACACTGCAATGGGTTGACCTTAGCCAATTGCGGCTACCTGACACTATGGGTCAAGTCAAATCTTGCACCCTGAGTCCACTGAGCCTTCATTGGCTGCACGGCAAATTTGACAGTCGATAATGGCTTGACAACTTTGAATCAGGCCTATGAAAACCATTCTTGTCTTAAACGGTCCCAATCTGAATTTGCTCGGTACGCGTGAGCCTGCAGTGTATGGCGCTCACACTTTGACAAATGTAGAGGCACTTTGCGATGCCGAATGCGCAAAATTCGGGTTCAAAATGGACTTTCGGCAAAGCAATCATGAAGGCGTGCTGATTGACGCTGTTCAGGAGGCCGGACGGGCGCAAGCTGCAGGCAGCTTGATTGGCATTGTGTTCAATGCTGGCGCCTACACCCACACCAGTGTGGCGCTGCATGATGCCGTCAAGGGTTCAGGTGTCACGGTCATTGAGCTGCACATCAGCAATGTCCATGCGCGTGAAGCTTTCAGGCACCATTCATTTTTGTCGCCTGTGGCCAAAGGAGTGATTGCAGGCTTTGGTGTGGCCGGCTATGCCCTGGCTATTTCAGCCCTTGCTGGCATGTCCTGAAAAGCCTGTTTCGCCATGGACCCCGCAGCTGCCTGCCAGATTGACGAGCGTGAAGTTGAGCTCACAGCCATTCGGGCACAAGGCGCAGGCGGGCAAAATGTCAACAAGGTATCAAGCGCCATCCACCTGCGCTTTGACATCGGCGCATCGTCTT
Organism: Polaromonas sp.; assembly: GCA_025362315.1. GTDB lineage: Bacteria > Pseudomonadota > Gammaproteobacteria > Burkholderiales > Burkholderiaceae_C > Polaromonas. Next base: position 3,654 of record JANYGP010000034.1, read on the forward strand.
TGCCTGATGATGTGAAAGCCCGATTGTTGGCGCTCAATGACAGCCGCATCACTGAAGCGGGCGTGCTAATTCTCAAAGCTCAGCAACACCGCACCCAGGACATGAACCGCAGCGCAGCCCTTGCCAGGCTGCAGGAAATCATTGACAGCGTTGCCATGCCGCCTAAAAACCGCAGGGCGACCAAACCCACGTTTGCGTCCAGGCAGCGCAGGCTAGAAGGCAAAAGTTTGCGCTCCAGCATCAAGGCAGGGCGAGGCAAAGGCAGCTCTGATGAGTGATCAGATAAATCCGTTGTGCCCGCAAGGGCGGGAAGTTGGTGAACAATCCGCCAGTCCCGCGCACGCGGCAATCCGGTCCGGTCTTTGAGCTGCGAGCAATGTCAACCCTGCGCTCGATCCTCGCTACTGCCGGGGATAACTCACCCATGATGTTCAAATCAGCAAATATCATGGTGTTTTAAGCGTGTAGCCCAAGTAAATAGGGCGCAAGCAGCTCCTGTAAAAATAGCAAAAACCCCCTGATTTCATCATGCAAGCCCTTCGCATTTACGCTGGCCCAACAGCTTTTCGGCATTTGACTGCCAACGGATTGCAAGCCGCAGACATCGGTGTGGTGCCCGGCGCAGCAGGCGGCCCAAAAGGTTTGATTCTCGGGCCGCTGGACCGCTTTGTTTTTGGCGACTGGTTGAACAAAACAAGCCATGAAGTGCATCTGGTGGGCGCATCGATTGGCGCCTGGCGCATGGCAACGGCCTGCCTGGATGACCCAGCAGCGGGCTTCAGGCAACTGGAGCGTGACTACATTGCCCAAAACTATGCGCTCAAGCCGGGTGAAAAGTTTCCATCTGCTGGCACTGTCAGCGCCGACTTTGGCCGCAAACTGATCAGCTTTTATTCAGGCAAGGTGGCTGGTGTGCTCCGTCACCCGCGCTACAGGCTGCACATCGTTACGTCACGTGGACGCCATATTTTGGGTCGAGAGCACAGAGTAGTCACGCCGCTGGGCTACCTGGGTGCCTACCTGAGCAACGCCATTGCCCGCAAAGCCTTGGGCGCCTGGCTGGAGCGGGTTGTGTTTTCAAGTGCTGGTGCAGCACTGCCGTTTGCGGCCAATGATTTCCCCACCCGTCAAATCAGCTTGAGTCTGGACAATTTCAACCCCGCTCTGCAGGCCAGCTGCTCCATTCCGTTTGTACTCAGGGCTGTCAACGATATTCCTGGCGCGCCAACGGGAGCGTATTGGGACGGCGGCATCACCGACTACCACCTGCATTTGAACTATCCGGCCGTCTCAAAAAAGCTTGTGCTGTACCCCCATTTTCAAAAGTCAGTCGTGCCGGGCTGGCTGGACAAAACCTTGAGGTGGCGACACAAATCCACGCCGTTTTTAAGCAGCATGGTGCTGTTGGCACCCAACCCGGAGTGGGTCAAGACACTGCCCAACAGCAAGCTGCCAGACAGGAGTGACTTTGCCCATTACGGCACTGATCTGCAGGCGCGAATCAAAGCTTGGGCAGCGGCTGCATCCGCGAGCGAGCAACTGGCCGACGAGTGGCAGCAGTGGCTGCGAAGGCCTGATATTGAGCTGGTAGGGGCGCTGTAGATCATCCGTTTAATTTTGTGCCTGCATTTGGAAGCATAACTACAGGAAAATCTCAGAACCAAACCATGGAAGTATTTGCAGTCAGGGATTTGCGTGAACACACCGGCGAGCTGGGCTGGACAAACGCCAGGCTGACCCTTATGCACCGGGTGCATTGATGATTCGTGAATCATCAGGCCCAGTCAGCTCCACGATGATTGCTGACAGTGCCATCAAAGATTTGGACGGCGCTTACGGCATGGGATTGGGTTCAGTCGAAGTAGCAGTCTTGACTTATGCCTTGCAACACAACCAGATAGCCTTGGCCGATGAACGCCGCGCCGGGGGAATTGCCTTGTAATTGAACGTGGCTCTTGCAGGCAGCAGCGCGGTGTTGCTGTCGCTAAAAATCTGGCGTTGTCGCAAACACTCGCCCCGCACTCGCGGCGTGGGCTGCACATGGCTGCTTTGTATCAGCAGAACTTTGGGAACAATTGCTGATGGCTGCAAACGAGCCATCCTGACTTGTGACTTCAGTTATTTAACCCAGCTTTTTGACCAGCACCTGCGACTTGCGGTCAACGTTGTATTTGCGTTTGCGCGCATCGGGCAGCCAGTCAGGCTCCACCTGCACAAAGCCGCGCTTGATAAACCAGTGCATGGTGCGTGTTGTCAGCACAAAGATGCTTTGCAGGCCTGCTGCCCGGGCGCGTTGCTCAATGCGTTTTAAAACCTTTTCACCATCGCCCTGGCCCTGCGACTGCGGCGACACGGTCAGTGCTGCCATTTCTGCAGTTTTTGCTTCAGGGTAGGCGTACAGGGCAGCGCAGGCAAAAATCACGCCGTCGTGCTCAATGATGGTGTAGTTGGCGGCGTCGCGTTCAATCTCGGTGCGGTCACGCTTGACCAGCGTGCCGTCTTTTTCAAACGGTTCAATCAGCTGCAAAATGCCGCCCACATCGTCTGCGGTGGCTTCACGCAGCTCTTCAAGTTTTTCATCGATCACCATGGTGCCAATGCCATCGTGCACGTATATCTCCAGCAGCAAAGCACCATCTACAGCAAACGGCAAAATGTGACTGCGCTCCACGCCAGACTTGCAAGCCTTGACGCAGTGCTGCAGATAAAAAGCCGTGTCCGTAGGCTGGATTGCATTGGGCAGTTGTGCCAACAGCTTTTCTGCCGCAGCCAGCGGGAGTTCAGTGTCAATCGGGTTGTCGTCGCTGGCCGGCAAATCCGGGTTCATGCGAATGCCGGGAATCTCTGTCAAAAAAATCAGCTTGTCGGCACCCAGCTCGATGGCCACGCTGGTAGCGACTTCTTCCATCGTCAGATTGAACGCCTCGCCAGTCGGTGAAAAACCAAACGGCGACAGCAGCACCATCGCGCCAAAGTCCAATGTGCGGGTGATGCCCAACGTGTCCACCTTGCGGACCAGACCCGAGTGTTTGAAGTCCACACCATCGACGATGCCCACTGGCCGTGCGGTGATGAAGTTGCCTGAAATGACCCGCACTGTGGCCCCGGCCATCGGCGTGTTGGGCAAGCCCTGGCTGAAGGCGGCTTCAATCTCATAGCGCAGCTGGCCAGCAGCCTCCTGGGCGCTGTCCAGCGCGACCTCGTCGGTGATGCGCATGCCGTGTGAATATTTGGCAACATGCCCTTTGGCAGCCAGTTGTTCGTTAACTTGCGGCCTGAAGCCATGCACCAGCACAATTTTGACACCCATGCTCTGGATCAGCGCCAGGTCTTGCGCAATGTGCTGCAATTTGCCCGCAGCAATCGCCTCACCAGCAATGCCGACCACAAAGGTTTTGCCACGGTGCGTGTGAATATACGGCGCTACAGAGCGAAACCACGGCACAAAGGTGAAATTGAAAACTGCGGACATGTGTATTGACGTCAGCCCGCAATAAAGTGTGAGCCGGAAGCTGAAAATTAAAGTGTAAGGCACGTCTGGCGATTGCGGCCCCCAGCCAAAAGGCATGGGAAAGCCAGGGATTGCCTGCAGCTGCCTTGACCGGAAGCATTGAAGGCGGCCATCAAAAGCGCACGGATAATGCACTGATGCAAATGCTGGCTACCGGACTATGGGGTTGTTTTTTTGGCGGCAGCTTTCTTGTCGTTTGTGGTGCCGTTTTTGCGTATCGGCAGGGCATGCGCCGAATCGGCATCAACGCCAGCCTGGCTGCGCTTGGGCCTGTGCTGGTTGTGATTTGTTTTCTTGGCATTTTGCCCATCAGCGAGCACAGCACGCTGCTGCGGTTCCTGACATTTTTGACGGCAGTTGTGGGTGCATTGCTGGTCTACCAGTTGCTGAATATTCTTGGAGAGCTGGCTACTGCCCTGCGCAGGCGCCAAGCCAGAATCACCGCTGCAGCTGTGATCGCTGGCGCACTGGCTGCAAGCTGGGCGTTGCAGGCCCCTGACGCGTTGCTGGCATGCATCCTGATGGTGGCCGTCATGGCGTTTTATGCATGGAGCATCTCGGTTGTCAAGGCGTGGCGCGGTGACTCCCTGGCCTGGGTCGCCGTAGTAGCTGTCGTGGTGGTGGTAGCCGCTTACAGCGGCCTGGCTTACAACGTCCTGCACCCAGGTCCGCCCGACTGGCCATTGCTGGCCTTTTCCGGCCTGGCGGCTTCCATTTATGTGGTGTCGCTCGGCGGGATCAATTACCTGCGGTATGCCCACCTCATTGAGCGCAAGAAAGCCATGCTTTACGGCCCGTCCTATGACCCGATCACCCGGCTGCGGTCCCGCTCGGGGACCCATCAGATGGCTCAGGATATTTTTGACAACCCGGCAACGCAAAACGAGCCGTTGGGTCTGGTGGTGTTGACCATTGCCAATCTTTATTCGCTGGAAAAACTGCACGGCATGGCAGCTGTCAACAGCGCCTTGTTTTTGATGGCCAGCCGCTTGAAGGGCAAACTGCCTGCCCGGGTTGAAATTGGCCGCTTGGGTTTTGACGGGTTTTTGCTGATCATGCGCAATTGCAACGACAGCGGCCGGCTGGTGTTGTTGGCGCATGAGCTGATCCAGCGCCTGCAAAAAGCAGCTGCACTCAAAACCAACCCAGATGCTGATCAGCTGGAGACAGCCCAAACCGTGTGGCAGGCCGACGTGGGCGTAGGCGTGCTGCATGTCAAACACGCAGGAAACGCCAGCGTGGAAGCCATCACCGTCAGCCGAAACATGTCTCGTACTGCAATCAGTTATGCCAGCCGCGTGGCGTGGTTTGACCAGGCCAGTGCAGAGATAGTCGAGCTGCCAAGACCTGCCGTTGCCTTGTGACCAGCGGGTATACAAGAGGCGCATCGGCGGCACTTCAACAGCTGCGGATAATAAGGAGCTTTTGGGCCTGTCGTTTTGCGTTCTGAACCCTTGTCAACCACTGCATCTGCATCGTTATCTGCATCGCCACCCGGTCCAAGGCTGGTCATCGATTTCCCGGAATCGTTGCCCGTATCTGGCAAACGCGATGAAATTACAGCCGCCATCGCTGCCCATCAGGTCATCATTGTCTGCGGCGAAACCGGCTCTGGCAAAACCACCCAGTTGCCCAAGATTTTGCTGGCCATGGGTCGGGGCAAAATAAATTATCCGGCTGGGCAACGCGGCAAACTGATCGGCCACACCCAGCCGCGCCGCATCGCCGCGTCCAGCGTGGCCAAGCGCATTGCGGACGAACTGAAAACGCCACTTGGCGATGTGGTGGGCTTCAAGGTGCGGTTCCAGGACCGCCTGAGCCGGGACGCGTCCGTCAAGCTGATGACCGACGGTATTTTGCTGGCCGAGACACAAACCGATCCGCTGCTCAATGCGTATGACACCATCATCATTGACGAAGCGCATGAACGCAGTCTGAACATCGACTTTTTACTCGGCTATTTGCGCCAGTTGCTGCCGCGTCGGCCAGACCTGAAAGTCATCATCACGTCGGCAACGATTGATGCCAACCGGTTTGCGGAGTACTTTGCATCCGCCAAAGGGTCGGCTCCTGTCATCCTGGTATCGGGCCGGATGTTTCCTGTTGAACAGCGTTACCGCCCGTTTGAAGAATCACGCGATTACGACCTGAACGATGCCATTGCCGATGCCGTTGATGAGCTGTGGCTTGAGGCGCACAACGCAGGTGACATTCTGGTGTTCTTGCCCGGCGAGCGTGAAATCAGGGAAGCAGCCGACCATCTGCGCAAACATTTGGCGCACAAGCCATTGGTGCGCGACGCTGCCGTGTTGCCGCTGTTTGCACGCCTGAGCCCGGCAGAGCAAGATGAGATTTTTGCCCCGCACCACAACCGCCGCATTGTGCTGGCCACCAACGTGGCTGAAACATCGCTCACTGTGCCAGGCATCCGGTATGTCATTGACGCCGGTACAGCGCGGGTCAAGCGCTACAGCTTCAGGAGCAAAGTTGAGCAACTGATGGTCGAGCCGATCAGCCAGGCAGCAGCCAACCAGCGCGCCGGGCGCTGCGGCCGGGTGGCTGACGGCATTTGCATCCGGCTATATGACGCGCAGGACTTTGCTGGCCGTCAGCGCTTTACCGACCCCGAAATTTTGCGCAGTTCATTGGCGTCCGTCATTCTGCGCATGAAGGCTTTGCATCTCGGCGCGATTGAAGACTTCGCCTTCATCGAAGTGCCACAGCGCCGCGCCATGACGGACGGCTATCAGTTGCTGGCCGAGCTGGGCGCGGTTGATGACGACAACGAGTTGACGGCTGTGGGCCACACGCTGGCGAAGTTGCCGCTGGACCCACGCGTGGGCCGAATGATTCTGGAAGCCAAAAGCCGCGGCGCACTTGATGAGGTGCTGGTCATTGCCAGCGCTCTGAGTGTTCAAGACGTTCGCGACCGCCCGATGGACAAGCAAGCCCAGTCCGACCAGGCGCATGCCAAGTTCGACGATGAGAAAAGTGAGTTTGTGGGGTATTTGAAGTTGTGGAAGTGGCTGGGCGCGTCGCGCGGCGGCCCCTCACCCCTGCCCTCTCCCCACAAAGGGAGAGGGGGCAACTCACTCCCTCTCCCTTTGCGGGGAGAGGGCAGGGGTGAGGGTTCCAGCACACATAAACTCACTAACAGACAACACGAAAACCTCCTCCGCGAAAACTTCATCAACATCCGCCGAGTCCGCGAATGGCGCGACATCCACTCTCAGTTGCTGGCAACCGTGGCCGAGCAGCACTGGGACATCAACACAAAACCCGCCAGCTACGAGCAACTGCACCAGTCCATGCTGTGCGGCTTGCTGGGCAATCTGGGGCAAAAAAACGAAGAAGAAGACTTTTATCTGGGTGCGCGCGGCATCCGGTTTTATCGGCACCCCGGTGCTAAGCTGAGCAAAAAACCGGGACGCTGGATTGTGGCAGCCGAACTGGTTGAAACCACGCGCCTGTTTGGCCGGGGCATAGCGAACATCGAGCCGCAGTGGATAGAACAGGTCGCCGGGCATCTGCTGAAAAAGCAGCTGCTTGACCCGCATTGGGAAAAAAAAGCCGCGCAAGTCACTGCGCTTGAACGCGCCACTTTGTACGGCTTGGTGGTCTACAGCGGCAGGCGCGTCAATTTCGGCCGCGTAGACCCAGTGGCTGCGCGTGAGGTGTTCATTCGAGAAGCCTTGGTGGCTGCCAACTGGGACACGCCACTGAAGTTTTTAAAAGCCAACGAAAAGCTGATCGCCAAAGTACAAGACCTGGAACACAAGGCCAGACGCCAGGACGTGCTGGTCGATGAAGAGTTGATTTACGCCTTTTACGATCAGCAATTGCCGCCAGACGTGTGCAGCGGCGCGAGCTGCGAAGCGTGGTACCGCGATGAGGTCAAGAAGCAGCCGCAGCTGTTGCTCCTCACGCAAGAAGAGCTGATGCGCCACGAAGCCGCTGGCATCACCACGCAGGCCTTTCCTAAAATTTTGCGGCTGGGCGGTGTGGACTGCACTGCCAATTATCTGCACGAGCCCGGCGACGCGAAAGACGGCGTCACGGTCGATGTGCCGCTGTTTGCGCTGAACCAGGTCAATGAGGACCGCTGTGAATGGCTGGTGCCCGGCATGCTGAAGGGCAAGATTCAAGCGCTGATCAAAACCCTGCACCAGCGGCCCCGCTCGCGCCTGGTGCCCCTGCCAGACACTGCTGCGCGCATGGCTGAAGGGTTGAACAAACCAGAGATTTTTGGCACTGGGTCGCTGACGGACGCTGTGCTCAAACTGGTGCGTGATGCCACTGCAGTAGACGTCAAGCGTGGCGACTTGAAGCTCGACATGCTGGCCCCACACCTTTTCATGAACTTTCGCGTGCTGGACGAGCATGGCCGGCAGCTGGGTACGGGCCGCAGTCTGGCTGGGCTGAAGGGTGAACTGGGCACGCAAGCCCGTGGTGCGTTTCAGGCACTGGCAGGGCTTAAAAATCTGGCCAAATCACTTCCAGATGCTAAAAATTTGCCTGTTTCATTATCAAATAAACCTTCAGCCCATATAAATAGGGCGCTAGCAGCTCCTGAAAAAATAGCAATCAAAACACCCGAACGCTACACCAGCTGGACATTCGGTGAGCTGCCCGAGCTGATGGAAATAGCCAAAGGTGCGCAAACTCTGATCGGGTTCCCTGCACTGATTGACCTGGGCGATGCTGTCACAATTGAAGTGTTTGACGAGCCTGACATGGCAAGCGCCAAACACCGCGCCGGCTTGACCAGACTGTTTGCACTGCAGATCAAGGACGCCATTAAATACCTTGAAAAAAACCTGCCAGACCTGCAAAAAATGGCCACTGCTTACATGCTGGTTGGCCGCGCGGCTGACAACTCGGGCGGCGGCACTTTGGAAGAGCTGCGTGCTCAGATTCTGGAAGTGGCCTTGAACCGCACATTCCTGCTCGAACCACTCCCCACCAACGAGGCAGACTTTAAAAATCGTCTGGAAGAAGGACGTGGCCGACTGACACTGATTGCGACTGAAATTGCCCGTTTGGCAGGTGGAATTTTGATCGAATTCACTGCCGCACAACGGAAAATCAAAGACACCAAAAATGCAGCAGATGCAGTGGGCGATGCAGCCCTGCAGCTGCAGCGTCTGGTGCCCAAAAAGTTTCTAACCACCACGCCGTATCTGCAACTGCAGCACTTTCCGCGTTACCTCAAAGCCATCACAGCCCGGCTCGACAAGCTGCGCGCTGACCCGGCGCGCGACGCAGCACGCATGCTGGAATTGAAACCGCAAGAACAGCGCTATTGGCGACTGGTTGCAGAACGCAAGGGCGCCACAGATGCACGCATGCATGAATTTCGCTGGCTGCTCGAAGAGCTGCGTGTCAGCTTTTTTGCACAGGAGCTGCGCACGCCGCAGCCGGTCAGCATCAAGCGACTGGACAAGGTCTGGCAACAGCTGATCAATTGAGCAATGTAAGAGCGTTAGATTCTGCCCATCAACAGCAGCACAACCACCACCAGTACCACCAGACCAAGCGCACCGCTGGGCCCGTAACCCCAACTCCGGCTGTGCCCCCAGCTGGGAAGGACGCCGATCACCAGCAGAATCAAAATAATCAACAAAATCGTAGAAGTGGTCATGGTTGTTTTCTCTTTACTAAAAACGCCATCATCAGAGACAGATGGACTTTTCTTAATCAGACAAAGTTTTGCGGCTGTGTCGGCCAATGCCGATAAGCCAACAATTTGCAACGCGTGTTTTGAAGGGCTAGCGGATGGCTGCAACATTCCAGCAAGCATTGGCTGCATCTTCAAGCGTTGAACAGCACGGGACCGGCCCCTTCATCTCGAATGAATGTAGGCAAAACGTCCTTGTGCTGCGCGCAACGGTTTGGACAGATAAATTTGCGCCATTTTCAGATCCATTTGCCAACCAACAGCTTTCACCCGCTTTCACTTGCTTCTTCCATGCCAGTGGCGCAAGCAGCATTCCGTATGAGCCCTGAGATTCACCAGCATCCATCCACAGCAGTAACTGTTGTATTCGACCTTCTCAATCCCATTCCCTTTGGGTTTTTTGTTGGTGCATTGATATTTGACGTGGTTTACGCCATGAATGCGGATGTCATGTGGTTCAAGTCCGCGGCATGGTTGATTTCCATCGGTTTGTTTGTCGCGGTGGTGCCTCGCCTGATCAATCTGTTCCGTGTCTGGTTTTCCGGTGCTCGGCCGAGCACCACCCATTCGAAAACTGCCTTCTTCGTTTACCTGGCGGGTATTGCGGCTGCTATTTTCAACGCCTTTGTTCACGGCCGGGACGCTTATGCAATCGTTCCGGAAGGAGTTTGGCTTTCGATACTGACCGTTGCCCTTCTGATCGTCAGCAGTGTCCTCATGACCTTATAGCAGGCACACAACAATGCGAAGGTGCGAACATGAACAGCAGAAAATGCTTGTCCATTACATCGGCGATTTTGGTCTTGACTCTCAGCGGATGCAGCAATCGGGCTGAGGTTGACCCGCAGCAACAAACCGGACCGGGGCCTGTTTTGCCCGCGGCCAAGAACTTTTTAGTCCCACCGATGCAGGTGCCAACAGGGGTTGGATGGCAAGGCGACGCCCGTCCGACAGTGGCGAGCGGTTTGAAGATCGAAAAGATTGTGGACAACCTGAAGCACCCGCGCCAGCTGATGACGCTGCCCAATGGCGATGTGCTGGTCGTTGAATCAAACGGGCCCGGCACCGAACCGGTGACAACGCCCAAGCAACTCATTGCGGGCATGGTCAAGGGTCGCTCGGGGAAAGCAGCCAAAGGCGGGAACCGGATCACCCTGCTCCGCAAGCAATCGGGCTCCGCAAAGTGGGAGCAACACGTTTTTCTGGAGAACCTGCATTCTCCGTTTGGCCTTCAGTTGATTGGCCAAATGCTGTATGTGGCGGATAGCGACAAGATCATGAAGTACCCTTACACCACAGGTGTCACCCGCAGCACCGAGGCAGGTGTTGAGCTCGCTGACCTGCCAGACACAATCAACCACCACTGAACAAAGTCGTTGCTGGCGAGTCCTGACGGCAAGAAACTTTATGTCGCCGTCGGCTCAAACAGCAACATCACCGAGAACGGCCTTGCGGTGGAATACCGGCGTGCAACGATTTTTGAGGTCGATGTTGCGACCGGGGCCAGCCGCGTCTTTGCCTCAGGAATCCGTAACCCAACCGGGCTGCAATGGGAGCCGCAAACGGGCAAGCTTTGGGCCATCGTTAATGAGCGTGACGAGATTGGTGAGGACCTGGTTCCCGACTACATGACAGCGGTGCAGGAAGGTGGTTTTTACGGCTGGCCGTACAGCTACTTCGGCCAGAATGTTGACCAGCGCGTCCACCCCCAGCGGCCAGAACTCGTCAAAAAAGCCATCAAGCCCGACTTCGCATTGGCTTCGCATGTTGCGCCTTTGGGGCTGCTCTTTTACACCGGCATCAACCTGCCGGCTTTGTTTCGAGGCGGTGCGTTCATCAGCGAGCACGGGAGTTGGGACCGCTCTCCGTTGAGCGGCTACGAGGTGAGCTATGTCAAGTTTGTTGACGGACGTCCGACAGGCAAGAAAATCCCTGTTGTCTCAGGCTTCGCATCGGCAGACGAAAAATCTTTGTTCGGAGCGCCGGTTGGATTGGCGCAATCGGCAGACGGTGCTTTGTTGATTGCTGACGATGTTGGAAACGCGGTGTGGTCTGTCACTGCTAGCTCCAAGTGACCGCCTTCGTTAAGACAAAAGAGATAACGGCTGTCAGACGCGGGCCAGGATCTCGGAGCAGTGAATTTATATGCAACCCAGAATTCATGACCCTCTGGCAGCACGCCTGAGCGCTGCAGACGATCGCGTGCAGCTTTCGCACTGGTTGCCGCCGCAGGCTGGCGTCGTGCCAAAGGTCAGGTTTGGCAAGCACTGGGTCAACGTGCTTTGGGCCTTGCCGCTGATCTTTGTGCTGCTGGTGGCGGGCGTTGCCATTGCGCAGGCGTTGCGGCAGTTACCGACCATCCAGGAGTTCCTTGTCCGCTTCCCGGGCATACCGATGACGGCGCAGCCAGTCACCACCGGCTTTCCAGGCTGGCTCAGGCTAATGCACTTCCTCAACCTGTTTTTCATGGCGTTCATCATTCGCTCGGGTGTGCAGATCCTGGCCGATCACCCGCGGCTTTACTGGCAGCGCGACTGCACGCCCGGCACCGAATGGTTTCGGTTTCAAACTGCGGAGCCGACGGATCGAATCTGGACGGCTAAAGACGACTCGGTCACCATACCTTCCTGGCTCGGTATTCCGGGTATCCGCCACTGCGACACGCACAGTCTGGCAAACATGCGTCACCAGCTGACGATCCTCGCCTATGAAATGAACGGCGCACCTGTCAGCGTGCTGCATGGCGCGCCGCTGCGGCTGCGCTGCGAAAACGAGGTTGGCTTCAAGATGGTGAAGTGGATTGCAGCGATTGAGCTGGTGCATGACTACGCTGATCTGGGTGCCGGGCAAGGGGGTGACAACGAGGACCATGAGTTCTATGGGTACCGGGTGCCGATTTGATTGAGATCGTGCACGCTGCGCGGCATGAAAGCCCTTAGCGCTTTGTCGCCAACCCTTGCCAGAGTAGTTCAGGGGTGGCGAAAGCAATGCGCGTATTAGGTTCTAGGCCACTGGAACCGCCGCACTTGTATGGCTTCAAAAAGCGGGTGATGAACTTTTTACGCGAGCCTATTTCAAGAATGCCTGTTTTCAGGATTCCACTTTGCCATGTCTTTTGGGTTTAGCTAGCAGACAACCCATCGACCGCCTGAAACATCGCTTGCCGCGCCTGGCTGATGATCTGGCCGCGCCACAGGTCGGTGTCTGTGTAAAACGCTGTCATCATCTGCGCCTTGATCTGCTGGGCAAGTGTTGCAGGCGCATCTGGGTGGTTGTTTAGCCAATGCTCGGCGCGCAGGGCAGTGATCACGTCTAGCACCGGCACGGTGCCGTATTCCATCGCGATGCCTGTGTACTCGGCTTGTGGCGCTTCCTGGTTAATGGCGTGCCACATCAGGCCCGTCAGGAACGCCGACGTGGATGAACCGTCGTAGATGGATGTGATGGGCGTTGCTGCATTGCCGTCTCGGCCGCCGCCCCACCAGCTTCTGGCGCGCGCAATGGCTTTGGCGTCGTCTTTGCCTGCCCAGATGCGTTCGCCGTGGCCGCTGGCTCCCAGGCCCGTGTGCAGGTCAATCCAGGCAACTTGTTTGGCATGTGCAGCGTGCTGACGCAGCACGCTGCGCAGTGTCTGGTTGCTCCAGGTTGGGCTGGTACCGCCGTAAAAAAGGCCATCTGCAAACTCATGTTGCCCTTGCGTGATGGCTGACTGAAAAGCTGCTTCTCCGTTTTTCGCAATGAAATTGGCAATTGCTGCCTGGTTGTCGGCATCTGGCGGCCATTGTTCAGGCAGGGCCAGTGCATGCAGCGCGCGGTAGGGGGCGTTGTCCGGCAGGGCAAAGCGGAAGTCCTGAAAGTTGCGGTTCAAGTCCACATTCTCATGCGTTGTGCGGCGGATGTGTGAAAAGCCATAGGGGTTGAGTGCATGGATGTACAGCACCGCTGTACCTGCTGTGCGTGCTTTTTCAAGCCATTCAGCATCGTGCAGCCCTTGCACCTGCACGCCGCTGCCGCAGTAGCCTTCTGCACCGTGACAAGCGCTGCTGATGATCAACAGGTGGGTTGCATCCATCGGACCGTCGCGTGCCACGTCCATCGCCAGCTCTTCGCCATCGCGGCCTTTCAGGGGGTGAGCGTGTGACTGGACGTGGACACCCGCTGTGGCCGCAGCTTCTAAAAACTTGATCCTGGCCTGCGCGTAGCTGCTGGAGAAGGCTTCTGGTATGGGAATCATTGTTTTTCACCTGTATAAATGAGCTGTAGCCCAAACAAATAGGGCGCTAGTAGCTCCTGAATAAATAGCTAATTGTTAAAAGCTAATCTTCCCGTATGCGCATAAAACTGGCAAAGCGTGGAATGCCGCTGTCGTTCAAACCCCGGTAGCGGTACGTGACCTGGCTGCCGACTGCTGGCGGGTTTTGCCGCTGCGCATCGCTGAAACCTGTGCCTAATTTAAAGCGCTTGGCAGCTGCACCATCTTTGGCAGGAACTTCCACCAGGAGCGCACCCAACTGGCCTGCATACTTGCCTTTGCCAGAGATATACGCAATGACTTTAGCCTCCGCATCATCGTGGGTTTTGACTTTGAGCAGATCGTCGTTGCGTGCGCCTTTGTACAGCGAGCTGCCGCGGTGCAGCATCAGGCCCTCAGCGCCGGCTTTGGTGATTTGTTTGAGCTGGCTTTGCAGCGCAGCGTGGCTGGTCACTTTGTTTTGCGCGACGGCTTGTACCCAGGGTACAGCCAGTTTGCCCACCACATTGTTGAGTGTCGAAAGACGTTCAGTAAACGGGCCCGGCTCGGCAGGCAGGTCAAACACCATGAACTTCATGCCGCGCCAGGCTGCATCGTCAGGGCTTTGCTGGCGCACGGTGGACACTGCTTTTTGAAACTGCCCCCGCCCAGCCCACAGCTCGCCGTCCATCGGTGTTGTTGGCCAGTTCGCTGTAAACCAGACTGGCGTATTAATAGTTTGCCCGCCGCGGGTCAGCAGCTGTTGCCCATCCCAGTAGCCGCGAACGCCATCGTATTTTTCACTGACCCAGTAGTCGGCGAGTGGGGTAGAGGGGCTGTAAATGTTGGCCAGCATCAGCGCGGGTTTGGTGTCGGCTGCCAGTGCAATGGGCACTGTGGCATAACCAATAGCTGCCAAGAGCAAGGCCAGGACGCTATGTTTTAAATAGCTGCTTGCGCTTACATTCCGTGCGCTAGAGTCGTATTTCATCACTCCCTCCCCTGCCGGGGGAGGGCTGGGGTGGGGGCAAGCGCAGAAAGCTTGTTTGTATCGTGTGTGCCCCCATCCCTACCCCACGTGTCGCTGCAAGACGCAGCAACCCTTTGGCCTGTCCAAGTCCGCGCAGGCGGACTTGGAGCCGCAGGCCGCAGCCCCGGGAGGGGAAGGGGCAAGAGACAGTGCTGCGATCTTGTCATTGCCAAAAGATCAATTTCCAAACGGCTCAGCAATCCCACCGACCACCTGACTGAACCCGCCATCGACATACGTGATCTCGCCCGTCACGCCACTGGCCAAATCGCTGAGCAGGAACGCCGCCACATTGCCCACTTCATCAATCGTCACATTGCGGCGCATCGGCGCAGCAGCAGCAACTGCGCCGAGAATTTTGCTGAAACCCGCAATTCCACTGGCGGCTAAAGTTTTGATCGGCCCGGCGCTGATGCCGTTACAGCGAATGCCTTTGGGGCCGAGTGACTCCGCGGTGTAGCGTACTGATGCCTCCAGGCTGGCTTTGGCCAGGCCCATCGTGTTGTAGTTGGGCAGCACGCGCAACGCGCCCAGATAGGTAAGGGTGAGCAGGGCGGACTTGTCATTGAGGTACGGCAGCGCAGCCTTGGCCATTGCCGGAAAGCTGTAGGCGCTGATGTCATGCGCAACCTTGAAGCCTTCGCGGCTCAAGCCTTCCAGAAAGTCGCCCGAAATGGCTTCTTTGGGCGCAAAGCCAATGCTGTGTACAAAGCCGTCAAACTTCGGCCACACCTTGGCCAGGTCGGTAAAAAGCTGGGTGATTTGCTCGTCGCTGCCCACGTCGCAGTCATAAATCAGGGTCGAATCAAAATCGGCCGCAAACTCGGTAATGCGTGTCTTGAACCGCTCACCCACATAGGCAAAAGCCAGCTCCGCACCTTGTGCTTTGCAGGCCCTGGAAATGCCATAAGCAATCGAGCGGTTGCTCAAAACGCCTGTGATCAATAATTTTTTGCCGTCTAGAAAGCCCATGTCGTTTTCCTTGTCAAAAATCTTGCAGAATTGTGACATGCGCGTATGGATGTGTTTTTCACTGCTGATGTTGAGTTTGAACACTTGGGCAGCGCACGCTTATGCGCAGTTTGGTGATGTCTTGTACCCACCTGGTTTCTCCCATTTCAGCTACGTCAATCCGGCTGCGCCCAAGGGCGGCGAGATCCGCATGGTGCCGCCAACGCGCCCCACCAACTTTGACAAATTCAATCCGTTCACATTGCGCGGCACTGCGCCGTATGGCATCGGCACATTGATGTTTGAAAGTCTGCTGGTTGGTAATTCTGAAGAACCCACCACGGCCTACGGCTTGCTGGCTGAAGATGTTGATGTTGCACCTGACAAACTTTCGGCTACGTTTCGCCTCAACTTCAAAGCCAGATTTCAGGACGGCTCGCCTGTGCTGGCGGCAGATGTGGTGCACTCATACACGCAGCTGGTCAGCAAGCTTGCCGCACCTCAGTTCCGCACGATTTATGCAGAAGTCAAAGGCGTGGTAGCGGTCAGTGAACGCGTGGTGCGCTTTGACTTTGCCACGCCTAACCCGGAGCTGCCACTGGTGGTGGGCGGCATGCCAGTTTTCAGTGCCAGGTGGGGAGGCGGCAAACCGTTTGACAAGATCGTGGCAGACATTCCGTTGGGCTCGGGTCCGTACAAACTGCCTAGCAACAAAATGGGGCGCGACATCACTTATGAGCGTGACGCCAAATACTGGGCAGCTGATTTGCCCACACGCAAAGGGCAATTTAATTTTGACCGCATCACTTTCAAAATTTACCTTGACGAAACCTCGCGTTTTGAAGGCCTGAAAGCAGGCGAATATGACTTCATGCGCGAATTTATTTCGCGCAACTGGGCGCGTCAATACACCGGCAAGCAATTCACGTCAGGTGAGTTGGTCAAGCGTGCGTTTGAAAACCGCAACCCGGGTGACTTTCAGGGCTATGTGTTCAATCTGCGCAAACCCAAATTTCAGGACGTTCGTATCCGGCAGGCCATTGGACTGGCCATAGACTTTGAATGGATGAACCGCCAGCTGTTCTACGGCATTTACAAACGCGTTAACGGGTATTTTCCAAACAGCGAATTTCATGCCGAAGGCCTGCCGAAAGCCGATGAGCTGGCGCTGCTGGAGCCACTGCGAAACAAGTTGGTACCCGCTGTGTTTGGCCCGGTGCCAGTAGGTGCCAGCACCGAGCCGCCCGGCAGTCTGCGCGATAACTTGCGCAAGGCGCAGGCACTGCTCAAAGAGGCCGGCTGGGAGTACAAAAACGGCGCGCTGCGCAACAGTGCAGGCGAGGCTTTCACAATAGAGTTTTTAAGCGACCAGCCGTCATTAATCCGTGTGGTGGGCCCATTTCAAAAAGCGCTTGAAAAGCTCGGTATCACGCTGCAGTATCGGGTCGTGGACTTTTCATTGTCCAAGCAAAAAATGGATACGTTCGACTTTGAGCTGACCACCGCTAGACTGCCAGGCTCAACTGCCCCAGGCGGTGAGTTAATAGAACGCTTTGGCTCCGAGTCCGCCAAAACACCCGGATCGTCCAACATTTGGGGAATTGCAGACCCGGCTGTCGATGCGTTGCTACAAAAAATAGTGTCGGCTACCACCCGGCCAGAGTTGTCAGCTGCTGCGAGGGCGCTCGACCGCGTGTTGACCCACGGCCAGTACTCGGTACCGCAGTACTACGGTGATGCGTTTTTGATTGGCTACCGGCCGGGTCAGTTTGAACTGCCTGCTGTCATTCCGCCGTATTACCAGGCTGACACCTGGGCCATGAGTACCTGGTGGCCATCTGCCAGGAACAAATAGCATGGCCAGCTACATCCTCAAACGCTTGCTGCTGATGATTCCGACTTTGTTTGGCGTGCTGCTGTTGACGTTTGCGATGGTGCAGTTTGTACCCGGCGGGCCAGTTGAGCAGATGGTGGCGCAGCTGCAGGGGCGTGACTCGGGCGGGGAGGGCGCTGCGGCATCTGGAGCGGGGTATCGAGGCCGGCAAGGCATTGATGCCAAACGCATTGAAGAAATCAAGGTTTTGTACGGCTTTGACAAACCGGTGCTGGAGCGCTTTTGGCAGATGCTGGGTCAGTTTGCAAGGTTTGACCTGGGCAAAAGCTTTTACCAAAACAAAGACGTGTGGGAGTTGGTCAAAGACAAACTGCCCGTGTCCATCAGCCTGGGCCTGTGGACGTTTTTCATCAGCTACCTGATAGCTGTGCCGCTGGGCATCGCCAAGGCAGTTCGCGCGGGTTCGCGTTTTGACTTCTGGACCAGCCTGATCGTCTTGGTGGGATACGCTATTCCCGGCTTTGTGCTGGGCGTTGCGCTGCTGGTGATTTTTGGTGGGCAATTGCAGTGGTTTCCGCTGCGCGGGCTGACGTCAAGCAACTGGGAAACGCTGAGCTGGGGCGCAAAAATTACCGACTATTTGTGGCACATCACACTGCCCATCATTGCGATGGTGCTGGGCAGCTTTGCGGTAACAGCGGTGCTGACCAAAAATTCGTTTCTGGAAGAGATTCGCAAGCAGTACGTGCTAACGGCCCGGGCCAAGGGCCTGAGCGAGCGGCAAGTGCTGTACAAGCATGTTTTTCGCAATGCGTTGATCCCGATCATCACGGGTTTTCCGGCGGCTTTTATTGGCGCGTTTTTTACCGGGTCGCTGCTGATTGAAACGCTGTTTTCGCTGGATGGTTTGGGGCTGCTCAGTTATGAAAGCGTAATTCGTCGTGATTACCCGGTGGTGCTGGGCACGCTGTATTTGTTCACGTTGATTGGTCTGGCGACCAAACTCATCAGCGATCTTTGTTATGTTTTAGTTGACCCCCGAGTGAAATTCGACTGATGAGCACGATTTCGCTTTCACCCTCCAAGCGCGCCTGGTTGCGCTTTAAAAAGAACAAACTTGGCTTTTGGAGTTTTGTCATTTTTTCGACGCTGGTTGTTCTCAGTCTCTTGGCGGATGTGCTGTCTACCGACAAGCCATTGATCGTCAGCTACAAAAGTCAGCTTTACTTCCCGGTGCTTAAAGACTATTCAGAAAAAACCTTTGACGGCGACTTTGACACGCCTGCTGACTATCTGGACCCATTCATCAAAGACAAGCTGACGACCAGCCCTAACTGGGCCGTTTACGCGCCCAACCCATACGGTCCCAAAAACATCAATTACTTCGCCAAATCGCCCAATCCGTCAGCCCCGTCACGGGACAACTTGCTGGGCACCGACGACCGCGGGCGCGACCTGCTGGCGCAATTGATTTACGGTTTTCGCTTGTCGGTGCTCTTTGGACTGGCACTAACTGCAATTGGCGTCGTCATTGGCGTTATCACAGGCGCGATTCAGGGGTACGCAGGCGGAAAAACCGATTTGGTAGCGCAGCGATTTATCGAGATTTGGGGGTCGATGCCAGAGCTGTATCTCTTGATCATTTTCAGCGCGGTGTTTGCGCCCAGCGTGGCGCTGCTGCTGTTCTTACTCAGCTTGTTTGGCTGGATGGGGCTTAGCGACTACGTACGCGCCGAGTTTTTACGCAACCGCCAGCTGGACTATGTTCGCGCGGCGCGGGCGCTGGGCGTCAGCAATTTACAGATCATGTGGCGACACATCTTGCCCAACAGCATGACGCCAGTCGTCACGTTTTTGCCGTTTCGCATGAGTGCGGCGATCTTGGCGCTGACGTCACTGGATTTTCTGGGCTTGGGTGTGCCGCCGGGGACGCCATCGCTGGGCGAGCTGCTCAGCCAGGGCAAGGCCAACATTGATGCGTGGTGGATTTCGCTGTCGACGTTTGCAGTGCTGGTGGTTACGCTGCTGCTGCTGACCTTCATGGGCGATGCGCTGCGTGATGCGCTGGACCCGAGGAAAGCAGACAAGTGAATATGCCTTTGCTCACGGTCAAAGACTTGCGCATTTCTTTTGCGGGCAAAGAGGTTGTTCACGGCATCGACTTTTCAATTGCGCCAGGTGAGAAGCTGGCACTCGTGGGCGAATCAGGCTCGGGCAAAACCATCACCGCACTCAGCCTGCTTCGCCTGGTGCAAAACGCCGAAGTCAGCGGCACGGCGGTTTTTCAGTCACCCAAAGGCGAAGTTGAACTGCTTGGCATGCCTGAGCGCCTGCTGCGTGGCATTCGCGGGCAAGACATTGCGATGATCTTTCAGGAGCCCATGACGGCGCTGAACCCGCTTTTCTCGATTGGCAACCAGATTGAAGAGATATTGGCATTAAAACAAGGTATGGCGCACAGAATACGGGCGCAAGCAGCTATTAAATTACTAGCAGACACCGGTATCACCGAGCCTGAACGCAGGGCTAATTGCTACCCGCACCAATTGTCGGGTGGCCAGCGCCAGCGCGCCATGATTGCGATGGCGCTGGCTTGTAACCCGAAGCTGCTGCTGGCAGACGAGCCGACCACCGCGCTTGATGTGACAGTTCGTACGCAGATATTGAACCTGCTTGCCGACCTGCAGCGCAAAAACGGCATGGCGGTGCTGATGATCACGCACGATTTGAACCTGGTGCGCCGCTTTGCTGACCGGATTGCGGTGATGGAGAGCGGTGTCATTGTGGAGCAGGGCGCGGTCAACCACGTATTCGCCAGGCCGCAGCACGCCTACACCAAGAAGCTGATGGACAGCAAGCCGGTGCGCGATGTGCAGGAAGCGCCAGCCAACGCCTCGCTGCCACCGGTGATGCAAGCTAAAAATCTGCGCGTCAGCTACCCGGTCAGCGTGCCAGGCTTCAAAGGCTGGTTTAAAACGGGCGAGTTTGTAGCGGTGCAGGGCGCAAGTTTTAATATCCCAGCGGGCCAAACGCTGGGTGTGATTGGCGAGTCGGGCTCGGGCAAGTCGAGCCTGGCGCTGGCGGCGCTGGGTTTGCACCCGTCCAAAGGAGAGTTGGACGTTGCTGGCAAATCGTGGAACGGCAACGCCGCCAATAACAAAGCCATTCGCAAAGCAGTGCAAGTGGTGTTTCAAGACCCGTTTTCGTCACTGTCGCCGCGCATGACGGTGGAGCAGATTGTGGGTGAGGGTTTGGCGGTGCATCAGCCGCATATCAAGGCTGTTCAAACGCAGCAACGCGTGCTGCAGGCGCTGCAAGAAGTCGGCATGACCCTGGTGCAATTCCCCGGCTTGCTGCAACGCTACCCGCACGAGTTTTCAGGCGGTCAGCGCCAGAGGATTGCCATTGCACGGGCGCTGATGGTCGAACCACAGTTACTGGTACTCGACGAGCCCACCAGCGCCCTGGATGTCACGATTCAAAAACAGATTTTGCAACTGCTGCAGCGCCTCCAACGTGAGCGGGGTTTGAGTTATTTGCTCATCACCCACGACGTCGACGTGATCCGCGCCATGGCGCATCAAGTGATGGTCCTCAAAGACGGTGTGGTGCTGGAGGCCGGGCCGCTGGCGCAAATCATGGATTCACCTGCACACCCGTATACGCGCACGCTGGTGGCTGCGCAAGATTAGGCTTGCTATAGATACAGGAGCTGCTAGCGCCCGTTTTACATCGTATAGAGCCTTACTTGACTTGTTTTTTATGTGAATGCAGCCGCAGCCACTTGGCAAAAGCGTCTTCCGTGATGTCGCCTGTGGCAACAGCCAGCATGGTCAGCACGCAATCCGCATCATCAACAACAATCCGCCAGCCGTTGAGCTGCAAAAACAATTCTGCCGCCACCAGTGCGGTACGCTTGTTGCCATCGATGAAGGCATGATTGCGCGAAATTCCGTAGCCATAAGCTGCGGCCAGTGCAGCTGCACCGGGCTGGCCATAAGCTGCCAGATTTTCTGGTTTGGCCAGGGCCGATTCGAGTAAATTAGCGTCACGCAAGCCAGCCCCACCGCCGTGCTCGGCCAGCTGCATGTCATGTATGGCGGTTAAAACCGTGCGGTCAATCCACCGCCAGGTCGTCATTTGGCCAACTCGCGCAGCACAGCTCGCCGCTCTTTCATGATCTCGCGGCCAATTCGCATCTGTTCTTCAAATTCCGGGTTGTGCGAGGTGATACGCAGGCCATCTGGCGTCTCGGTCACATAAAAATCATCGCCTTTTTCCAGCCGCATTTGTGCCAATAAATCTTTGGGAAAAATGGCGCCAACAGAGTTTCCAATTTGCGTTAGTTTTAGCATGTGCATGGTAAATTCCTGTTATTACACCTGTAATACTAGCTAGGGTATTTGCCGGGGTCAAGGCTTTTGAAATTTTGAAAGTCATCAGCCCAGAAAAAGCCTGCCAATTTAACCCTGCGCCATGGGCCTGCTTGCATCGCTGCACCAGTCGCTCCAGCTACCGGCATAAAGCCCTGTCATCCCCAAACCGGCAATTTGCATGGCCAAAATATTGGGCACGGCACTCACGCCGCTGCCGCAGTGATGCACCACGGTGGCTGGGTCGCGGCCTGCCAACAGGGCAGTAAATTCTGCTTTCAGGTCAGCGGCAGATTTGAATTTGCCATCAAGCCCCATGTTCTGCGCGAAAGGGCGATTCAGCGCGCCGGGGATGTGGCCAGCCACCGGGTCCAGCGGCTCCACCTCACCGCGAAAGCGCGGTACGCCCCGTGCGTCAATGAGGGTTTGAACGGGTCTGCCCAGATTTTTTGCTACTGTATCAGTAGCTACTAGCGCACATAATGATTGGGCTAGGGCAAACTTTGATGCTGAATTGGGTATTTCCAGGCCTTGATTGACCGCGCCACCTGCTGCCTGCCAGGCCTGCAGGCCACCGTCAAGCACTGCAACATTGCCATGTCCGGCCCACTTCAGCATCCACCACAGGCGGCCACAGTAATTGGCGCCGTTGCGGTCGTACACCACGGCCTGCATGCCATTGGCCATGCCAGCGCTGCCAAGCCAATGGGCAAACTTTTCCCTGTCTGGCAACGGGTGACGCCCGCCAGACACGCCTGTGCCCTGCTTGTCGCTGAGCGCTGTGTCCAGGTCTGCATACACAGCACCAGGAATGTGGGCGTCGAGGTAACTGCGGTGCCCCGCGCCTGGGTCGGCCAGGTCAAATGTGCAGTCAAATACACGCACTGCAGCCCGGCTGGCCAGCAAAGCCTGCAGTTGTTCACCAGAGATCAACAGGTCATATGTCATTTGAAAATCCTTTTTGGTCAATGCTCTTCAGCGGGTGCGTCAGGCGCAGTTCGCGCCCGTAAAAATGTTGCGGCTATAGCGCTCAAAATAATCAGCCCCATACCGGCCCAGCCCAGCAGCGGTATCTGGTCGCCAAACAACACCAGGCCATACAGCGCAGAAAAAATAATGCCGGAATACTGCAGATTGGCCACCAACAGCGTACCGCCGTGGTTGGTGGACATGGCGTAGGCTTTGGTCATGCACAGCTGGCCCAGGCTGGCCAAAAGCCCAATGGGCAGCAGCCACAGCGCGTGGGTCCAGTCCCAGCTGGAAATGCCGATGACTGCCATGCCCAGTCCCCCGGCAATGGCTGTACCCACCGCAAAATAAAACACCGTGCGCGCTTCAGGCTCGCCCATGCGGGCCAGCACCATCACCTGCATGTAGGCAAAGGCAGCGCCCAGCCCTGACAGCAAACCTATCAACCCGGCAAAAGCCTGGTTCTGGTCCAGCGTGGGGCGCAGCAGCATCACCACGCCGGCAAAACTGGCCAAAATTGCCAGCACCAGCGGACCTTGCGTCTGGGTGCGCTCCCCGGCTTTGGCAAACATCAGTGTGCCCCCGACCAAAAAAGCAGCAATCCACACACTGCTCATGTAATTGAGCGTCATGGCTGTTGCCAGGGGCAGGTGGGCAATGGCATAAAACCAGGCCGACAGGGCCACCACGCCAACAGTGCTGCGCCAGATGTGCATGGGCAACACGGCAGTCACAAGCGATGTGCCGCGAACCTGCGCAAACACCGCCATGAAAACAATGCCGATCAGCCCCCGGTAAAAAACCAGCTCGGCATTGTTGAAGTAACTCGACGCGAACTTGACGCACACCGCCATGGTCGAAAAAATAAAGGCGGATAAAACCATCCAGAGGGCTTGCATGGGGTTGTCGACTCTAAGGGATGATTATCAGGATGGGCGCATGCAAAGCGGGCTGGAAAAAAACATTGATCAAGTTTAGCGGCCACAGCATCGGCAAATCCGGTTTGATCACCTTGACAAGCCGCTACGGGCCAGGCCAACAGGTTTTGCGCCATTTCAGGCAAAGTCAGCCAAAAACATGGCATATTTTAGTAAAAACTACCGATAGCCCATATAATACGGGCGCTAATAGCTACCATAAGCATAGCAATGTCAAGGTGATTGACTCAGGTCGTGGCCCTGTCCTGTCACATGACTGCCACTTAACTGACACAACCGTGTCACCCTGAATCATCACAATTTGGGTATGCATAAAGTTGCCCCCAACACCGCGCTCCTGAACTTCAACCAGCAGTGCCTTCGCATTTTGCGCTGCACCGCCAGCGCCCTGGCCAGCAGCCCAGGTGGCCTTCGCTTCAAACCCGGTGCACGGCCTTGGCTTGAAGGCCTGCAACAAGTCCGGTGCATTCAACCGATGGCTTTTAAATAACACTGACCCTGCAGCCCCGACCCCGGGGCTTTTTTACACCACATTTTGTTTGTTGAGTTGCCACCCATAACCACAAGGAGCCCGTCTTGAAAGAACTGCCCAATCCCACATTTGCCCTGTCTCCCGTGGCCATGCCACACCTTATCCGGGGGTCACTTTGTCCAAGCGGTCAAACTGTCATTGCCAGCCCTGTTCAAAGGCCTGCCGTGGGGAAGATCTCGGTCAGCTGGGCCCGGCACCAAGACGAGGTTCGGGCAGCGCAGCGACTGAGGTATGCGGTTTTTGCAGTCGAAATGGGCGCCACCTTGCCTGCCAATGTGCCTGGCCACGACATTGACCTGTTTGACGATTACTGTGAACACCTGCTGGTCCGCAGCCAGGACAGTGGCGAGGTAATTGGTACCTATCGGGTACTGACGCCCACCCAGGCCAAAAGGGCTGGCAGCACTTACAGTGACCTGGAGTTTGATCTGACTCGACTGCGATCCCTGCGGGCCCGGATGGTCGAGCTGGGCCGCAGTTGCGTGCACATTGATCACCGCCATGGCGGCGTCATCCTGGCGCTGTGGGGCGCTTTGGCAGAATTCATGGCGCGCAACGAACTGGACACCATGATCGGCTGCGCCAGTATTCCCATGCAGTCTGCCGGGTGCAACAGCGGCCAGGCTGCTGCCAGCATCTGGCGTCAGGTCAGGCAAACGCATCTGGCACCGATTCAATACCATGTCACGCCGCGCCTGGCACTGCCGGTTGACAAGCTCGATGGCTCGTTGAACACAGAGCCGCCCGCGCTGATTCGCGGGTACTTGCGTCTGGGTGCCAAGGTACTGGGCGCACCGGCCTGGGACCCTGACTTCAATTCAGCAGACCTGCCGATGATGA
This sequence comes from Polaromonas sp., assembly GCA_025362315.1. Classification (GTDB taxonomy): domain Bacteria; phylum Pseudomonadota; class Gammaproteobacteria; order Burkholderiales; family Burkholderiaceae_C; genus Polaromonas. The sequence goes on from JANYGP010000034.1 coordinate 28,540, forward strand.
TGCGAATTGCTGACTTGCCGCCGCGCTACCTGAAGCATTTCACGTCCTGAATCACCGCCCACTTGCAGGTCTGGCATGCGTACCCTGTTTGACGCTTCAGGTTTTGCAGGGCGATTCAACCCCCACGAAGCGCAGGACAGCGATGAAGATTTGCCGCGCCAGCGCTACCGCACCCTTTTTATATCGGACCTGCATCTGGGCACACCCGGCTGTCAGGCGATTGCGCTGCTTGATTTCTTGAAGGCCCACCCCAGCGACACGCTTTACCTGGTGGGCGACATTGTGGACGGCTGGCAGCTGCGCCGCAAATGGTATTGGCCACAGGCGCACAACGACGTTGTGCAAAAGTTGCTCAAGCGTGCACGCAAGGGCTGCCGCGTGGTGTACATACCCGGCAACCACGACGAATTCGCCCGGCAATTCATGGGTCACTTTTTTGGTGACATTGAAGTCATGCAGGAAGCGGTGCACACCACCGCCGATGGGCGTCAGCTGTGGGTCATTCACGGCGATTACTTTGATGCCGTCGTGCAGTGCGCCAGATGGCTGGCAATTGTGGGTGACAACCTGTATGAATTTACCCTCAGGCTGAACCGGTATCTGAACAGCTGGCGCGCCCGCATGGGGCTGCCGTACTGGTCGCTGTCCCAGTATCTCAAACAAAAGGTCAAAACCGCCCTGAACTACGTCACTGACTTTGAAGTGGCTGTTGCCAGCGAGGCTCGCCGGCGTGGCCATCAGTGTGTGGTGTGCGGACACATCCACCGCGCCGAAATGCGCGACATTGATGGCGTGCTGTACTGCAACGATGGCGACTGGGTTGAAAGCAGGACTGCGCTGGTCGAGCATTTTGATGGCACGCTGGAACTGCTGCATTGGGCTCCTGAACAAACTCCACAAGGTCAATTCGTTACTCGAAAAACGTCGAGTGGGCAGGCCTGTGAGGCTGGGGCAAGCAGCTCCGCGAATGTCCCCCGCGCGGCCTAGGGCCGCAGCTCCTCCAAGATTTCGCTGCGCTGCTCACCCTAACCTTTCAGGCTTGTTGACAGCTGGTGTTAACAACGATTTGCGAACATGCACATTGCTGACCAGATCACGTCGATGCGGTGCTTGGCGCAGCGGCATCAAGGAGGAGCTGTTGCCATAGGCAACGCGGGGGACAACCGCGGAGCCGAGTACCGCATCGGCGGGGGCCAAACAAAATCTTCGCCATCTGTCACGCGGTTATCACACTGCTGTCACCATATTGTCATCAAACAAGGAAACACTTGATTGTTACTTAACGTACAGCGGTCCTTTACCATTCATGAATCTCGCAACTGATTTAACCTTGCACACAGCACATACTGTTTTGTCAAAACCAATCACTTACCAGCCTGTACAGTTTCTGGACCGCGACCACAGCATTTTGGCCTTCAATGAGCGGGTGCTTGACTGGGCGCGCCGGGCTGACGTGCCCTTGCTGGAGCGCCTGCGGTATTTGTGCATTGTTTCGTCCAACCTGGATGAATTTTTTGAAGTGCGTGCGGCACCGCATCTGACAGCTGCGCTTGCAGGCGACCGAAAGGGCCTGTATTCCATCGAGTCGTACGAAGCACTGTCCCGGGCAGCGCATGAGATGGTGGCCCGGCAGTACGCGTTGTACAACGACAGCTTGCTGCCCGAATTTGAAAAGCATGACATCCGCATCGTCTCCCATGGGGAGCGGACGACAGCGCAAAAGCGCTGGGTCAAAGCTTACTTTGACCGTGAAGTCAAGCCGCTGCTGATACCTGTGGGGCTGGACCCATCACACCCCTTTCCGCAGGTGGCCAACAAATCGCTCAATTTCATTGTGCGGCTCAGTGGGCATGACGCCTTTGGCCGTGAAAACGAAATCGCCATTGTCAAAGTGCCGCGGGTGTTGCCGCGCTTTATGCACATGCCTACGCGCAGCAGCGACAAGTCGAGGTTGTACGTGTCGCTGTCCAGTGTGATTCGCGCGCACCTGGCCGAGCTGTTTCCAGGGCGGGTCACCGAGCAGTTTTCGCAGTTCCGGGTGACCCGTCATTCAGACCTGGCTGTTGATGAAGACGATGTGCAAAACCTGCGCACGGCACTTAGGCAGGGACTGGAGCAGCGGCACTACGGACAGGCCGTACGCCTGGAAGTGTCAGCGGGATGTTCGGAGTATTTGTCCAGCTTTTTGCTCAAGCAATTCAATCTGCCCGAGCTGGCGCTTTACCGCGTGCATGGTCCCGTCAATCTGGCCCGGCTGACGCAAATCGTTGACCTGGTCAATGACCCAAAACTTTTGTTCCCGCCTCACAAACCCTGCTACCCGACACAGCTGGTTCCCGGGCAGTCTTTTTTTGAACGCCTCAAGCAGGGTGATGTGTCCATTCACCAGCCCTTCGAAAGTTTTGACGGCGTGCTGGCATTCCTGCGTGAGGCTGTTCATGACCCGCAGGTCTTGGCCATCAAACTGACGATTTACCGCACCGGTACAGATTCAGAGTTGATGGTGTTGCTGCGTGAAGCTGTGCGGCGCGGCAAGGAAGTCACGGTGGTGGTTGAGCTCAAAGCGCGTTTTGACGAGGAGGCCAATATCAACTGGGCTGAGATGCTGGAATCTGTTGGTGCGCAGGTGGTGTACGGTGTGGTGGGCCTGAAAACCCACGCCAAAATGCTGTTGGTAACGCGCCGGGAAGGCCGCAACATGCGTCGTTACGGGCATTTGTCGACAGGCAATTACAACCCCCGCACCGCCAGGCTGTACACCGACATCAGTTACCTGACGGCCGAGCCGCGACTGACGCTGGACATGGACAGTGTTTTCGTTCATCTGGCCAGTCAAAGCAGACTGCCAAAACTGAACCACTTGATATTGGCTCCCTTTTATTTGCAGCGCAAGATGATTGAAAAGATCGACGCGTTGAGCCTGGCAGCTGGCCAGGGCAGGGACACCCGCATTGTTGTCAAGATGAACGCACTGACCGATGAGGCACTGATGCAGTCACTGGTGCAAGCCGGGCAATGTGGCGTCAAGATAGACCTGATTGTTCGCGGGGCGTGCATGCTGCCTGCGCAAGTGCCCGGCGTGACCGAAAACATTCGCGTCCGTTCGGTGATTGGCCGCTTTCTGGAGCATTCACGGGTATTTTATTTCCGCAACAACGCAGCAGAAGAGTTGTTTTTGTCCAGCGCCGACTGGATGAACCGCAACATGCTGCGCCGAATCGAGCTTGCATGGCCAGTCACCGACGCCAACATTCGCCAGCGGATCATTGATGAATGCCTGGTGGCTTACCTGCATGATGGTGTGGACGCCTGGGACCTGCAAAGCAATGGCCGCTACACACGTGTGGCTGCAGATCGCTCAAAAGGCGGCCATGGAGCACAGGCAGCGCTGACAGCTCGGTACGCAGTGCATGAGCAGGGCAAGAGCAGCGCAAAAAATAACAATGATCAACACCGAGTAAAAAAAGACACCTGACCATGGACCTGATTTTGTGGCGACACGCAGAAGCTGAAGACCCCCTGCTGGATGAGGCGCAGGCACTGCCTGATCTGAACCGGGCACTGACACAGCGCGGTGAAAAGCAGGCGCTCCGTATGGCCGCATGGCTTGACCGGCAGTTGCCTGAAGGTGTGAGGATCTGGGTCAGCCCCGCGCGACGCTGTGAGCAGACAGCTTTGGCGCTGGGGCGCAAATACAAGGTGCGAAATGAGTTGGCACCAGATGGCACGCCCGCGCAGCTGCTGGAGGTGGCGCAATGGCCCATGCACAAATATCCCGTTCTGGTCATTGGCCACCAGCCCGTGCTGGGGCAAACCATTGCGCAGCTTTTGGGCTTGAAAGAAAGTGAATGTGCGGTGAAAAAAGGCTCGCTATGGTGGCTGCGCAACCGGGAGCGCGATGGCGTGAGCCAAACCGTTATCGTGACTGTCCAGTCCCCGGAAGTGTTGTAGCCAGCCGCGGCTGGCGCTATTGAACCGCCAAATTCAGCGACCAGGGTGTTTTTTGCCAGGCGAGGGCCTCCTCGCGCAACAAGTGCATTGATTGAGGGTAAGCATCTGCCCACGGTGTTTCGCAACTCAATGCGAATGCTTTTGTATTGTCTGCAGCCAGGGTCAATGAAAATCCCTGCATGTCAGGCGCCCGCCTGGCATGGCACAAAATCACGGCAATGCGCAGGCACAGCAACTGCATTACAAAAGCAGCATCATCGAGCTGCGCATCCAGTTTGCGCAGCTTGCCCCGGTGGCCCAATACCAGCAGACTCAGGCGGTGCATTTCTGGTTGCGCAAAGCCTGGCGCGTCAGCGTTGTCCAGGATGTAAGCACCATGCTTGTGATAATCGCTGTGTGATATTTGGCTGCCGATTTCATGCAGCTGCCCCGCCCATTGCAATTTGCGCAGCCAGCGGTGTGCCTCGGGTGTGCGGGCGGGATCAGCAAGCTTTAAAAACAGCTGCTTGGCGACCGTGCTGACCCGTCCAGCCTGCTCTGCATCCACATCAAACCTGCTGGCCAGACGCGCAACACTGGTCGAGCGCAAATCGGTTTCAGTTTGCTCACGGTCAATCAGGTCATACAGCACCCCATGGCGCAAGGCTCCTTGCGCGGCATGCATCTGGTCAATTCCCAGCAGGTCAAACACGGCCCGCAACACGCTGATGCCACCGCCAATCACGGCCCGGCGGTCATCTTTCATGCCGTCGATTTTCAGCCGGTCGGCGCTTTGCGCCTTGACCAGGCGGTCCAGCAGCCAGTCAAGTCCCGCCTGACTGACAATGCCTGGCGGCCAACCATTGGCAGACAGCACATCACCCACAGCGCCAATCGTGCCGGATGCGCCGTAAGCCACATCCCACGAACCTTTTTGGTAGCGATTGACTGCTTCGTCCAGCACTGCTTTGGCAGCCACTTCTGACGCCCTGAAGGCCCGCACACTGAATTGACCGTCAGGAAAATATTTCATCGACCATGCCACGCTGCCCACACGGTATGACTCCATCTGCAGGGCGGTCATGTCTTTGCCAATAATCATTTCAGTAGACCTGCCACCAATGTCGATGACGAGGCGACGTTCATCGGATTGCGGCAGCATGTGAGCCACGCCCTGGTATATCAGCCGGGCTTCTTCCCGGCCCGGAATGACATCAATGGGAAACCCCAAAATCTTGTGAGCCTTGACCAAAAACTCATCACGGTTGCGGGCTTCGCGCATGGTTTGCGTTGCTACTGCCCTAACCTGGTGTTTTTTAAAGCCGGCCAGCCGTTCCCCAAAGCGCGCCAGACAGTCCCATCCGCGCTGCATGGCCTGCGGTGTGAGGTTGCGGTCTGCGTCCAGACCGTTGCCCTGACGCACTGTTTCCTTCAAATATTCAGAGCGGTTGATCTGGCCCCGGTCGTATCGGCCAATCTCCAGGCGAAAACTGTTAGAGCCTAAATCCACAGCTGCAAGTAAAGTGCCGTTTTGCATAAGTGAATTCAGTGGTTTTTGACTCGGTCAGCATAGCATTCACGCAAAGATGTACTTGCGCAAAGCCGGATAACACGGTCAACCAATGAGGCGTCCGTCCTGGGTCAGCATGCTCTGCGTGACAAAGTTGCTGCTGCGTCGTTGGGTGTCGTAGCTGATGCGAAACCCTCCCACATCCTGAGCACTGCGCCGTTGAAACGCAGTCAGCACGCTTTGGCGGGTCAGAATGCCATCGATGTTGCTCAGAACGTCATACGTGTACTGCGCAGCAATAAACCCGGCCAGGCTGAGCGGAGCAGGGGGCTCGTCAAACAGGCGCGAAAGCGTCTCGCGGTAGCGCCTGACAATTGCCATGCTTGAGTTGACCATCGGAACTGGTTGCGTCGCAATGATGGGTGTGCTTTTGGCAGCGCCCATTTGCATAAGTGTTTGCAGGTTGACGTCGGCCAGCGCCACGATGTAGCGCTGCCTGGCCTGTTTTTCCAGCCCCAGGGTAAATTCAGCAAGTTCGGGTGTGCCGCCCACAAACAAAAGCACGGCGGGCGTCGCTGGCGTGAGTTTTTGGCCGAGCGCACGCAACTCATTGCCTGCCTGAAACGATTGCAGCCGCAAATTCATGGCCGATGCAATGCGCTGAACTTCCGTGTGGTACGCGCTGTGGTCACGCACCGAGCCATAAACCGCACCCAGAGTATTCATGCCCATGACCGCCAAAGACTTCAGCGCGTGGGTGATTTGTTCTTGTCTGGCTGCAAATATTGGAAAAGTGTTGTCGTCAATGTCTGCGCTCGAATTTTGCAACCACGGCGCAACGTGCGCCAGACCCAAGCCGTCCTGGCGCGTCATGGTTACCAGTTGGCTGGCCAGCTGATCACCTGCACTGCCGGACATCACCACGCATGACGGGTTGGCTTTGACCAAACCAAATGCATTGCGCAAGCCTTCTGGCGTGCCGTCTGTTTCAAAGGACACATGCTGAACCGGTATACCGCGTATGCCGCCTTTCAGGTTAATGTCTTGCCAGGCGGCGCGTGAACCAATCAAAAAATCTTTTGAGACATCTTGCTGGGCTTGTGAACTGTCAACAATTTGCGCAACCACCAGGCTTTTGGGTGCAACCCTGGATGTTTGCGACAGGCATGGCGCTGATACTGTTGCCAGCATTGCACCTGTGGTGCAGAAAAACTGCCTGCGACTGGCGAGAAAGTTTGAAAACGGCATGACTTCCTTGTTAAGAGGGAATCTAAAAGTTGGTGGATCAGCGCTGGACAAACAAAAACGCGATGCTGCAGCTCTGCAGCATCGCGTCGGGTTTGAACAATAAGATCAGCGTGCAGGCGGCAGCAAAACACTGTCAATGATGTGCACCACACCATTGGACGCAGCGATGTCCGCTTTTTGCACCATGCCGTCTTCAACGGTAACAAACTCGCCTGCCTTGGAAACAGCCACGTTGGCACCGTTTACCGTTTTGACATTGCTGTTGTTTTTGACATCACCTGCCATAACCTTGGCTGGGATAACGTGATAAGTCAGCACGGCACTGAGTTTGGCTGGGTCTTTGCCAAGGTCTTCCAGGGTTTTGGCAGGTACTTTGGCAAATGCTGCATTGCTGGGCGCAAACACGGTAAAGGGGCCTGCACCCTTTAATGTGTTAACCAAGCCGGCTTTGACAACCAGACTGTTCAGGGTGCTCAGCTCTGGCGTTGCGGCCAACGTGTCAGCAATTGACACAGGGCTGCTCATCGATGCGCAACCTGACAAGGCCAGCGCGCCGGCGGCAATCATGAGTGTGCGACGTGGGGTAAAAAAATTGAACATTGAATTGACTCCTTGTTAGAACTACCCGAGCATAAAAGTACGAAATGACAGAACTGTGAAACAAATTTGACAAAAATATGACACCCACATTGCCTGAACAGACACATTTTCTGTCACGACTTTGTCACATAAGGCTTTTAAAGTTCTGCCATGTTCGTTATCAACCTAAAGGTGTTCCGATGAAATCAATGAAATCTGTTTTTAAAATTTCCTTTGTTGCGGGTTCAAGTGCCATTTTGTTTGCCTTGCCAGGTTTGTCACACGCACAAGACGTGACAGGTGCAGGTGCCAGCTTTCCAGCACCGCTGTATTCAAAATGGGCGGCTGATTACAACAAGGCCACTGGCGTCAAAATCAATTACCAGTCTGTGGGCTCGGGCGCTGGTTTGCGGCAAATCGAGGCTAAAACTGTTGATTTTGGTGCTTCAGATGCGCCACTCAAAGACGACGAGTTGTCCAAAAAAGGCTTGGTTCAGTTCCCTACGGTTATCGGCGGCGTGGTGCCTGTGGTCAATATCAAAGGCATTACCCCGGGTCAGCTCAAACTGAGCGGTGCAATTTTGGGTGATATTTATTTAGGCAAGATCACCAAGTGGACTGACCCGGCCATCAAGGCGCTCAACCCGAGCCTGCCATTGCCAGATGCTGCGATTTCGCCGGTGCGCCGGGCCGATGGTTCAGGGACCAGTTTTATTTTTACCAACTACCTCAGCAAGGTAAATCCGGAATGGAAAACCAAAGTGGGTGAGGGCACGGCTGTGAACTGGCCTGTTGGCGCAGGTGGCAAGGGCAACGAAGGTGTAGCCGCATTTGTAGGCCGCCTGCCAAATTCCATTGGGTATGTCGAGTATGCGTATGTCAAGCAAAACAAGATGACTTTTGCCCAAATGCGCAATGCAGCGGGTACTTTTGTAGCGCCTGACGACACAGCATTCAAGGCAGCTGCAGTAGGTGCGGATTGGGCCAAAAGTTTTTACCAGATCCTGACCGAACAACCTGGCAAGGATGCATGGCCCATTACTGGCGCCACATTTATCCTGATGCACAAGGCACAGGACAAGCCTGCCCAGGCTGCTGCTTCACTGAAGTTTTTTGAATGGGCTTACAAAAACGGTGACAAGGTTGCTGACGACCTGGACTATGTCCCAATGCCGCCTGCTGTGAAAGCCATCATTGAAAAAGCTTGGGGCGACATCAAGGACACATCCGGCAAAGCTGTGGCGTTCAAATAAGCGTGAGTCGGGCTGTATAAACTACCAGGTTTCAACATGTCTTCAACCTCGACAGCCAACCGGCCTGCTTTTGAGACGGCATCAAAAGCAGATCAGCGACCTATGACCCAACCCACACCGCAAAATTTCAAACGGCGTAGCCCCTGGGCAGACAAAATTTTTGGCTGGACAGCTCAAGCGGCGGCATGGCTGACATTGAGCCTGCTCGCTGGCATTTTGATTTCGCTTGTTTTTGGTGCCTGGCCTGCCATCAGTAAATACGGTTTGGGTTTTTTGACCAGCACCACCTGGGATCCTGTCAAAAACGAGTATGGCGGGCTGGTGATGATTTATGGCACGCTGGCGACCTCGTTCATAGCCTTGCTGATTGCAGTTCCGGTCAGTTTCGGCATTGCCCTGTTTTTGACTGAACTCTCACCTGCCTGGCTGAAAAGGCCGCTCGGAACTGCCATTGAACTGCTAGCGGCCGTGCCATCCATTGTTTACGGGATGTGGGGCTTGCTTGTGTTTGGCCCTATTTTGGCAACGTATGTGCAACAGCCACTGCAAAGAGCATTCGGTGAAACACCATACCTGGGTGCGCTGGTGTCAGGTCCGCCCGTGGGTATCGGTATCCTGTCTGCTGGCATTATTTTGGCAATCATGATCATTCCGTTCATTGCCTCAGTCATGAGGGATGTGTTTGACGTCACGCCTGTGTTGCTGAAAGAGTCTGCCTACGCGCTGGGCTCTACCACCTGGGAAGTTGTTTACAAGGTAGTGTTGCCGTATACCAAAGCAGGTGTTGTGGGCGGCATCATGCTTGGTCTGGGCCGCGCCCTGGGCGAGACGATGGCCATTACTTTTGTCATCGGCAACTTCAACCAGCTTGATTCCCTGAGTCTTTTTCAGGCAGCCAACAGCATTACGTCAGCACTTGCCAATGAATTTGCCGAGGCAGCTGAAGGCCTGCACCAGGCAGCATTGATTTACCTGGGGCTGGTATTGTTTTTCATCACCTTTGTGGTGTTGTCGCTGTCCAAGCTGATGCTTGCCCAATTGAACAAGAGCGAAGGCGTCAAGACATGAGCGCCGTGCTACACGATGCCCGATTGGCTAAATTTGGCCGGCGTAAGCTGGTCAACAAAGTGGCGCTGGTTTTGTCACTGGCTGCCATGTCGTTTGGCCTGTTCTGGCTGTTCTGGATTTTGTGGGAAACGATCCGCCTGGGTATTGGTGGGATTTCGATGGCAACGTTTACGCAAATGACCCCAGCTCCGAATGAGGACGGCGGCATAGCCAATGCGCTTTTCGGATCTTTGGTCATGGTGTTGCTGGCAACTTTTATTGGCACACCGATTGGCATCATGGCAGGAATTTACCTGGCTGAGTTCAACGTTAAGGGCTGGTTGGCCTCTGTTACGCGGTTCGTTAACGACATTTTGCTTTCGGCACCATCCATTGTGATTGGCCTCTTTGTATACGCTGTTGTTGTGTCGCGTTTCAAATCTTTTTCCGGTTGGGCCGGCGTGATGGCTCTGGCGCTGATCGTGATCCCGGTTGTCATTCGCACGACTGAAAACATGCTTCAGCTGGTGCCTGCAGCGCTGCGCGAAGCGGCCTATGCACTGGGCGCACCCAAGTGGAAAGTCATCATCAGCATCACGCTCAAAGCGGCGCGTGCAGGTGTTGTCACAGGCATCCTGCTTGCCGTTGCCAGAATTGCCGGAGAAACAGCGCCGCTGCTCTTTACCGCGCTAAACAACCAGTTCTGGACATCTGATCTGAGCAAACCCATGGCCAGTCTGCCAGTGACGATTTTCAAATTTGCAATGAGCCCATATGAAAACTGGCAAAAGCTGGCTTGGGCAGGCGTGTTTGTCATCACGGCAGCTGTACTTGGACTGAACATTTTGGCACGTGTCCTGACACGTAACAAGACCTGATAACGAAGCCACGGCAAATCAAACAAAGACAAGGCAAACCATGCAAGCGAGCGTCAGCAACGACAAGCAGTCAAAAATTTCAGTAAAAAATCTTGATTTTTATTACGGCAAATTTCATGCTTTAAAAAACATCAACCTTGAAATTCCGGAAAAGAAAGTCACCGCTTTCATTGGCCCTTCAGGCTGCGGCAAGTCCACGCTGCTGCGTATATTCAACCGCATGTATGAGCTGTACCCCGAACAGCGCGCTGAAGGTACTGTTGTACTTGATGGTGAAGACCTGTTGACCTCAAAAAAGGACGTTGCACTGATTCGCTCCAAGGTTGGCATGGTTTTTCAAAAACCCACGCCATTTCCGATGTCGATTTATGACAACATCTCTTTTGGTGTGAAGCTTTTTGAAAGCCTGAACAGCTCGGACATGGACGAGCGGGTTGAATGGGCCTTGCGAAAGGCAGCCTTGTGGAATGAAGTCAAGGACAAGCTGAACCAGAGCGGGTCAAGCCTGTCAGGCGGCCAGCAGCAACGCCTGTGCATTGCGCGCGGCATCGCCATCAAGCCTGAGATATTGCTGCTCGACGAGCCTTGCTCTGCACTGGACCCAATTTCAACGGCCAAGATTGAAGAGTTGATCATTGAGCTGAAAAAAGATTACACCGTTGTCATCGTGACACACAACATGCAGCAGGCAGCGCGCTGCAGCGACTACACAGCCTACATGTACCTGGGTGATCTGGTGGAATTTGGCGTGACTGAAGAGTTGTTCTTCAAACCCAAACGCAAAGAAACCGAAGACTACATCACAGGTCGTTTCGGTTAGATTATTCAAAGAGGATCCCATGCCTGATAAACATTTATCGAGTCAGTTTGACAGTGAGCTCAATGGCGTTTCATCACGCGTGATGGAGCTTGGTGGATTGGTGGAGTCGCAAATCCGGCTGGCCATTTATTCGCTGTCCCAGTTCAATGCCGAAACAGCTAACCAGGTCCTTGAAACTGAAATCCGCGTCAATGCCATGGAAGTGGATATTGACCGCGAGCTTTCGTCCATCATTGCGCGACGCCAGCCAACTGCGCGGGATCTGCGCTTGTTGATTGCAATTTCAAAAACCACTGCCAATCTGGAACGTGCCGGTGACGAAGCCGTCAAAATTGCACGCATGGTCAAGTCAATCATTCACAGCGGTTCGGCCCGGTCGCTGCCATCGTCAGACTTGCGCGTTGCTGCCGAGCTGGCGTCTGGTTTGCTCCGCAAAGCGCTGGACGCTTTTGCAAGGCTTGACACCAATGTGGCATTGACCATCCTGAAAGAAGACGACGAAATTGACAAGGAGTTTGACGGGTTCGTGCGCAAGCTGATCACTTACATGATGGAAGATCCACGCACCATTTCTGCCAGCCTTGACCTGCTTTTTGTGGCCAAAGCGATAGAGCGGATTGGCGACCACGCCAAAAACATCGCCGAATTCATCATTTACATCGTCAAGGGGGAGGATGTCCGGCACACGTCCATGGCCCAAATTGAATCTGCCATTCAATAATCAGCATGAAAGCCAGACCTGTCATATTGGTGGTCGAAGACGAGCCCGCGATTGCCGAACTGATTGCTGTCAATCTGCATCATGGCGGATTCAAGGCAATCACTGCCCAGGACAGTGTGACTGCCCAACGCGAACTTGATGCAGCACTGCCAGATGCGATTTTGCTGGACTGGATGCTGCCCGGGCAAAGCGGCATCGCACTTGCACGTCACTGGCGCAAGCAGGAACGCACCAAAAGTATTCCTATTTTGATGCTGACCGCCAGGGGCGACGAGCCGGATAAGGTAGCCGGCCTTGACGCCGGTGCGGACGACTACATCACCAAACCGTTTTCAACCCAGGAATTGCTTGCCCGAATACGTGCGGTGCTGCGCAGGCGCGCGCCGGAGTCGGTAAGCGACAGCGTAACGGTTGGAAATCTGATGCAACGTGTCTCAGGAGTTGCTATTGTTAGGAATGGCAATGGTGACGGACAGTATGCGATCATTCGCGGAATGGATCAACGTTACAATTATACAACTGTAAACGGAATTAAGATCCCAAGTCCGGATGGCAAAAACCGTTATATTCCGATGGATATTTTTCCTGCGGATTTACTCGAACGCTTAGATGTTGTGAAAGCATTAACGCCAAGTATGGAAGGTGATGCTATTGGTGGCGCCATG
>JANYGP010000046.1 GCA_025362315.1 Polaromonas sp.
GCAGTGTTCGGAAAAACCAGGGGCAAACTTTGGTTTTGTTTCTTGGCTTTGCCGCTGCCATGGTGGGCATGTCGCTTGTTGCGTTTAACTCAGGCCAGGTGACCAATGCAAAAATGCGCGCTATCAATGCTGCTGACGCTGCCGCCTACAGCGGCGCAGTCTGGCAAGCCAGAACCCTGAATTTTCAGGCCTACATGAACCGGGCCATGGTGGTCAATGAAGTGACTATTGCGCAGTCGGTCAGCCTGCGTTCGTGGGTTAGTTACCTCGACCGTTTTGTCAGCAACATCAACACCGTCACGCAGTTTGTGCCGTACCTTGGCGTTGCCACACGGGCTATTCAGCGGGGCATCAGTGCGGCAGACACAGCAGTACAGCGAGCTTTGCCGTTTGCAGAATCAGCGTTGCGGGCAGTCAATGCCGTAGAAAGCAAAGCACAGTTTGCTGCAGACGCACTCGGTGCGGCAGTGGCCACTGAACTGGCCAATGAGGTAGCAGCACTCAACGGAGCAACTTTGCCGACCGTCACCAACGGCCTGCTGTTTGCCAACAACCAGCGGCGCTGGATGGCACTGACGGATGACTACGGCAAAACGACGGGCCGGGTGGGCACAGACAAGCGCACCCGCATGCGGCAGACCACACTTGATTCACGCGACGGGTTTACCCAGGCGCGTGACTGGCAGTTTGGCATTCCACTGGTTGTTCAATTGCGCAAACAGGGCGGCACAGACCTCATCAATTTTGATTCTTGGAAAGGCCTCGACTCTGCTGAGCTGCGAACCATCTATAACCCGCTCAAGGGCGATTGGGCTGTCAAAGTGCCGGTGGGCTGGGGCGGCGCGCAAGCCTACAGTCCCAGGCGCGTGGCTACAACGGGCGTGCACGGCAACACCAACGAATGGCGAAGCGTAGACGGGCGGCTTGCCAACCAGGCCGCCAACAGCGCAGACCGGGCCAAGCAATTGATACCAGGTGGCGTGGTGTCTGAATTTCAGGCCAACCGGGACATTACCAACACACGCATCAAAGATGCCAATTTGCGGCTGCCTTTTGCAGTAGAGGTGGTTGTTACCGGCAACAAGATTCCCACTGCCAACAGCGCCTTTCAGGCCAAGGCGCTGTTGACCAACGGCACGCAAATTGAGCATGACCCCAATTACGGTGCGCAGGGCGGCGGCACTTATGCATTGGCCGAAGCCTGCGTCACCTTTTCGAGGCCGTACGGTGGCGAGCGCCGCGATGGGGGTAAGGAGTATCCGAGTTTGTTCAATCCCTACTGGCGCGCTTCGCTGGCCACTGAAAGCCGAGTGTCGCGCGGCATTGTGGACACCGCAAAGGGCATTGTTCCGATTTCGGCACTGATTACCGGGAGTGGCTCATGCAGTTAAACCGCCCAAAAAATTTAACACAGGCAGCAGGTATTGCTGGCTTGATGGTGCTATGCCTAAGCGGCTGCAATCAAGCCGCGAGTGAAGCGGCCAGCGGGACATCTGCATCAAGCCAATCCAATGCAATCTCTGGCTTGTCCAGCTATGAACTGGTGCTGGCAACCCGACCTGAAAAGCCCGAGCTTTACTACGCACACATCAAGCCTTTTCATGAGCTGTGTGCGCTGGCTGCACAACAACTAAAAGTACCAGTCAAACCGTTTTTAACCCTGCCTGCAAACTTTGTTGTCGAGCGCCGAACCATCGCAACAGACGGAAGGAATCGGCTAGATAAAACGGAAGGCTCCGGCTTGGGTGGCAGCCAACCCACGCTGAGCCCCGACTCTGGGTGTGCGACTGAGCTTGGGAAGTCATCTAACGCACAAATGACATCAAATGGAAAAAGGCAGGACATTGCGGTTGCCAGCAACGGTACAACTGCGGCCTCGCCGATTGAAATTCTTGTGGACATGCCGCCTGCCAAGCCGCAGGACTTAAGCGACTATTCGATCAAGAAAACAGTGTTGGGTCATCCGGTTCGCTGCTTGGGTGCAGCCAACCCGGTCATCACCAGCCAACTGTTGCTGGAAGCCTGTATTTACGACGGCCCCAGCAACTCTACGTTGCGTGATGAAGAAGGCAAAGCAATTTTGGTTTATTCGCGGCAGTATCTGCCTGTGGGCAACAAAGGCGCGCCGACTGTTCTGGTGACTGAGCCAGTTGCTTTGAGCGTGGGTAAGCCGCTCGATGCAGCCTTGTTCAAGCTGCGGGAAGGTGCAAAGTGAATTCAACTGCTGATTCAGATCGCGCTTGCGCAGCCCGGCAAAAAGGGCAAGCCATGATTGAAATGCTGGTCATCGCCGGTGTGCTCAGCGCTCTGTTTGTGGGCATCTGGTACCTGGGCAAATTTCACGATATTCAAAGCAGCACCATCCAGGCTGCGCGTTACGCCGCATGGGAGCGAACCGCCAAGGCGCCAAGTTTTACCAACACCCAGCTGGAGTCACAAACACGCGCCCGGTTTTTTACCCGCAACCAATCGGCCTTCAAGGCC
This sequence comes from Polaromonas sp., assembly GCA_025362315.1. Classification (GTDB taxonomy): domain Bacteria; phylum Pseudomonadota; class Gammaproteobacteria; order Burkholderiales; family Burkholderiaceae_C; genus Polaromonas. The sequence goes on from JANYGP010000046.1 coordinate 2,485, forward strand.
AGCGACGGCAAGCCCACCAACAGCACCTGGACCACCGCCGAGCAGGACGCGCAGTGGGCAGATGGCAACGGCAGCCAACGCATTGTTGACCGCCCGAGCGATGTGTCTGTCAGCACCAGCCCAGGCGCGTTGCCTGGCCGCGCTGGCAATGCCATAGCCAGCATCATTGGCGGCATCGGCTCGACCATTGGTGCGGCCAGTGGCGGTGAGGCACTTAACCAGCGGGGCCTTTACACCAGCACTGTCAGGGTGCGGCTGGCAGACCTGGCAACGCTGTCGCCGAATGTGCTTCCCGACGGCATGAACAGCTTGAATCTGACGCTAAATGAAAAAAGTGCCTTGGTTACCGACAGTTGGGACGCCAGTGGCGCAGTGCAAACTGCCCGCAGAACCCGCTCATTCACACCCGCTGGAATTTTCAGCAGCATCAGCGGGTTTTTGGCACCCGTGACGTGGGCACTGTCAATCATTGAGCCTGCTTTCAGTGATTTCAAACCTGGGCAAATTTGCCCGGACGTGGTACCTGCTGACCGCCTGACTGGCGGCAGCAATTTACCGGCATACCGTGGGGGCGGCTCATGCAGTTGATGCAGGGCTTCAATGCGCGAGGTGTGCTTGGCGCACTGCTGGCAGCATCGTTTTTCACAGGTTCAGCGCAGGCGGGTTGGCAAGACACGCCAGATGCATTGCAAATGCAAGCTATGGGCGACGAGTTGCGCGTGAACGGCGTGCCAATGGAAGTGCGCGGATTTACCAGCAACCTGCCAATGGAAGAGTTGCTCAAGCAGGTACAAACCAGTTGGCAGATGGCAAATAAAAATACGGTGAAAAGAACCAGCATGACCGCCTGGACCGTGCTGAACCAGACCACTGGCAGTGAGCACCGCAGCTTTCAGGTGCGCGAGTCCGCGCCCGGCAAATCAGACGGTTTTTTGGCTTTGACGTCGCCGCAACGGGCCAGGGACCCAAAGACCGCGGTGACGTTGCCACCCGACCTGACACCGGTGTCGATCATCGATTCGCGCGATCAGGCAAGGGTTTCGCAGCAGGTCATTGCGGTGTCGCCCCGGTCTGTTGATGCTACCGCCAATTCCCTTGAAGCCGCTTTGAAGGCAGCGGGTTGGCAGCGGCATGTACGGCAAAAGAAAGACAACACCTTGCTGTTTTCTGCCAACAAGGGGCAGCTTGAATTTGATGCACGACTGCAGGCACAAAGCAATGGCACCCTGATCATGATGAACACCATCACGCAAGTCAAGTAACCACCAGCTTGATTGTTCCATCCTTATGCCGAATTTTTTCAGTTACCCGCCAGCTGCGCCGCATAGGTTTGCTCAACATCGTGGCCAGGCCATGGTCGAATACATCCTGATCACAACGGTTGTGTCCCTGGTGATGTTCATCCCTTCGCCCCTGACCAACAACACCTCACCGGCTGACCACCTGGCCAACGCGATGCGGTTTTTCTTTCGTGGTTTCAGTTTTCTCATTTCAACTTTTTAGCGTGCCCCATGTTCAAAGTCCCCCAATTCAAATTGTCAAAAAACACCCTTCTGCTAGGAGGCGCCGTGTTGCTTGGCATGGCGTGTTTTTTTGGCGCACGCTATTACTTGAAGGAGCACTTGACCCAGCAGGAACTCAAGCTTAGCGGGGCTTACAAGAACAAAAAAGTCATCGTTGCTGCGACTGAGCTGCCAGCAGGCACGGTACTGTCTGCTGACAATTTGGCGACCCGTTCCATACCTGAACGGTTTTTATCCAGCACATCGATCGAACCGGAAAGTCTGAATGCGGTAGAGGGGCAAAAGCTTATGGTCGCCCTGAAGCCAGGTGACCCGATTGACAAAGGCGCCCTGGAGCGGGGCGATCGGGCGGCGCTGTCCACCACGATTGCCAAAGGCGAAAGGGCCATCACTTTTCCGGTGGACGAAATCAGTTCACTGTCAGGCATGTTGGTGCCGGGCGACATCATCGACCTGATGTACACCGGTCCGGGCACTACAGCCAACTCTTACAGCGCTGCCAGTTCTGCTACAGCTGAAAGTACGTCCGGGGCAAAAGAGTTGTTGCACGTACGCCAGATACTGCAAGCGGTGCCTGTGATTGCAACCGGCAAAACCACTCAAAAAAGAGTGATTCGCACTGAAAGCGGCGGACAGCAAGAGGTTGCAGTGGACTTTTCAACCGTCACGCTCAAGGTCAATTCAGGTCAGGCCCAGCAGGTTTTGCTGGCTCAAAAACTGGGGCAACTTACCGCTGTGCTGCGTAATCCTGAGGACTCGGCGACGGTTGCAAAAACAGTCTTGGATGAATGGACTTTCAAGCAAGTGGATGGCCCGCCCAAAGCGGGCGTTGGAAATTATATAGAAATGATCATTGGCGGAAACGGCTCTGGCGGCCTGATGAAGATACGGTCTGAAACAGGTACAGCTGCTGTAGCCCAGCTGATGGGTCAGCTCTCTGCACCAGCAAATCCAACAGCGCGCCCAGCATTGACGTCAGCAACCAGTGCAGCCAATGTGCAAGAACGGCTGGGTTTGCCGCCGTCTCCTTCGCCTCAGGCCAGGCAAAACGCACTTTCTTCCACCCTGGCCAAATAATTAAAGATGAATGTGCTAAAAAAAATTTTACTGGCCAGTCTTTTCATTCTTCAAGCGACCACAACAGTTACCGCCATAGCAGCCACAACCGCAGCCATATCAGCAACAAAATCCACCCGCGAAAACAGCCTTGAGCTTTTCAGCGGAGAGGCACGGGTGCTTCAGCTCGCACCGTCGCGGGTGGCAGTGGGTAACGGCAAGGTCATTTCAGTCACCACAGTAGCCAATAACCAACTGCTGATATTGGCGGAGACCGCTGGCGTGTCCACGCTACACCTGTGGTTCAAGGACGGTACCCAGCAAAAAATGACGGTGGTGGTGCTGGAAGCCAATATGAAAAAAATCCTGGAGGACATCAACCGGCTTTTGGCCAGTGTGGACAACGTCACTGCACGCATTGCCGGAGCGAAGATTGTTCTGGAAGGCGACATGGTCAGCGACGTCAACCAGGAACGTGCCCAGTCTGTGCAAAAGATGTATCCCGACCTGGTGGTGAACTTTGTCGGAAAAGTTGGTTGGGAAAAGATGATTTACCTAGATGTCAAAGTTCTGGAACTCACAACCCGCGGCTCCAAAGAATTGGGCATTCGCTGGGACTCCCAGATCAACGGGCCAGCAGCCGGTGTGCTGGCCGATGCGTACAGCAATCCGCTGTACCGCTACACGCCCAATGCTGACCGCAGCGGGCTCGAATTTTCAGGCGCACCGTTGCCAAGTCGGGTGTGGCCACCCAAAGGCTTTATTTCACTGGCCTCGCTGATCACCTCAAGGATCAATTTGCTGGTGCAGGATGGCGATGCGCAGGTGCTGGCATCACCCAGCTTGTCCACTCGCAGCGGCGCCAAGGCACGCTTTGTGGCGGGCGGTGAAATTCCGTTGCCGGTGCGCGGCACACTGGGCCAAACAACGGTCGAGTTCAAGGAGTATGGGATCATTCTTGAAGTCACACCGGTCACTGACAAGTCCGGCGCTATCTACGCCAAGGTCGATGTAGAAGTCAGCTCCATAGACAACTCGGTCAGTGTGCTGGGCATTCCGGGGTTTTTAAAGCGCAAATCAACCGCCGAATTTAATTCGAAGGATGGCGAAACCGTGGTGTTGAACGGGCTTTACTCGTTTGAAAAGTCGGCAGACACCCAGAAAGTGCCTGGCCTCGGCGATGTGCCATTGATTGGTGGGGTGTTTCGCAACAAGGGCAGTGTTAGCTCGGTCCGCGAAGTGGCAATTGTGATCACGCCGCGCATTGTTGTGCCCACACCGAATGCACAAAACGATGCCAGAGACGTTAATGCGCAGAAGCTGTACGAATTTGACAAAAATATTCGTGACCGGCGCTTGGCTCCAGTCAAGCCCTTGCCGCTGACGATTACTGATTGATGTTTAATGATTTGTGACCACGGATTGACAGCATGATTGTTCTTGAAGCTAAACAGTCAGATGGCAGGATGTGCGACTATCCGTTCCTGCAAACCACCATTTTGGGAACTGACAGCCTGATTCCCCTGCCGCGCATGGTGGGCAAAAGAGCCTTGAGCCTGACGATCAACCCAGAGGGCGCGGTGTCTGTTGTGGACCTGGGTTGCCCGACAGGTGTTTTCGTCAATGGCGAACGGGTGGTGCGCTACGGCCCCATGCGGGTAGACGATGTCATCACGCTGGGCGGCCAACCAATACGGGTCAAAGGCTTGGGCCCCGGTCGGGCCGCTGAGCCTGCGGTTCACATTCAGTCTAAGTTCCATGAAGAGCCTGCGCTTCACATCGTCAATTCTGATGCGCAATTGGGCCGGGCTCATGTTCCAGATACACATCAGTTGCTCCAGCATCAGCCTGGCCAGACGCTTGCTGTGGTTGCCGTCAATTCCATCGAGCCTGAAGGTATTTCTGACGCGGCACGTGCCCACCAACTGGCACTGTCAACCAACGCCAGCGTGATACACAACGAGCTGATCAAAACACTTGATTTGCGGCGCCAGGACGTTACCCGAATGGGCGACAGCCAGCTTCGGGAACTGGCCAGTACCACTATTAAAGAGCTGATTCGCAAAGTCAAATTGCCTGCTGTTACCGACGAATTGGAGCTTGCCAATTTTGTATTGAACGAGGCCATTGGTTTGGGCGTGCTGGAAAGCCTGCTGGCCGACGCAACCGTGACCGAGATCATGGTCAACGGCGTTGAAGACATCTTCATCGAGCGCGCCGGCAAAACGCGCCGCTCTGACATTGCCTTTAGCAGCGAGCGCGCGCTGATGGGGGTCATTGAAAGAATCGTCTCACCGATTGGAAGGCGGGTAGATGAGTCGTCGCCGCTGTGTGACGCGCGCCTGAAAGACGGCTCGCGTGTCAACATTGTTATACGGCCGATTGCGCTGAAAGGGCCGTCGATATCAATCCGGAAATTTTCCCAAAGACGCCTGCAGGTTGACGACTTGGTGAAGTTTCAATCGGTCGATGCAGCTATGGTGAAGTTTTTAAGAATCTGTGTGGAGCAGAAAAAAAACATTGTTATATCGGGCGGCACCGGCTCTGGAAAAACAACGCTGCTGAACATCATTTCCAATCTGATTCCACCGTTTGAACGCATCGTCACCATTGAAGACGCTGCCGAGTTAAAGCTGTATCACGACAACCTAGTGACGCTGGAGGCGCGGCCTGCCAACGTGGAAGGGCGCGGCCAGGTCAGCATCAGGGAGCTGGTGAAAAACGCATTGCGCATGCGACCTGACAGGATTGTGGTGGGCGAGTGCCGGGGCGGCGAGGCACTGGACATGCTGCAGGCGATGAACACCGGGCATGACGGCTCGCTAACCACCGCCCATGCCAACTCGCCGCGCGACATGTTGTCTCGTCTGGAGGTGATGGTGATGATGGCTGGCATGGACTTGCCGATTGCGGCGATTCGCGAGCAAATTGGCTCAGCCGTGCAGATCATTGTTCAGCAAACCCGCTTTGCTTGCGGCACCCGCAAAGTCACCAGCATTACCGAAATTACCGGCATGGAACGCGGTGTGATTCAGATGCAGGAAATCTTCAAATTCCAGCGTTTGGGCTTTCACGACGACAACAAAATACGCGGGCACTTCATGCCGTGCGGCTACGTGCCGTCATTTTATGAAGAGCTAAAAGAGTTTGGGGTAGACCTCGACTTGTCCATTTTTGGCGAGAGCAGCTCGGAGAACGTACGCCATGGATAGCCAACTATTGCCCACCTTGGTAGCAGCTGGCATTTCGGTCAGCTTGGTCCTGCTGCTGTTTGCGGTGTGGACCGCGGGTCGTCAGTTCTCGCTGCGCTACCGCGAGGTGGTATTGGAAGCGACCAGTGTCAACTTGTCTGAAATGTTCATTTTTATGGACACCAAAACGCTGCTGAAGCTAAGCGCTGCTTTTACGGTGCTGGTGCCGCTGCTAATTTTGGTGGTAACGCACAACCCGCTCTTTGCCATCTTTGGCGCGATTATTTGCTTATTTGGCCCGGGCATTGTGCACAAACATTTGAAGGCCAAGCGCCGTAAAACATTGATTCGTCAGTTACCCGATACCCTTGATTCACTGGTGGGCGCTCTGCGCTCAGGCATGAGCTTGCAGCAATCCCTGAGCTTGCTTGCCGACCAACTGCCGATACCTTCTAACCAGGAAATTGGGTTGTTGGTGCGCAAGCTGCGGATGGGCGTGTCGATGGATGATGTACTGCAAGAATTGGAAAATCGTATTGCGTCGCAGGAATACACGATGTTCACCACCAGTATGCGCATCGCCCGAGAAGTGGGGGGTAACCTGACCGAATCGCTGGAGCGCCTGGCCGACACGATGCGCAAAAAGCTGGCAATGGAAGACAAAATAGACGCGCTGACATCGCAGGGAAAAATGCAGGGAATCATCGTCGGTTGCCTGCCGCTTTTTGTGATGTGGGCGCTGAACATGATGGAGCCTGAACTGATGGCACCGCTTTTTAACACGCTGCTTGGTTACGGCGCGCTGGCAGTCATTTTTTTGCTGGAATTAGTCGGCTTCATCTTCATCCGAAAAATCATCCGCATCGATGTTTAGGAGCATTCAGCATGATTGAATTTGTTTTGCCGGTTTTGTTTGCGCTGTCAGCGGTGGCTATTTTGGTGTTTGTCTTTCGGGTTACCACAGCCGTTGAGTCTGAAGACCGCACCTATGCCGACAAGCCACCGGGCTTATTTAGATGGGCGTGGCCTGCCATTATTTTTGTAACTTTTTATGTAGGCGAGTATTTGTCGGTGGAGTACCGCGAAAAGAAAATCCGCCGGCTGCGCAAGGCCGAACTGGACTATGCGCTGTCGCCCCAGCAGTGGTTTAGTGCCAAGCTGGTGTACGGCGTGGCGGTGGGGCTGGGGTTTTTCTTTTTGATTGGGTCGCTGGGTGCTTTCAAATGGACCAATCTTTTAATTGGCTTTTTCATGGGTTTTGTCTACTTGGAGCTGTGGCTGCGCGACCGGATTAAACAAATCGAGATTCAGGTGCTGAAGAATCTGCCAAATTTTCTGGACATGCTAACGCTTGCGGTCGAGTCAGGCTGCAACCTGACAGTGGGCATCACGATTGGTGTGGACAAGACGCCAGACAACCCACTGCGTCGCGGTTTTGCACGTTTGCTGCGGGAGATTCGTTCCGGGCGCAGCCGTGTAGACGCGCTGCGCTCACTTGAAGACCGCTTGAGCCTGCCCGCACTGACCTCACTTACCAGCGCGCTGGTGCAGGCTGAAAAAACCGGCGCTAGCCTGGGTGCGGTGCTGCGGTCGCAGTCCACCCAGCGCACCAACGAGCGCTTTTCCAGAGCCGAAAAGCTGGCAATGGAAGCGCCTGTGAAGATGCTAGGACCGCTGATTTTGTGTATTTTTCCTTGTACTTTTATCGTGCTGGGCTTTCCCATCGGCATGAAGATGATGGGCACGATTGGATAAGGCTTCGACAAGTTTCTCGACAAGGTTATTGAGATGAAAAAAGTTGCAAATTGCGGTCGGTGGTGGACCATGTTGAGTTGCGTGCTGGCTGTTTATGGCTGTGCATCAACAGGTGCTGACGCCTCAAGAAACGCTGCTTCTGCGGCTGGCCTGGAAGTCGGTACGCTGCAAGCCGTGGCAGCACAAAGCGCTCAAGCGGGCGACTTTGGTCAGGCCATCGCGATTTACCAGCGCATGACCGCAGCCGAGCCAGGGCGTGCCGAGGTTTGGTTTTTGCTGGGCGGCGCGCTGCTGCGCAACCAGCAGCCTGAGCCTGCCCAGCGCGCGTTTGAGCAAGCGCTGCGGCTGGACCCCAAGCTGAGCAAAGCCTACGCCAATCTAGCCCTGACGCACCTGGCGCAGTTCAGGGAGGCAGCTAGCCGCGCCATCGGCAGCGACCAGGTGTCTGATGCGAACCGGGTGGCCTTGCGCTTATTGCTGCGCGACGTGGACCAGGCGCTGTTCCCCGCCCGGGAGCTGCCAAAAACGGACTTGAAACCATGACGACGATTACACCCATCTGCTCAAGCAAAAAGTCAAATCAGCAGGGCGCAGCGTCCGTTGAATTCTTTGTTATCAGCCTGGCGGTGTTTATTCCGCTCATGATGGCGGTGCTGCAAATGGGCTTGTTTTTTATTGCCAAGAACACTGTCAATCTCGCGACCTTTGCAGCGGCAAGAGCTGGCGCAGCCACTGGCGGTAGCCAGCTTGAAATGCGAAAAGCTTTTCTTAAAGCCGTCTCGCCGCTGTATGTGGGGGCTGGCCTGGGCGCGGTGGGCGGCAGTGGCTTCAAGGATGTGTCGTCAAACAACTACGCGGTGGTGATGGGTGCTGCGTACCTTGCCGCCGCTACCAACTTGCCCCCCGACCAGATCACCAAGCTCAACCCGACAGCTGCGTCGTTCAGGGACTTTGGCATCACAGATCCGAACGGCGGATCGGGGCGCGTCATTCCGGTGACCAACCTGCTGACCGATAACCGAGTGGGCGGCAGCTCGCAGCAAACCCGGGCTGATTCGCTGCTGCTGAAGGTTCAAATTAAGCACTGCTACCACATGATTTTTCCGGTGATTGACAAGATGGTGTCGCAGACGCTGCTGGTGTTGAACCCGACCGCCTCACTGATTGACAAGGGCTGCTATGCGCTGGACGGCATTCCGATTGCGTCGCAAGCCGTGGTGCGCATGACGGTACCGCCGCTGGCTGGCAACTTCCCATGAGCGCGGCTGACAATTTGTTTTCATCGGTGCAGCTGCAAGTAGCGGATGGCTTTTGGCAGCGGCTGGTAGGCCTCTTGGGCCGTAAAAGTCTGGGTGCCAACCAGGGCCTGCTGCTGCTGCCGTGCAACAACATTCACACCGCGTTCATGCGTTTTCCCATCGATGCGGTGTTTGTCAGCCCCAGTGGTGTGGTCATCAAAATCGTCAGGTCCATCCAGCCGTTTCGATTGGCTTTTGACTTCAAAGCCAGAGCCTGCATTGAGCTGCCCAGCGGCGACGCTGACCGGCTGGGCTTGGCAGTTGGCCAAACGTTGAATGTGCCTTTTTGCGCAGCGGGTGCCACTCGATGAGATTTTTTATCAAGACTTTTAAACCTGTGGCGCACACAATACGGGCGCTAGCAGCTATGTATTTAATAGCTACTAACGCCCATTCTGCGATCTTTTTGCACACCGAAGCTGGCACTGGCATGGAGGTGTATAGCAATCTGGCCCCCAAAGCAGGGGCGCTTGTGATCACGCCGGCTGCTGCATCTGTGCTGCCCACTGCCGCCAGCAGACCGCAAAAGCAACTGTCCCAAATCGCAAGGTCAGACCAAAGCAGCCAGCAGAGTGCCCGTGAAGTAGACCGTCGGGCGATTTTGAGCAGCGAGCTGCAGTCAGAGCAACTGGCCCTTAAATCTGCCACGCTGCAACGTGCAGCAGTTGAAGTCATCGTGCGCCACCAAAGCAATGTGGCCGCGCTTGAGCGTGAAATCAGCCGCGTCCGTTAACAAACCTCTTGTTAGGGGTTCGGCATCGGCGCACGGCTATGTCCCGCCGGCGGCTAGCCCAAAGCTGCCTGCAGCAGCGATCACGTCGTTGCCCCTGAGCGCTCTGTCAGCCTCAATTTTTGGGGCCTGTATGACGCTGTCTTTCGCACCCGCCAACGCCTGGTGGTTCACGCCGTTCTGCCTGGCCGGTCTGTTTGTTCTGCTGAACCAGCAAGCGCCTTCTCTCAGTTGGCTGATCGGCCTGGCATTTGGCATCGGCTGGTTTGGAGCTGGATTTTGGTGGGTGGCCCCTGGTCTGAATGCTTTTTCTCAAGCGGGCCTTTGGCTAAGCGTTGCGCTGACGGCGGTGTTGGTGATCTACATGGCCTTGTTTGTGGCAACAGCTGCCTGGGCGTTGTCGGTTTTGCCAACCCGCCTCTCCCATCTGTTCAGTCGGCTGGTACGCAATTTGACCTGCGCCGCTTGCTGGACGCTGACCGAGTGGGCGCGTGGGCAGCTTTTTGGCGGCTTGCCGTGGCTGGTGACGGGTTACTCACAAGTGCCAGGGCCACTGGCAGTTTTTGCGCCAGTCATTGGTGTTTTTGGGCTGACCTTCATCACCGCATTTCTGGCAGCGTTAATCGCCGACTGCCTGGTCAATGCTGCGAACAAGGCAGCTCTGCAACGGGCAGGTGTTGTCGCGGCGTTCACGGGCGTGATGTTGGCTGCTCTGGGCTTTGGCCTGGCCAATGTGCAGTGGACCCAAGACACAGGCCGCACGCTGTCGGTTAGGCTGCTGCAAGGCAATTTGCCCCAGCATGATAAATTCACGCAGGATGGGCTGCGCCGCGCGCTGACTGTTTATGGCGAAATGCTGCAAACCAGCAGCACAGAACTTACTGCACTGCCTGAAACAGCACTGCCGATTGAGTGGGCATCGCTGCCCGCAGACTTGCGCCAGCGCTGGCAAGACTTCGCCACCGTCAGCAGCAGCGCCATCGTGTTGGGAACCATTGCTTCCACGCCCTCTGCCGATGGCCAGCAAAGCGTGCTGGCCAACAGTGCCATCGCGCTGGTTCCCGGCGGTGGGCAAAGCACTGATCAAAGTACAGCCAACTATCAGTACAACAAGCACCGGCTGATTCCCTTCGGCGAGGCCATGCCGCGTGGGGCTGAGTGGCTGGGTCGCCAGCTCAAGCTCGATCTGGGGTCGTTTACGCCCGGGCCAGCGGGCCAGCCGCCGCTGGTACTGCCCCAGGCAAAAGTGGCCATGAGCATCTGCTTTGAAGACCTGTTGGACACGGTGATGGCTGACAAAGCCAAAGCCGCTGAAGTCATCCTGAACATCAGCAATTTTGCCTGGTTTGCCCACACTTACGCGCCAGAGCAGCACCTGCAGATTGCCCAAATGCGCGCACTGGAGACGGGCCGCTGGGTGATGTCTGCATCCAACACCGGCGTGACCGCACTGGTAGACCAGCGCGGCCAGGTGCACAGCCGCTTGCCGCCGAACAAAACCGCCTACCTGGATGGCCAGGTCAGTTTGTTTACAGGCTTCACCCCATTTATGCAGTGGCAAAACCTGCCAGTGTTGGCTTTGTCAGTTTTTATGATCGCGTTGGCGGCGGCGCACCGGTTGCGGTGGGTTTTCATGCCAAGCAAATCAAATGTGTTTACACCCCGAACATCTGCTAACAAGCACCCGCCAGAGCCAACCTAAACTTTATTTATCCAGGAAGATTTATGAAAATTTTTAGCTCTGCAATTGCTGCAGTCCTTTTTTCAACCTGCTTGCTCGCAGGCGCTGCACAGGCCAACGACCCGATCAGCGCCTTGAAAAAAGCCAACACCGACATGTGCATAAAAATCGGCAGCAACGTGCCCGACGCGCCCAAAGACACCAAGCTGACCGCACCCTACTGCCAATGCGTGTCAGACAATTACTGGGCCAGCGTGCCCAAGGCGCAGCAAGACGAGTTGTTAACGCGCGGCACATCACCCGGTATTCAAACCAGCATGGACGCGCGGATGGCATCAGCACAGCTTGCTTGTAAAAAGAAGGTCGGGTTTTAAGGCTTTTTTAGCTGATGGCTTGTGAGCAGCGCCTGAAGTGCTGCTTCTGATCAACGACCGGCTGCAATCACCCCGGGAGCGGCCCCAACATTGCGCAAAAAATCTGCCCGCGTTCTACCCGCCTCCTGCTGGAATTGACCAGCAATTTCGGTGCAGCTTTGTGTACGGTCCATCCGAAAATTGCGACAGTCACTTTTTTTTTCACACCAGGCGGTCAGCGTCCACACCTTGCCCCAGTAATAGCAACCCAGCGGTCGTACGGTGCGCTGGGTTGATTTGTTTTGCAAATCGCAGTAGGTCATCCGCAATTTACGCTGCGTTTGCACGGCTTGGCGAAGCTTTCCCAGACGTTGACGCGTTGCGGCATCCAGACCTGTCACGACTTTGAGCGGTGCGTACACCGCCTGGCGTTCGGCGGCGGCCCTGGCAGCGGCTGGCAGCACCGACAAGATTTTGATGAGGGCCGTAACAGCACTGGAAGCCAGGCTGGCGTCGAGCCCGATTTGCGCCACGCGCACGGCGGCCACCAGTGCCTTGGCCTCGTCTTGGGTGAACATCAGGGGCGGCAAATCAAAGCCCGCGCCCAGCCGGTAGCCCACACCCGCTTCCCCTTCAATCGGCACGCCCTGGTGCTGCAGGTCAGCCCATTAAGTTGTTTTGCGGTAAATGGTGCGGCGGGTGACGGCCAGCCGCTCGGCCAGATCAGCGGCCGTACTCAGCCTGCGCCCACGAATAAACTGCACGAGCTGGAAAAGTCGGTCTGCGCGGCGCATGGGTGTTGTACTGTGGCGTTTTGGTTGTATTTTAGAGCTGTAGCGCAATAAATACGGGCGCTAACAGCTCCGTTTTCCATAGCATTCTGCAATTCATCAAACCGGCATCATAATGCCAGCAGCTTTGAATTTGCATGCATTGCCTGCGCAATCAGGCGCATGTCGTGGTCGCTCACATCAAACAGACCGAAGCGAAATTTGTAGCCCCAGCGCTGGCGGTTTTCAATGAATTCGAAGTCGTCTAGCAGCGGCGTGATCGGCGTCTCCCGAGCAGGTGCATAAATCACATCCTGCCGATACGGGGTTTTGGGGTCAGAACCCAAAAGCATAGGGCTCACCTGCCTGCACGATACCGATGGAGACAAAGCTTTGCAGTTCGTCTTTCACGCCGTACACAGCAGTCGGTGAGTAACAGGCCACGCGGTCCTCGGGCTTGATGCATGCTGTGGCCCAGCACAGCCTCTTAGAAAGCCGTGGCTTTGGCCAGATTGGCAGTACCGATTTCAAACCATGTGATGGCGTTTTTCATGAATGACTCCTGCGTTGTTGAAGAAGCTTTGATCCTGCCGGGGGGATGCTGACAGCGTGGTGTCAGCAGGGATTGGCTTGCATTCTTCTACCCACCAGCCTGCCAGTCCTCAACTACCAGCCCTGGTATCCGCTTGAATTCTTCGATGTTGTGGGTCACCATCGTCAAACCACGCTCAAGCGCGGTTGCGGCAATCAGCAAGTCATAAGGGCCAACTGGAAGACCAAGTCGCCTCAACTCTGCTCTGACAAGCGCCGCTTTGGCAGCAACTGCTGAATCGACCGGCAGCTTGGGCAAGATGGCGAGCAGACGCTCCAGTACAGGCCGCAGTTTGAACTGTGGGTTGTAAGCGATGCCGTAGAGCAATTCGTGCTCAGTCAGCACGCTGACGGCAATATCTGCCGGAGTAAGGATTTGCAACCTGGCGATAAACTGCACATCTTTTTTGGCCCAAACCGTGACTGCGTTCGTGTCCAGCAAATATTTCATGCGGCGCTGCGCTTAATTTGAGAAATCTTTGAGTAATTTGTCCGACCGGGATTGCCAGAGGTCATTGTTTTCCCTGCGTAACGCATCGAAGTTAGGCAAGCCATCCAAATCATTGGAGTCCGGCGGCAATGACATCCAGGCGCGCACATCGGCTGGCCACTGGCTGGCAGTTTTTTGTGCCAGGTAGCTTTCAACCGCTTCTCGCACCACACCGCTGCGGCTGGTGCTGTTGGTTTTCGCGAAGTTGTCCAAACTCACCAACAATGGCTGCGGTAAATGGATGCTGAAGTTCATGGCAGATACTCCAAAATAAATTAAAACATGTTATGCCATATTATAAATCGCGTTTAGCGTTGCCTGACTGGGTTAGATGTCAACGCCGCATCCAGCACCTCCACCCAATGCCGCACCGGCGTTGCCGTGCCGCTTTGCAAGTGCGTGATGCAGCCGATGTTGGCTGAGGCGATGACTTCGGGTTTCATCTCGGACAGGTTACCCAGCTTGCGGTCGCGCAGCGCGTAGGCAATTTTGGGTTGCAGCACTGAATAGGTGCCTGCCGAGCCGCAGCACAAATGTGCTTCGCAGCTGGCGGTTTTGATGTTGAAGCCGAGCGCACCCAGGTGCTTTTCAACACCGCCGCGCAGTTGCTGGCCGTGCTGCAGCGTGCAGGGTGGGTGAAAGGCAATCTGCGCTGAGTTGGCAGTCACTTTGTCTTTAAGCTTTTCCACCAGGTCCGGCAGCAGTTCACTCAGGTCGCGCGTCAATGCGCTGATGCGTTTGGCTTTTGCAGCGTAAGTTGGGTCGTCCGCCAGCGCATGGCCATAGTCTTTGACCATGCTGCCGCAGCCTGATGCGTTCATCACGATGCATTCAACGCCAGCGTCCACATGCGGCCACCAGGCATCAATGTTGCGGCGCATTTCGCTTTTGGCGCCGTCGTGGTCGTTCAGGTGGAATTTGACTGCGCCGCAGCAACCGGCTTTTTTGGCCACCACGACTTGCACGCCAGCTGCATCCAGCACGCGTGCCGTGGCTGAATTGATGTTGGGTGACATGGCGGGCTGGACGCATCCTTCGAGCAACAGAGCCTTGCGGGCATGTGTCCCTGCTGGCATGGCACCAGCCGATTGTTTGGCGGGCACTTTGCTTTTCAGCGACCCAGGCAACAAGCCGCGCACGGCTTGCCCCACAGCCATGGCAGGCGCAAACAGCGGGGATGGCAGACCTTCTTTTAATGCCCAGCGCACAGCCTTCTCGCGCATGGGCCGCTCTACCCGCTCGTCCACCAGCTTGCGGCCAATGTCAATCAAATGCCCATATTCCACGCCGCTGGGGCAGGTGGTTTCGCAGTTGCGGCAAGTCAGGCAGCGGTCCAGATGCAGCTGGGTTTTGCGCGTGGGCGCATCGCCCTCCAGCACCTGCTTGATGAGGTAAATGCGGCCACGCGGGCCGTCCAGCTCATCGCCCAGCAATTGATAAGTGGGACACGTTGCGGTGCAGAAACCGCAATGCACACATTTGCGCAAAATCGCTTCGGCCTCAAGAGCCTCAGCCGAGTTTTTGAATTCAGGGGACAGGTTGGTTTGCATAATTGGTTGGCAAAGTGGGTTTGCATGAAGTGTTTATTGAGGTTGTTGCATCAAGCGGGCTTTGCGCCGCTGCTGACGTCGCCAGTCGGCATACAGGGGCGGCAGAGAAATGGCCAGCAGCCCAAGTGCCAAAGGAGTCACCCAGACAAAGCCGACATATCTGAATCCCAACGCACCCACGAGGCCGCCGCCGATGAACGCACCCAGCAATGTAGCGTACAGGCGCAGCTTGATGCGGTTGGCCCGCACGCGCGATTCAGGCGGGGTGCTGGTGCGGTTCCAGTACAGCAATTTACCCAGTTCGATGCCCAGGTCGGTGATGACGCCGGTCATGTGCGTGGTGCGGATCTGGGACGACGAAATTTTGCTGACCAGTGCGTTTTGCAGGCCCATGGTGAAAGCCAGCACCAGCAGCGTGAGCGGGACGGCAAACGGCGTTTGGCGGGTCAGCGTTGCGCCCATCAGCCCAAATATCAACAGCAGCGCGGCTTCAACCAGCAGTGGCAGCGCCACCTCGCTGCGCAGCCAGTTGTGCCGCGACCAGTTGACCAGCACTGCGGTGGTTGCCGCGCCTGCGGTAAAAGCCAGCAATGCCCCCAAGGCACCGAGCACCAGTTTCATGTTGCCCAGCACCAGGTTGTCGGCCAGCATGGACGCAAAGCCGGTCATGTGCGACGTGTACATGCTGACCAGCAAAAAACCGCCTGCGTTGATGGCCCCGGCGTTGAACGCCAGCAACCCACCCAGCAGCCGGTTGGTAGCCGCCGTGCGGTGCTGCCCGGTCAGGTGACTAAAGGGTCTGAAGCGCCGCATGCTGTGCGCCTACCAGTCGGTGTGCATGCGCTGCAAGTTGAAAACGCCATGCGGATCAAACTCACGCTTTAACTCACGGTGGATGCGGTCCAAGGGCGGTTTTAAGACATCAAATACGGCCATAGCGCCCGTTTTATGGGCGCTACCAGCTATAAAAAGCGTAGCATGACCGCCGACTGCCTGTGCCGCATCGCGCAGTTGCTGCCCCTGGGTTGCATCGGCGCGCACCCACCGCAGCCCGCCGTGCCATTCCATGAATGGCGATTCAGGCAAGTCCAGCACAGGCGCTGTTTGAGGCACAGACAAGCGCCACAGGTCTTGCATGCCATTGCGGTCCAAAAACCACGGCAATTGCTGCTGGCGACACAGCGTCCAGTCGGCGGCTGCCTGTGCATTGGGCAAGCGTTGGCCGCCGAGTTTGGCACAAGCTGCTTCAACTGCCGCCACAGCGCCGCGCAGCCGGAGGTACAGCGTCCCTGTGCCAGCATCTTCCACCCAGCAACTGGCATTGAGCGGCAAGGGCTGCGCGCCCCACACATTGAGTTGGGCCAGGGCCTGGGCCTGCGTCATGTCGAACTTCAGCGTGGCCTCCAGTGGCGCAATGGGCAACACCTTGATGCTGACTTCCGTCAGCAAGCCAAGCGTGCCCATGGCGCCCACCATCAGGCGAGACACATCGTAACCAGCAACGTTTTTCATCACCTGACCGCCAAAGGTCAGGTGCTCGCCCTTGCCATTGACGAGCTTGACGCCCAGCACAAAGTCGCGCACTGCGCCTGCGCTGGCACGTGCCGGGCCGCTCAAGCCACTGGCGACCATACCGCCCACAGTGGCGTTGCCACCAAAATTGGGTGGCTCGAACGGCAGGCACTGGCCTTGTGCGTGCAGCAACGCCTCCAGCTCTGCCAGCGGCGTGCCGGCCAGCGCGGTGACCACCAACTCGCTGGGCTCGTAGCTGACCACGCCCTTCAAGGCAGTGGTGTCAAGAATCTCGCCCTTGAATGCTTGACCATAAAAATCCTTGCTGCCGCCGCCGCGAATGCGCAAGCTGTGGCCCGAGGCGGCAGCCTGGTGGATTCGGTCTGCTGTGGTGGAGATAAAGTCCGCAGATGTTGTCATGCACCTGATGGTACGCGGCGCAGACCCACCGTGCTTTGAATTTTTTGAACAAGGCCTGTTCGGTTTTTTACCCGCGCAGCGCCGTTAGCACGTGCTCTGGGCTGATGTCATTCAGGCAGCGGGTGTGACCCAGCGGACATGTTCTTTCAAAACACGGTGCGCAGTCCAGAGGTGGCTGGTAGCCAGCATCATTTTTAAGCCACAACACGGCTGCCTTGTCGCTCAGCGGCGGGGTGTGCAGCGGACTGCTGGAGCCAAATATCGCCACCTGCGGCACGCTCAGGGCCGCTGCCACATGCATCAGGCCCGAGTCATTGCTGACTATGAATTTGCTAGCTGCCAGCGCACATATTGCTTGGGCCAGCGTCGTTTTTCCTGCCATATTCAGGCAGTTATCAGCGGTTTTTACAATTGCCTCGCACAGCTCGGCCTCTTTGCCAGAGCCCAGCAGTACGACAGGCAGTTGCAGCTGCCTGGCCAGCGCAGCGTAGTGCGCAGCCGGCCAGCGCTTGGCAGGGCCGTATTCCGAGCCCGGCGCAAACACGGCATACGCCCCGTGCTTCAGGCCAAGCGCTTGCAGCGTTTGCGCAGCTTGCGCCTCGGGCACCTGCAGCTGCGGCCGGTCCGTCCCAATGCCCGCTTCGCCACTCAAAGCCGAATAAAACGCCACCATGGGCAGCTTGCTGTCGGGGTTATTTCGCGGGTTTTTCAGCCGGTGCGTCAGCAGCCCAATGCGCGCCTCGCCCAGGTAGCCAACGCGTTTGGGAATGCTGGCCAAAAACGGCAACAACGCGCTTTTCAGTGAATTTGGCAGCACATAAGCCGCATCAAACTGGCCTTCCATTTGCCGGGCAATTCGCCGCCGTGCTGCAAACTGCAAACCGCCGTGTGCAAACGGAAATTCAATGACGCCAGAGACCTGCGGCATCGCCCGGTACACCGGCGCCACCCAGGGCAGCGCTCCTACCGTCAGCCGCTCCCCGCGCGCGGCCAGCCGTCGCATCAGCGGCTCGGTCATGACAGCGTCGCCAATCCACTGCGGCGCAATGATGAGCGAGCGGGTCAAAGCAGGAATTTAATTGGAGTCTGACCCCAATTGGTTGTTTGACCGCAATTGGTTGTTTGCTGATGGGTTTGCTGATGGGTTTGAAAGGTGCTGGGTGCCAACTTTTTCATGAATTTTTGCGCTTTGACGTTAAAAAATAGACAGGAAGGTCAAATACCACCAGATTGTAAGAACTCCGCAAATGTAAGCAGTCAACATCACAGCTGCAGTCAAAAGCAGACTTGCATCCCCATTTGAATCCAACCAGGAGACCCACGATGAAAATTTTCGTTTTGTCCACAGTGGCAACTGCCACGTCATTGTTGTGTTTTGCAGCCATCGCGCAAACCAGCCCAGCGGCGGCCAGCGCTGCACCGATTGATCCGACCACCTTTGTCAACCAGTTTGAAGCCACCGGCGGCAAGTTTGCCGGTTACCGGCGTTCGGGTGCCAAAGGCATTTGCGCTGCGGGTGAGTTTGTTGCCACTGCGGATGCCAAGGCTTTGTCAACCGCGTCGGTATTCAGCGGCAAGGCTGTGCCGGTGGTGGTGCGCTTTTCAGTCGGCGGTGGCAACCCGAACGCGCCGGACAATGCAAAAAGCCAGCGCAACCTGTCGCTGCAGTTCAATTTGCCTGACGGCGAGCGCTGGATGATGGGCAATATTTCAGCGCCTGTTTTTGGATCATCGACGCCGCAGCAACTGATGGCGGGCCTCATTGCGCGGCAGCCAGACCCGGTGACCAAGGCAGCTGACCCAGCCAAAGTCAAGGCATTTGTTGACGCCAATCCTGAAACGCTGTTGCAAGGCAAGCACTATGCGTCCCAGCCGGTACCGGCCAGCTACGGTGGCGTGAACTATTGGGGCGTGCATGCGCACGCTTTTGTCAACGCCAGCGGTGCCAAACAGTTTGGCAAATGGATTTTTGAACCCGTGGGCGGCTTGCAGGGCCTGACCGATGACGAAGCCAAAGCCAAGGGCGCCAACTTTTTATTCGACGAGTTGCGCCAGCGTGTCAAGGACGGCAAGCTCGCGTTCAACTTCAATCTTGAGCTGGCACAGGCTGGCGACAAGCTGGACAACGCCACTGTACCGCTGCCTGAAGGCCGCAAAAAAGTCAATTTGGGCGTGTTGAAAGTGACTTCTGTGTCAGAAGACGGCGGTGGGCCATGCCTGACCACCAACTACAACCCGATGGTGATGCCAAAGGGCGTTGAAGCCTCAAGCGACCCGATGCTGGCTGCCAGAGCAGCACCTTATGCGGTGTCGCTGGGCCGGCGTCTGGGCGAAGGCGCCAAGCAGCAGTGATTTTCAAGTCGAATTCCAGGCCCATCACCTTTTGCTTAAGCCCTTACTTTGAATCCTTTTGAATCCTTTTTAAAACCCTTTTTACAAAGCATCACCATGACAAACTCCCGCAGAATTTTCTTCAAGCAATCGTTCACGTGTGCATCGGCATTTACCGCACTGGCGCTCACCACACTTGCTCGGGCCCAAACATCCCCGACAGCCGTGCTGGAAACCAGTGAGCAAGCCGTGGCTCTTGGCTACAAAGCCGATGCCACGACAGTGGATGCCAAAAAGTACCCCAACCGCGGCGCTGACCAATTCTGCGCAGGCTGCACTTTGTACCAAGGCAAGGCAGGTGAAGCCTCGGGGGGCTGTGCTGTGTTTGGCAACAACCTGGTAGCAGGCAAAGGCTGGTGCGGCGCGTGGACTAAAAAAGGCTAGGCTCCCACGACAAGCTCTAACGCTCAGTGGTGAGCACCAAAATGCTCGCCCGCCTTGAGCGCATACACCGTGCCGCAATACGGGCACTTGCCCTGCCCGGTGCGGGCCACGTCCAGAAAAACCCGGGGGTGGCTGCTGTAAATATCCATATGCGCTTTGGCGCTGGGGCAGTACACGCCGCCTAGGGCGTTCAGGTCTTTTGCCAGCAGTTCGATGTGTGATGAGGTGGTCATGCGTGATTGGGCTTTAAACTTTGGCCAGCCAGGATGCGTACTTGGCATTGCGGCCATTGACGATGTCGAAAAATGCGGCCTGAATTTTTTCGGTGATGGGACCACGTGAACCCGAGCCGATTTCAATGCGGTCCAGTTCGCGAATGGGCGTAACTTCAGCCGCTGTGCCGCTGAAAAATGCTTCATCGGCAATATAGATTTCATCACGCGTGATGGCTTTTTCCTTGAGCTCAATTCCCAAGTCCTGGCAGATTGAAAAGATTGTGTTGCGCGTGATGCCGTTCAGCGCACCAGCGCTTGAGTCCGGCGTGTACACCACGCCTTTGCGCACCACAAACACGTTCTCGCCAGCGCCTTCGCTCACAAAGCCTTGCGGGTCCAGCAGCAGTGCTTCGTCGTAGCCTTCGTCTGTGGCTTCCATGTTGGCCAGGATCGAATTGGTGTAGTTGCTCACCGCTTTGGCGTGAATCATCGTGATGTTGACATGGTGGCGCGTGAAGCTCGATGTTTTGACGCGAATGCCGCGCTTCAAACCATCGTCGCCCAAATACGCGCCCCACGGCCAGGCAGCCACCATCAAGTGGATTTTGTTGCCCTTGGGTGACACGCCCAACTTTTCAGAACCAATCCAGGTCAGCGGGCGAATGTAGCAGCTCGGCAGCTTGTTGACACGCACCACATCCAGCGTGGCCTGCATGACTTCTGCCTGCGTAAAAGGGATCTTCATGCGCAAAATTTTGGCACTGTTGAACAGTCGCTCGGTGTGCTCTTCCAGCCTGAAAACACCGGTGCTGCCGTCAGCAAGTTTGTAAGCGCGCACGCCTTCAAAAGCGCCGCAGCCGTAGTGCAGGGTGTGGCTCAGCACATGGATCTTGGCGTCACGCCACTCCACCATCTGGCCGTCCATCCAGATTTTGCCGTCGCGGTCGTCTAATGCTTGGGGTGCTGCTGCTGTCATATTGTTCCTGTGGAGTTGAATTTTTGATCAGTGATGTTAACGGTGGCGCGCTTTATCGTAGCAACGTGACAGGAGGCTTCAATGCTGCCTTACCAGCACGCCGCACAAAACCTTTGTCATCAAAAGTGGCTACAGCGCTGCAATGGCGGTAACTGGCATGGTGCAAAGCATCCGCAAAATCAAAACCAGAGCTTAGTGCGTCAGCGGCCGATTGCACTGCCACCCGGTCCTCGAGTTCAAGCTGTTGAAGACTGAGCAGATGCAAAAAGACGTCTTGCATTTGTAGCGGAGCCACGCCGTAAGCACCGCGCAAAACCCACTCAAGCTCCAGTAACACTGTTTTGCTGACCATCAAACGTTTACCGCTTTCGATCAAGCGGCGTGCAGCGTCGCATTGCTTGACAGTTGCCGGGTTGTCCTTGCTGCCTGCTGCCGTGTAGTAACGCGCAAGTACGTTGGTGTCCAGTCCAATCATGTCGGCTTATCTGGCTGACTTTTTAGCCAGCAGCGTTGCCACATCAAAATCGGTAGGAACCTGCTTGACCTTGGCCTTGATCATGCCAAAGCCGCTTTTGGGAGCGTGCGACGCATGCTGGACTGGCCGGACGCCCACATAAGAGCCAGCCTCGAAAAATTCAACCGCCGCTCCGGTCTTGAAGCCCAAACTCTGGCGAAATGCAGCAGGTATGGTGACCTGGCCCTTGCTTGTCATATTACTTGTCAAGACGGTGCGCATACTTAAGCCCAATAAAGTGTTACTTGGTAATACGCAAATTATAGATTGTCTTGCGTACCCGGCCTGATGAGCACATGGCTGGCCAGCTTGCCACCTAAAAATGTGCAGGTCACGACGGATTCGCCGGCGTCTTTCCATTCAAAAATTTCAGGCTGGGAGCCTTTGGCTGACTTGAGCAAACCCAGCGACCGTGTCATGGCCACGATGTGCATTAGCGTGGCGCCGGGTTTGAGTTTGGCGTTGAGCATGACAGCGCTGTCAACATGGCCAATCGGCCGGTTGGCTGCGCGTTTGAGGATAGCCATCAGCCGGGTGAAGTGCAGCAGGATGCCAAACACCAAAAAAGTTGCGACCACTGCGATGCCGGGCCAGCTGTAGGAGCGGTACGCCAGTGCCGCGCCGCCGATGACGGCTATCGGCACAAGGACTTTTTGAAGAGGGATTTTTTGGAGATTCATTCGCCGTATTTTCGCTGATGAAGTAGGTGGCCGGCGCGTTGAACCCTCACCCCTGCCCTCTCCCGCCTGCGGGAGAGGGAGTTAATTCGGTGGGCTGTGCACGCGCGCGAGGGGGTTGATTCATTCCCTCTCCCGCTTGCGGGAAAGGGGCTCGTTAGTTCCCTCTCCCGCTTGCGGGAAAGGGGCTCGTTAGTTCCCTCTCCCGCTTGCGGGAAAGGGGCTCGTTAGTTCCCTCTCCCGCTTGCGGGAAAGGGGCTCGTTAGTTTCCTCTCCCGCTTGCGGGAAAGGGGCTCCTTAGTTTCCTCTCCCGCTTGCGGGAGAGGGCTAGGGTGAGGGCTCTTTGGTTTTACCGCGCCTTCAACGCACCACTTGCCGCTCTATCAAAGCCACCTCTGCCGCACCCAAGCCAAACAGCGTGTACACCATCTCGTCGATGCTGCGCTCTACAGCTGCAATGTTGGCGCTGAGCTGCTGAATGCGAATGCGCTCGGCGCTGAACCATTGCTCCCAGTCGTTGCGGTCTTTGAGTGGAATGTCGGCCTTGAAGCGTTTGGCAACCTCCGCTTGAAACGCCTTGAAGTCTGCCAGCAGCCACCAGTGGCTCAATGCTTCACCCAACGTGGTTTGCGCACCCTTGGGCGGGGGTGAGGGCAGCAGGTCATGAATGCGGCGGGCAAAGTTGCGCTGGGTTTGCAGGCGCTGACTGGCGGTTTGGGTAGCGGCTTCAGCCAGGGTGCTGAGCTGGGTTTGTTGGGCTGGGGTGCTGGCGGGGACGGGCAAAACCGACAAGTGCTGGGTAAACATGCGCCTGTAACCGCCCCGAATGTGGGTTGACATGCCCGTGATTAAAAACCAGACGGCTTTTGAATTCATCAGCGCTGCAAGCCACGGGTGAACTACAGGTAAAAAGTATCCTGTGTTGCCTGAAAACATGCCTTGCGTGTCAAGGTAAAAGCTGGGCGCAACGCAGATGTCAGGGTAGTAAATCTTCGCCTGCTCAAACTTGTCGTAGTAAGCACAAGCCCTCAGCTCCCACCAATACTCGCCTTGGTCGGTGCGTTTGCGGGCAGCGTCAGCAAAGGGCAGCAAGTACGCGGACAGGGCTGGGTGTTTGCCAGCCAGCCAGGCCCAGGCGGCGGCTTCGTCCAGCACAGAAGCGGCTTTCATCGCCCCGCGCGTCCAGCCCTTGGGCATCAATATCAGCCAGCGGTCCTCACTTTCAACCTGCCAGCGCTTGATGTCTTTGCCTTCCAGAAAAGGCTTGAACAAGCCTTCGCTGGCAATGTCGGCGTAGACCAGTTTGTCGCGCGTGGCGCGGTCGATGACAAAGGCTTCGTTCAGGCCCGTCAGTACGCCGCGATACGGCGAGCCAACTGCCTGCTTTAACGTGGGGTGGCCGCGGGTGAGCTTGTCGCGCAGGGCAGCGGCTTCCACGCTTTCTAGTTGCCATTCGGCGGCAGCTTTGGCGGCATCACCTTGCACGTTTTTACCCAGCAGCTGCGCCAGGTCCAGGCTTTGTTTGTTGTCTTCAAAAAAAGCGCTCAGGTCAGCCACTGCAGCGGTCAGTTGCAAAAATTTGGCAGGTTTGGTGGCATCGAGGTTTGCCTTCTGCGCAGTGATGACGGCCGGGTAAGTGGTGACGCCTTCAAACACCTGCCAGTCGCCAAAGTCGACCAGCACTTCCAGCTGGCACGCGGTGGTGAGCAGGCGGCGAAGTGGCTCGCCCGAGCTGGTTTTGAAAAAGCTGCTGCTCGAGATGTAGCCCAGCCTGCCGCCAGGTTTGAGCAGGCGCAAACCCAGCTCGTAAAAGTACACATACAAATCGGCCACGCCGTGGTAGGTGCTGTAGTTGGCAGCCAGGTACGGTTTTAAGTCAAGGAACAGCTCCTGGCGCACATAGGGCGGGTTGCCCAGCACAATGTCAAAACCATCAAAAACATTCTTATTTGCCTCATCTTGGGTATCATTTTGGCCTATAGCCCAATTAATACGGGCGCAAGTAGCTACTGAATTGATAGCTCCTGAATCAACAGCGTTTTCAGATGCATTGGCAAACCTCGATGACCAGTCAAACGCCAGCGGGTCTACCGCGCCATCGGCCACCAGGCTGTTGCCCTGGTAAAAGTTGGCGCCCAGGCTGGCCAGCTGGTGGCCTAATTCTGCGGTTTTCAGCCACAGCGACAGCTTGGTGATTTCAATGCTTTCGGCGTTGATGTCAACGCCGAACAAGTTGCTCTTCAATATCTGGTGGCTGATGTCAACGATCAACAATTCAGCCGGGGCCAGCTCGCGCAGCTTGAGGTGCAGCTGGGTGTAGGCTTCTTTGAGCACATCGAATGCAGCAACCAGAAAAGCGCCTGAGCCGCAAGCCGGATCGCACACGCGAATGCAGCCCAGCTCGGTTTGCCAGGCCAGCCAGAAAGCGTATTCAGTGGTGTTGGCGGGCACAACTGCTTTGGGTGCGTTGTCCTTTTCTTCTTTGCTGGGTTTGCGCCAGATGCCATTGGTACAAAAGGCTTGCTGCAGCGCAAAAAACTTGTCGACGATGACGGGGTAAACCGTTTGCTCAACAATAAAACGGGTGATGTGATCGGGCGTGTAAACCACGCCGTCGCGCTTGCGTTTGCCTTGTACGTTTTTTCCGTTTTTTTCGCTGGTTTTGCTGGCGATGTTGGTCAATGCAAATTGCGACACATCGCCTGCGCTGGCAATGCGCTCCAGGTCGCTGATGCTTTGCTCAAAAATGCGGCCCAGCACCGTGACGCTGACCTCTTGCGCGTAGTCGTACCCGGCCAGCTTCATGAAGCTTTTAACCAGCTTGTCGCTGACGCTCAAAGCGTCGAGTGCAGCATCAGGCGCAAACAGGCCGCCGTTGTAAGGCGGTATGTTCAGGAACGGGCTGCCCACGTCAACCGCTTTGAACAGGCCCACAAAATTGGTCCACAGCGGCTGCGGGTTGTAGGGGTTGACTTCAGTGGCTGCGCGTTTGATGGAGCCTTGCGGCAGCAAGCCGCGGCTTTCGGCAAAGGCGATGAACAGCAGCCGGTCAATCAGCTTTTGGGAATGCGCCACCAGCTCAACAAAGGCCACACCGGGGTTGAAGTGGTGCAGGCCAACGATGAGTTCCTGGCGCAGGGTTTTGTAGTCGTTGTACAGCGCCTGGGTGATGTTTTTTTCAGCCAGCGCGTTGTCTTTGAGCAAGTTTTGCGTGGCGTTGCTGAGCAGGTTGCCAGAATGCAGCAGCCCGACAAAACTGGCGTAACGCTCAGGCTGCAGCAGCTCTGCGGCCGTCCAGCTTTCATACACAGCGCGGCCGTAGCCCAGGGCGTACAGGCGGGTTTCATCGCAGTTGCTGACCAGCACAAACTGGCTGCCCGGCAGGTCGTTGGCGTATTCCCAGGCTTGCTGCACCGGGCTTTTGTAGCGGCCGGGCATCAGGGCATCGAGGTTGCTGGTTTTTGGGCCTTTGAGCTCAAACGGTGCAACAGTTTGCCGCTGGTCATGGGTGAAGGTGCCCAGGCAAGCGTCTACTGCGCCGCGTGCGGCCTGGGTTTCCAGGTCAAGCGTCCAGACGCCAGTGGGGTTGCTCCCAACGAAGCCATAGCCCAGCACATCCACAAAAAACAGTTTGAGAAAGCTGGTGCGAATCGCCTCTTCCTTGACCTGGCCCAACCCGCCCTTGAGCTGCGCTGCCCACTGGGTGATAGCTTGCAGGTGCGCGTCGGGCAGGGGTTGTGCGGGAAAGCGGCTTTTGATCAGCTTGGGGCTGAACAATGGTTGAGTAAAAAGATCGCGCGGCATGTTGGCTAGGTCGATGTGACTTTGGCGGTGTAGTCCACTTGCGGCAGGTCTTTGAAATGGGCGTCACAGGTGACCAACTGGGCGTCATGTTCTAGCGCTGTGGCGTAAATCAGGGCGTCGATGGCGTGGAGTTTGTATTGACGCGCCAAATCTGCGGCTAAAAACGCCACGCGCTCGCCGGCTTGCACCACGACACCCTCACGCAGTGCCAAAACGATGGTGTTGGCGCGCGTTGCCTCGTATTCACGCAGCGCCCAGCGCCGTAACTCAAACTGAACCAGGCTGGGCACCAGCACGCTTTGCTTGTCCTTGGTCAAGGCGCTGAATACCCTGCCCTGCGGGCTGCCTGAGACAATTTCAATCCAAACACACGTGTCTAGCAGCTTCATGCCGCAACTTTACTGCGACCCTTTTTGGCGGCATGGGGCGCTCGCGCTGCAACTTTGGCATCTGGTTTGGCTTTGGAAGGCGCAAGCGTAGCGGCTTTGAGCGTGGGAAACTTTACAAGCTTAGGAAGGGTATCTTCCCGGCGCGTGTCACGGTCGCGGTATCCGGTGGTGTCAGCACCTTTGCCTATTCCAAATAAATCTTCCATTCGTGGCTGCGCAAGCAAACTGACCGATTTGCCAATACACAAAAAAGCCAGCTTTTGACCCGGCTTGAAGTTCATGCTGTCCCTGACTTCTTTGGGAATAGAAATTTGGTATTTGCTGGACAGCGTTGCGGTTGGGATAGACATTCTTGCGCTCCTTGTATCGATCCAGCCATTGTAAGACGAAAGCCGCTGTGCCTCAGCCAACCTGCCCGGTTCGCACCGCCACCGCCCAGTCGGGCCGCTCGCGCGATTCAGCCAGCCTGGCCATGCTTTCAAAGTCATACATCGTGCAGCGCAGCTCGACGCGCCAGCCAGCGGGTGTTTGCTCGGCGAGGGCGTACCTGGCGTGCGGGCTGCCGGTTTCAATGTGGTGCTTGAAGGGGTAAATATCGTCGTAGGCAGGTAAGCCCACACTGCCGGGGTTAACGATGGTGATGAGATGACCGCCGGCCGGGCTGGGCACACTGCCGACCCGGGGAATAAGCGTGTGGCCGCAGATGATGAGACTGGCCTGCAAGTGACGGCCAGCGCCCAGGCGCGCGATGACCTCCGCCTGTGTGGCAGCGTGCACGCCGGGCGAGCCGTTTTGGCCAAAGTCATCTGTGATGGTTTCAAGCCAACAGTGCAAGTCGCTGTGCGGCGTGCCGTGGCAGACAAAAACATCATCAGTTAGCCACATCGTGGGCGGTGCGCTGGCCAGCCAAGCGCGGTGAACGCTTGAAATTTCGCTGGCCGTGCAGACATCGCTTTGACCTAACTTTTCAGGCGGAAAGGTGAGCAACTGCCGCTCGTGGTTGCCTGCAATCATGGGGATTTGCCGCAGCATCAGCAGATCAGCCGTGCGGGCTGATTCAAGCGGGCCGCCCAGCGTGTCGCCGACGTTGATGATCTGGTCCACGCCCTCCTGGTCAATCTCTGCCAGCACGGCCTCAAGCGCTGGCAGGTTGCCGTGGATGTCAGAAATGATGGCGATTTTCACGGTGTCAAAAGCTTTAAATTTATCAAGCGTCCGTTATTCCCGCGAAGGTGGGGATCCAGTTGCCGAGTTAGCCATGTTAATTTTATTTGAACCAGACTGATCACCCGCCTTCGCAGGCATGACAGATAAATTGACGCAATGTCTCAATTTTTAATACAAATTAGGCCTACAGCCCATATATTATGGGCGCAAGCAGCTATTGATAACATAGCATAAACAAGCTGCTGCAAGTTGCCTGTTTATTCCAGCGCATGTTCAATGCAATTCACGACACGCCGCTCTGGCTGCAACTTCAAAGCGATTGTCCAGGTAAGCCTGCCGTCCACATAGCCACTGAAAAATGCTCTCCAGAGGGTATGCCAGCAAGAAAAGCGGGCCCCACAGTTCGTACTGCGCGACATGCACTCGTTCATGCTGCCGATGGGCGGCTTGCTCCTTTGCACTGCATGCGATGACAACATGGCCCAACGTGATGGCCGCAAAAGGCGTACAGGCCACTGCCTTGCAAAGCATGGCGCTGCGAGGCGCAAGGCTGACTTCCAGCACACCGCTGACGCGTTTGATCTTTGCTCCGGCCAGGCTCGCAATGCCTGCTGCACAGACACCAAGTGCAGAGGCTGGCGAAGCCCAGATGTATTTAAATGAAGTGGTCGGTGACATGGCAGATCGTGCAGAATAGATGCGAAGCTAAAAGCGAAAGTCAAGCCGTCACTTGAATCAACACGGCATGGATCGGCTGAATAACAAAACTTTTGTAAACGGTGAGGTAAATTGGAATCCGCCATTGCCGCGTAGGCGGGAATCCAGCCCAGCCAATCTTGTTGGCACGGGACTGGATACCCATCTTCGCAGATAGGATCCATATTAAGATGATTTACACCCTTAGCCCATATAAATAGGGCGTATACAGCTCCTGAATACATAGCAAAAACTTATTGCAAACTGCGCACCACTTCCAGCGCCTGCTCAATCCGCTCAACCGCATGAATCGTCAGCCCCTCGAAAGCCTTGTCATTCTTTTTCGGCGCATTGGCTTTGGGCACGATGGCGATGCTAAAACCCAGCTTGGCGGCTTCCTTCAATCGCTCCTGGCCGCGCGGCGCGGGGCGTACTTCACCTGCCAGCCCAACCTCGCCAAATGCGATAAAACCTTTGGGCAGCGGCCTGCCGCGCAGGCTTGACGTGATGGCCAACATCACGGCCAGGTCAGCTGCTGGCTCGCTGATGCGCACGCCGCCCACCGCGTTGACAAACACATCCTGGTCCATACACGCCACGCCTGCATGGCGGTGCAGCACAGCCAGCAGCATGGCCAGGCGGTCTTTGTCCAGGCCAACTGAAAGGCGTCTGGGCGAAGGCCCGCCGCTGTCGACCAGCGCCTGAATTTCGACCAGCATGGGCCGCGTGCCTTCGAGGGTGACCATCACGCAGCTGCCGGGCACGGGCTCGGTGTGCTGGCTTAAAAAGATGGCGCTGGGGTTGCTGACGCCTTTCAGGCCCTTTTCAGTCATGGCGAAAACGCCGATTTCGTTCACCGCGCCAAAGCGGTTTTTAATCGCCCGCACCAGGCGAAAGCTTGAGTGCGTGTCGCCCTCAAAGTACAGCACGGTGTCGACCATGTGCTCCAGCACACGCGGGCCAGCCAGCGCGCCTTCCTTCGTCACGTGGCCCACCAGCACAATGCACACGCCAGACGACTTGGCCATGCGCGTCAGGTGCGCCGCGCATTCGCGCACCTGGGCGACCGAGCCGGGGGCGGATGTGAGCTGGTCTGAATACACAGTTTGAATCGAGTCAATCACGGCGATTGTGGGTAGCGTGGCTTCCAGCGTCGCCAGGATTTTTTCCAACTGGATTTCTGCCAGCACTTTGACCTGCGAGCCTTCCAGCCCCAACCGCCGGGAACGCAGCGCGATCTGTGCGCCGCTTTCTTCACCTGTCACATACAGCGTCGATTGACCAGCGCGTTGCAATGAATCCAGCGCTTGCAGCAGAAGTGTGGACTTACCTATCCCCGGGTCGCCGCCAATCAGCACGACGCCGCCTTCCACAATGCCGCCGCCCAGTACGCGGTCAAGTTCCTCGTGGCCGGTGGGCGTGCGCTGCATGTCGCTGGCGTCAATGTCGGCCAGCGTAGTGACTTCAGACGCTTTGGCCAGGCCCACATACTGCTGGCTGTAGCGGTTTTTAGTGGGCGCGCTGCTTTCGGCCGCTCCTTCGATCAGCGTGTTCCAGGCGTCGCAATGCGGGCATTTGCCCAGCCACTTGGGGCTTTGCCCACCGCATTCGGTGCAGGTGAAGGAGGTTTTGTCTTTAGCCATATTCAGATTTTACTGGTTTTATTTACAGTTAATCAGCTCTATTTGACTTCTTTGAAACAGCACCGCAATCGCTTTATGTGGTCGTTTAAAACGGAAGTTGGCTCTGGCCAAGAAATTTAGTTTGATATACAGTTGTGTGCACAACCATATTCTTTTAACACATGCCACAAGCCATTTTTTCCAAACCCACGCACAAGCTAAC